>JAFTOZ010000011.1 GCA_017463565.1 Clostridia bacterium | reverse complement strand
TCGCCAAACGCCAACTTGAGTTGAGGACGGAACAGATCGATATTGTTCGCCTTGATAATCTCAAATGCGGTAATCTTGCGGAAGGGCACGACACCGTTCATCGAGCGACGCTCATTGTCTACCAGGCTGAACACAGATGATACGTAGTGCAAACTATCCTCGGTGAGATAGATCAAAGCAACTTGGTAGTTGCTACTATAATCTACACCGTCAATTCTGCGTTGGAGGAAGGGAGAACTAATATCGCTAAAGTAGAAGCCTTCGGGCATAATACTATGCACAGCGCCTTCTGCCTTGGAAACCAACTTGCTTCGATACGCGTCAGAACGGTATGCGGCCTCCTGTTGTATCTGCTCTGCTCGGTCAGAGATGGTATCCAACAACTTTGTAAAGTTGATTCCGGCAAAGATCAAGCCGAAAATACAAGCTACTGAAAGTATAGCAAAAACAACAGCCAGCGCCAAAGAGGGCTCTGGATTAATGATTTCAAGGCCGTGCAGGGTGGCAAAACACGCCGTTAGACCCAAGCATAATATCAAACTTAGGGAGAAAATAGACAAAATCAGCCGATTTCTCGCAACTAAAGCGCGAGAAGTGCTGTCGTCAAAGCACTCCCGAATGGAATAATTTTTAGTCATAGCAGTTGCGGTCAGACCGCGAATATATATACAGCGCATAAAGCGCATGAAACAGTCAGTGTTGCAGTTGCCGCCTGCGACGGCAAAAGACAATTTCCTGTAGATATTATATCATAAGTGCAGATAAAAAACAATGCGCAAAGAAAAATTCTTTACGCATTTTAATTAAGTTTTGATTAAGTTTTTATGGTTTGACCCTGCGCTTTTAGTGCGATTAATGTTTCACGTGAAACCAAAATGCTATGACAGTCGGCGTTCTACTAGCTTGGAAAGAAGGGAGACCGCAAGGTACATTGCCGCTGCTAACAGGCAAAGGACAACGGTTGCACACATCACCAGGCTTAGGTTGAATACCTGCCCTCCGTAGACGATCAGATAGCCTAATCCTGCTCTACTGACCAAGTACTCCCCCATGATCGTGCCGACCCAACTCATGCCAACGTTCACCTTCAGACAAGCAGTGATCGTGGAGGCATTAGCAGGGATCACCAACTTCCACAACGTCTGCCACTTGTTGGCGTGTAGAGTTTTCATGAGCAGCAGTTTTTCCTTCGATATGGAAATGAAGCCTGTCAACGTATTGATCGTGGTGATGATGACAGATATCAGCAGCGCCATAGTGACGATTGCTTGCGGTCCTGCGCCGACCCAAATAATGATAATCGGCCCGAGAGCAATTTTGGGCAATGCGTTCAACACTACAAGATACGGCTCCAGGACTCTCCTTACTCCATCTGATAGCCATAGAAGTACGGCCACGGTTGTGCCGATCAGGAAGGACAGCAAGAATGCCACAACTGTCTCGGCAAGCGTGGTGAGCGCATGTCTCCAAAGGTCACCTTTTGCCAGGTCAATGAACGTAGCCCAAATTCTAGACGGCGACGAGGTAATGAAGGAATCTATCACCTCGTATGCCGCCAGCAGCTCCCATAATCCCAAGAACAAAACCAACAACCCCAGCTGGCAGGCAAGGACAATTACCTTACTCCGAGTTCGGCGGTTCAGAAATCGTTGATGTTCGATTGATAGTACTTTTTTCTTCATGTATCTCTAACTCCTTCCATATTGCCTTGAAGTAGGCGGCAAAGCGAGCATCCTCTCTTCGTTCAAAACTGTCACCCTCCAGGGGCACTTCATGTGTTGCCTTGACTGTGGCAGGCCTTGCTGTCAGAACGGCAATGCGGTCACATAGCGAAAGCGCCTCTGATATATCGTGAGTAACGAGAATAGCAGTGAGCCCCTCATTCTTGATGATGGCCCGAACATCCTCTGCAACCGAGAGTCTGGTTTGGTAGTCAAGCGCAGAAAACGGCTCGTCTAGCAAAATGATTTTCGGGCGCAAAACGAGGGTTCGAATTAGCGCCGCTCTTTGCCTCATTCCACCCGACAGTTCCTGCGGATGATGTTTCATAAACTCGTGCAATCCGTACTTTTTCAGCAATTCCTCGGCATATTGCAAATTTTCCGGCGTCTTTTTTCGGTTGATTTCCAGCCCCAGGATTACGTTGTCGTAGATACTTCGCCACTCGAACAAATGGTCGTGTTGAAGCATATATCCAACATCGGTATGAATATCCCCCTCGCTCAGTTGAATTTGCCCTTCCGTTGGCGTCAATACTCCTGCCATAATGGAAAGCAAAGTGGTTTTGCCACTACCAGACGGACCCACAAGTCCAAAGAATTCTCCCTCCTTTACTTCCAGGCTAATATGCTTTAGCGCAACCGTTTCCTCGCGTACCGAGTAGTACACGTGGGAAAGGTTGTCTAGTTTCAATAGTGGCTTTTTCACGGCAGATAATCGTGGTTGACCACGTGCTCGTACACGGCGCGTTTTTCCATAACGCCAGCCTCAATAATGACGTCTTGCAGCCGCTCGAAAGATGCCTTGTTCAGGTGCATATCCTCCACGATTGCATGGATTTCTCGATAATTCTCAACCGCACGTTCAAGTAACTCCAGGTCCACCCCGGTAAAGGACGGCGCTACCGCTTTGGCGATTTCTTCGGGCGTATGAGTCGCAACGTACTCAACCCCTTTGTAGAGCGCTCGCATAAAAGCCTTGACCTTGTCGGTGTTTTCCTCAAGATAGTCCTTGGTAGCACAAAATGCAGTATAAGGAATCTCGCCACATTCAACACCGACGGACGCAATAATATATCCTTTGCCTGCTTGCTCGAAAGTACCTGCGGCAGGCTCAAACATAGTACAATAGTCGCCTACACCTCCTTCGAAGGCAGCAGTAATAAGATCATATTGAACGTCGTAATTGACGAACACGTCTTGCCCGATTGTGTAGCCATTGTGGCGTAAGCAATACTCAAGCGCCATCGCAGGCACACCGCCCTTTCTGCCGCCTATAATCTCTTTACCACGGAGGGACGTTGCCCAGTCGAATGCAGGCTCACTCGTCCGCCCCATCAAGAAACTACCGTCCATTCTGGTCAACTGTCCGATTACTTGCGGATAGTCTTGCCTGCCCTCGTTGTATACGTAGATGACGGCTTCGGGACCGCAAAGCCCAATATCCGCCTGTTTTGACAGCAAAGCTGTCATCACTTTGTCTGCACCGCCACCGTTGCTGATTTCTACTTCGATACCCTCCTCGGTAAAATATCCCAGGTCAAGAGCCACGTACAGAGGGGCATAAAACACCGAGTGCGTCACCTCGCAAAGGCGAATCAAATTTGTCTGCTCCGGTTGGCATCCCACAAATGCCGATATCGTAAACGT
This sequence comes from Clostridia bacterium, assembly GCA_017463565.1. Lineage (GTDB taxonomy): Bacteria > Bacillota > Clostridia > Christensenellales > CAG-1252 > RUG14300. The sequence goes on along the minus strand of JAFTOZ010000011.1, from coordinate 13,405 downwards.
CAATAAAATGACGATAAGCGTTGTAAAAAATACTTTTTTCATATTTCCTCCTTTTGAGTCATGCTACAGTTTATTGTCCGCCCCAAACGATGGTGACCCCTGACAGAACGACAAAGATTATTTCATAATGTTTATTGATAAAAACATTTACTAAATGGCTTTTGATATGTTACAATAGCCTTGCGTATGCGTATGCGTACGTAAATTTTGATAGGAGATACAATATGAAACTCAGTTTTACGAAGAAAGAGCTCTTTAATATCCCTAATATCCTTTGCTATATCCGCGTTTTGTGCGTGCCCCTGTTTGCCTTGGTATTCTTTTTGATGCAAGGCATCGAGGGTATTGATCCTTACGCCTATATGTACACCGCACTCGCAGTATTTGTGTTTGCCAGCCTGACCGATATCGTAGACGGCAAGATTGCACGTCGCTTCCATATGGAGTCTGCAATTGGTGCTGCACTTGACCCCCTGGCAGATAAATTGCTGCAAGTGATGGCCGTCATCTGCTTGACCGTCAACGGCAACGTGTACGTTGCTTTCGCCGTTCTGATTGGTTTCGGTGAGGTTCTGCAAATGATCGCAGCAGCGCTGCTCGCCAACAAAAATATCGTCGGCAAGGCCAACTACTGGGGCAAGGCAGGTGCTTTCGTCACCGCAATCGGCGTGATTTTGAGTTGCTTTGGCGGTGCGCCCGACTTTATGGCAGTTGGCGCATACCAACAAACTCTGTTTGCCGTTAGTCCTGATGGTGGTGCGTTGGGCTATATGACCAACATTCCTTTGGTCGGCCACATTATCTACTGGTTCTCTTTTGGTTTCTTGGCTATCGGTACTGCCCTGAGCTGGACCGCAAAGAGCATTTATGCAAAAATCGTAGTGGAACAGTTGGGTGGCGTGAAGAAAATTAAGGATGCAGAAAACGTTCGTCTGAACTTCTTTGACAACTCATCTGAAGCGTGTGCAACCCGTGAAGAGGTGCAAGCAGCCGAGGCCGCTGAGGAGGCAGCAAAGGCTGAATCTGAGCCCGAAGACAAATAATCATGAATATCCCGAAGACGTATCAACCTCAAGAATTTGAAAAAGACATCTATGCCCAATGGGAAGAAAAGGGCTATTTTCATGCTGCCCCCAACCCCGATAAAGAACCCTTCTGTATCGTAATGCCCCCACCCAATATCACGGGTCAGTTGCACATGGGTCACGCTCTGGATTTGACTATTCCCGACATTTTGATCCGTTGCAAACGTATGCAAGGCTACGAGACTTTGTGGTTGCCCGGCACCGACCACGCTTCCATCGCTACCGAGGTGCGTATTGTGGAAACCATGGCCAAAGAAGGTTTGACAAAACAAGACGTAGGCCGCGAGGGTTTCTTGTCACGCGCGTGGGACTGGAAAAAGCAATACGGCGGTCGCATCGTAACCCAAATGAAGAGCCTAGGCGCCAGTTGCGATTGGTCGCGTGAGGCCTTTACGATGGACAGCAACTTGTCGCGCGCGGTGCGCAAAGTGTTTGTGCGCTTGTACGAAAAGGGTCTGATTTACCGCGGAAACCGTATCATCAACTGGTGTCCTTGCTGTAAGACCGCCCTGTCTGATGCGGAGGTGGAGTATGCAGAGCAAGATTCCTTCCTGTGGCATATTCGCTACCCCCTGGCAGACGGTACCGGCTAAATCGTGGTGGAAACGACGCGCCCCGAGACCATGCTGGGAGATACGGCTGTTGCCGTCAATCCCAAGGATGCTCGTTACAAGGATATGGTTGGCAAGGAATTGGTTCTGCCCCTTGTAAATAAGAATATTCCTATCGTAGCGGACGATTACGTGGAGATGGACTTTGGCTCCGGCGCGGTGAAAATCACCCCTGCCCATGACCCCAATGACTTTGAGGTTGGCAAACGTCACAATCTGCCCGTTATTCGCGTGATGAACGACGACGGTACCATGAATGATTTTGCTCCGCAATATCAAGGTCTGGATCGCTTTGCTGCACGAAAGAAGATTGAGGAAGACTTGATTGCCGGTGGCTACTTGGTCAAGAAAGAGCCCTACCGCCACAACGTTGGTACCTGCTACCGTTGCCATTCGACCGGCGAAACCATCATTTCACGTCAATGGTTCGTGGAAATGAAGCCCTTGGCAAAACCCGCGATCGAAGCAGTCAAGAAGGGTAAGACCAAGTTGATCCCCGAGCGTTTCAACAAGGTTTACTACAATTGGATGAACAACATTAAGGATTGGTGTATCAGCCGTCAGTTGTGGTGGGGTCATCAGATTCCTGCCTTCTACTGCGACGACTGCGGTGAAATGACGGTGAGTGAAACCGATCCTACCGTTTGCCCGAAATGCGGCGGACATCATTTGCGCCAAGACGAAGACGTTCTGGATACTTGGTTCAGCTCTGCTCTGGGGCCTTTCTCTACGATGGGATGGCCTGAGAAGACCCCCGAATTGGACTATTTCTATCCGACCAGCGTGCTGGTAACGGGCTACGATATCCTATTCTTCTGGGTGGCTCGTATGCTGTTCTCGGGTATCGAGCATATGGGCGAAGTTCCCTTCTCTGACGTGCTTTTCCACGGTATCGTGCGCGATGCGCAAGGTCGCAAGATGAGCAAGTCTTTGGGCAACGGAATCGACCCCCTCGAGATTATCGACAAATACGGTGCGGATAGCCTGCGTTTCAGTTTGGCAAACGGCATTGCTCCCGGTTCGGACACTCGCTTCTCTCAAGAGAAGTTGGAGGGTTGCCGCAACTTTATCAATAAGGTTTGGAATGCTAGCCGCTTCGTATTGATGAATGCGGAAAATATCCAACTCAAGCCCATTGACGAGTGCAAAAAGACGATGGCCGACAAATGGATTCTCAGCCGTTTGAACCGTGTGATTCGCCAGGTGACGAGGAATATCAATAAATACGATATCGGTATTGGCGCAGGTCGCTTGTACGATTTTGTGTGGAGTGAATTCTGTGACTGGTATATCGAGTTGGTTAAGCCCGTGCTCTATAACGACGACGTGGAAGCAAAGCGTGATACCGTGAGTATCTTGGTACACGTACTGAGCGAAACCTTGAAGCTCTTGCATCCCTACATCCCCTTCGTGACCGAGTGTATCTATAAGACGCTCCCCGGTAGCGCGGAAACCATTATGACTCAACCTTGGCCGACACCTGTCAAGAAGTTTGGATATTCCAAGGAAGCCAAGCAGATGGAAGGTGTGATGGAGATGATCGCCGCTATCCGCAATATTCGTGCGGAAGTGGGCGTTGCCGCAAGCAAAAAAGTTGGTGTTCTGTTGGTAACCGAAAACAAGAATATCATCAAGAAGTGCCACTCTTACATTGAGAAGTTAGCACAAGTCACGGATATCGCCTACATTACTCCCGAAGAAATCCCTGCACGTGCGTATAGCAAAGTTACTGCGCTGGCAGAAATTTACATCCCTCTCGGTGAGTTGGTAGACATCGAAAAAGAGGTCGCACGAATCAAGGGCGAAATTGAAAAGGTTCGCAAAGAGATTGCACGTAGCGAAGGTATGCTCTCCAATCCCGGATTTGTTAGCCGTGCACCGCAAGCCATCATCGAAGGCGAACGTGTGAAACTGGCTCAAAACAAGGAAATGCTGACTAAATGGCAAGACCGCCTGGCATCTCTGCAATAGTGCGTTTCTGCAAGGCCCCGCTTTTGCGGGGCTTTTTTATTGGAAGCGCAAAAGGTAGACGTCTCTACCACCCATTTTGAGGGTAAAATCTCCGTAGTCAAATATGGTATCACAGGCAAGAAACAGATAGGCGCCTTTCGTCCAGATTTGCGCACGCTCTGCCCCCAATACGACGTGCAAGTTGACAATGGATTGGTCCATTGGCTTGTAGGAATACACGGTGATTTGTTGATCCTCTATGCAAGATATGACAAAACGGCCGTCCGTATAGCTTGGGGTACCGTATGGAATACCTGCGCCAAGCACGGTAGAGCAAATCAAATCTCCGTGGCTACACAGTAGGTACGCGGTTGTATGCAGCTCATCACCCAAGAGTACGAGCACACCACCAGAATAGGAAGACAAAGTCAGAGTCTCGCAGCGTGGTAGATCGAGTGTGGATAGCGGATTCATTTGATAATCGTATATCTCTATCGTCGCGTGCTCGCGCGCGCCCCCGAGAACAAAGCCCGTCTCACAGGGTGTCACGGCATCCGCTCGCATTGTTACGTGCTTTTCGATAAAGCCCTGTCGGTTGGCTCGGTAGACCGCCCCCGTACCCAGTCCTCGTACAAAAAGTCTATATTCGTCTATATAGGAATATAGAGCAAAGGCCTCGTAGCCTGCCTCGCCGACACTAAAACTAAATCCAAGATCTAAACTGGGGGTGAGAGAAAACAGATAGAGCCGCTCTCCGCAGACGCTTACTATGTTCTCCTCGCCGTCCAAAATGGCACAGGCGCTCTCTGCTACGTACGGTAGATTCGTTTGGTAAGAAACCATGCTGGTACTAACCGACCAAACGCGAATTCCTTCGGTGCAAGAGGCTACGATCAAAAGTCCCGACGCAGAGGGGCAGGCACACAAATAGCGGCAACCTATGGAGTTTTCCAGGGTTAAGGTTTCTTTGAGATTGCACCCTTCATCAAAGCGGGCGACGGCAATCCCCTGCCCTCTTGCTCGGTAATCGTCACCGTTTGAATCGGTACTGATGAGCGCGTATATCGAACCACCCAAATGGTAACTGTCACACAGATATTCGCTGCCCGGTCCACCGGTTACGTTGACAATTGCATCTTCCCCTCGCACGGCAACTCTGGGGAAAACGCTATATTCAACGTCTGGCAGGTTCTCTTCAGGCTTAGGCGGCACTTGCGTATCCGCCTCTACCGTCGGACCGAGGGAATCGGTGGAGGTAAAATCAACGTATTTGTTGATATAGATGACAGAAAACGTAACGGATATCCCTATCATTATTACAATAATCAGCACGTTCAGATGCTTGCTCATAGACCCTCCTTTGGCGCATTACAAACAATAGCATTTTTTCAAAAAAGTGACCCATGAAACGCAAAAAAAGCAGTTTTTCGCTAAGAAAGACCCTCGAAAATCAATTTTTGAAGCCAAAATATGTGCAAAAGTCGAAAAATAGCCTATTGACAAGCAAAGGTTAAGTGATATAATAAAAATAGCAGTATTACTGCAAATATCAAAGATTATATTTTATAGAAGGAGAATTATCTATGAGAAAAGCTTTCATCTGTCCCACCAAGTATGTTCAAGGCGAAAACGAGTTGTTGAATCTCGGCTATTTCGTGCGCACCTTTGGCAAAAAGGCTTTGTTGATCGGCAACAAGGGTGATATCGAACGCGTCCAAGCAAAACTCGATGCTACCCAAGCACAATATGGCATCCAACTGATTTCGTCCGGCGACATCTTCCAAGGCGAGTGCTCCAGAAATATCGTGAAGAAGTTGCAAGCCTTTGCAAAAGAGAACAAGTGTGCTTGTACCATTGGTTTGGGCGGCGGCAAGGCAATCGACACTGCTAAGTGCGTGGCTGCCGGCAGCAATCTCATTATCGTGCCCACCATCGCAGCTACCGACGCTCCCACCAGCCACTCGGCAGTTCTGTATACCGATGATCACCACTTCGATGACTATGCATATTTCCGTCAAAACCCCAGCGTCGTGCTGATTGACACCAACGTAATTGCAAACGCTCCCGTTCGCTTCCTCGTAAGCGGTATGGGCGACGCTCTGAGCACCTACTTCGAGGCTCGTGCAAACGTACAAAGTTGCTCCAACGTGAACGCCGGTCTGCCCTGCGGTGCTAACCGCGCAAAGGGTACCCTGCTTGGCTACGGCACTCACACCGCTTTCGCATTGGCTGAATTGTGCTACAAAAACCTGATCTCCGACGGCGCTAAGGCAAAGGCTGCTTGTGAGGCAAAGGTTGTAACTCCTGCTTTGGAAAAGATTATCGAGACCAACATCCTGCTCAGCGGTCTTGGCTTCGAGTCCGGCGGTTTGGCTGCTGCTCACGCTATCCACGACGGTTTGACCCTGTTGCCCGCTCACACCAAGTACACCCACGGTGAAATGGTTGCTTTCGGTACCATCTGCCAATTGGTTTTGGAAAATGCCCCCGAAGAGGAACTGTATGAGGTTCTGGACTTCTGTTTGACCGTTGGTCTGCCTGTTTGCTTGAAGGATCTGGGTAGCGAGGACGTAGACGATGAGTTGCTGCGCGCAGTCGCTGCTAAGACCTGCATCCCCGAGGAGTCCATCCACAATATGCCTTTCCCCGTAACCGAGGATATGGTTGTCGCTGCAATCAAGACTGCAAACAAGATCGGCTTCGAATACAAGTACGGCATTGACGAATAATTGAATTGGCTGCGCACAATTGTTCGCCTCACCCATAATGAGAGAGCATGAAAAAAATCATTAACACACCAGAATCTTTTGTTTACGATATGTGTCACGGTTTGGCCAAGGCACATCCCGATCTTGAGTTTGTAGAAAAGTTTAAGATTGTTAAGAAGAAAGAAATCAATCCTGCTAAGGTTAGCTTGATCTCCGGCGGTGGTTCGGGTCACGAGCCTGCTCACGCTGGCTTTGTTGGCAAAGGTATGTTGGACTGTGCTGTTTGTGGCGACGTGTTTGCCAGCCCCAGCCAAGTGCAAGTCTACAATGCTATCAAACAAGTAGCTACCGACAAGGGTGTTTTGCTGATCGTTAAGAACTACTCTGGCGACTGCATGAACTTCAACAACGCTATGAACGACGCGATCGAAGACGACGGTATCAAGGTAGATGCTGTTTATGTCAACGACGATATCGCCGTGAAGGATAGCCTCTATACCGTTGGCCGCCGTGGTGTGGCAGGTACCGTGCTCGTTCACAAGTGCGCAGGTGCTGCCGCTGAGCAAGGCAAGGATTTGCCCGAGGTTAAGCGCATTGCCAACAAGGTTATCGACAACGTTCGCTCCTTTGGTTTCGCTTTCACTTCCTGTACCGTTCCTGCTGCAGGTCACCCCACCTTTGATATCGGAGACGATGAAATGGAGTTTGGCGTAGGTATCCACGGTGAACCCGGCCGTTTCCGCGAGAAGATCGACTATTCGTCCGGTCATTTTGCAGACAATTTGGCAGAGCGTATCGTCAAGGACTTGGAGGAAGATCTCGGTCTGAAGTCCAGCGAAGAAGTGGTTTTGTTGATCAACGGTTTCGGCGGTAGCCCCCTGCAAGAGTTGTATCTGCTGAACAACAGCGTGAGCAACGTATTGGAAAAGGACGGTGTGAAGATTCACCGTACCATCGTTGGCAACTATATGACCAGTATCGATATGGCAGGTGCTTCCATCACCGTTCTGCGTGTAGATGCTGAATTGAAGGCTCTAATCGACGCTCCCGTCAACACCCCTGCTCTGACCTGGGGCGCTGCTATGAGCGAGCAAGCAGAGGCTGCTCTTGAGGCTATCAAGGCTATCGGCAAGGCTCTGAATATTGCTCCCGTAGAAGAAAAGAAAGCAGTTGCCAAGAAGGTAGGCGTTGCTGCAGAAGAAGAAGTAGCCGTATATGAGGTTGAGGGCGAGCCCAAGGTTGGTGAGACCATCAACACCGCTGCTTTCGTTCAAATTCTGGACAAGATGGCAGATATCATCATCGTGAACGAAGTTCCTTTCTGCGAGGCAGACAAGATGGGTGACGGCGACTTTGGTATGAGTATTGCAAAAGGTTTCCGCCAACTGAAAGCAGACTGGGCTACCCGCAAGAAGGGTGACATCGGTCAGTTCCTCGTGAGCTGCTCCGAAATCATCAAAGAGTACTGCGGCGGCGCATCCGGTCCTATTTGGGGCAGCGGCTTCAAATATGCCGGTAAGGCTATGCTCGGTAAGAAGGAAATCAGCTTGGCCGACCTAGCACACCTCATGCAAGAGGCAAACCGTGGCGTTTACGAGACCGGTAAGAAGAGCTTTGGTAAGGGCGCGGAAGTTGGCGACAAGACTTTGGTTGACGCGCTGAAACCCTGTGCAGATGCACTGTCTAAGGCTGCCGAAGAAGGCAAGGGCCTTTTGGAAGGCTTGGCACTTGGTGCAGAGGCTGCTCACAAGGGCGCAGAGGCTACCAAGACCCATGTAGCTACTTTGGGTAGAGCCGGCACCGTTGGTGAGCGTAGCATTGGTTATCCCGATGCAGGCGCACACGGCTTGGACGTCATCTTCAACGAGTTGGCTATCTATATCGCTAAAATGTAAATCAACTAAAAACAAAAAGGCTGCCACTGGCAGCCTTTTTTTATGCATAATTGTCTCTTATTCGATTAATAATCACCCATTCCACCCATCGGTGCAGCAGGCGTAGGTTCGGGTTTTGCTACAACCAAGGATTCGGTTGTGAGCAAGGTACCTGCTACGGAAACGGCGTTTTGCAAAGCAGAACGCGTCACCTTCGTGGGGTCGATGATACCTTCTGCGATCATATCGCAATAGGTGTTGTGATATGCATCAAAACCGTAGTTGGGAGTATCTTTTAGTCCACGATTTACCTCGGCGACAACCACGGAACCTTCCAATCCTGCATTGGCAACGATTTGGCGAATGGGCTCTTCCAGTGCGCGCGCAACAATCTGCGCACCGGTCAGGGTATCACCTTGCAGATCAAGGTTGGCAAGCGCAGGAATGACCGACAAAAGTGCAGTACCACCACCTGCTACAATACCCTCCTCTACTGCAGCACGCGTTGCATTTAAAGCATCCTCGATACGCAGTTTCTTTTCCTTGGCTTCGATTTCGGTGGCAGCGCCCACACGGATATCTGCAACACCGCCCGAAAGTTTGGCAATACGCTCCGCCAGTTTTTCCTTTTCAAAAGCGCTAGTCTCCTCGGCGTGTTGTGCTTTGAGAGCAACAATACGGTCTGCAATCACTTGCTTGCTACCGTTACCGTCGATGATGGTGGTACTGTCCTTGGTGACTTTGACGGTTTTGGCATGGCCGAGCATATCCATACCGACCATCGACAATTCCAAACCAAAATCAGAAGATATCACTTGACCGCCCGTCAAGATTGCAATGTCTTCCAACATAGCCTTGCGTTTATCACCGTATCCGGGAGCCTTGACAGCAACCACGTTCAAAATTCCTTTTAGCTTATTCAGCACCAGGTTGCTCAAAGCCTCTCCCTCTACGTCGTCAGCGATGATAACCAACTTCAGACCGTTGCGACTGACCGTTTCCAATAGGGGCAAAATGTCCTGGATATTGGCAACCTTTTTGTCGGTAATCAACAAATAGGCGTCCTCCATGATGACCGTCATCTTTTCGCTATTGGTAACGAAATAGGGGCTTGCATATCCCTTGTCGAAACTCATGCCGTCTACAACAACCAACTCGGTACGCATAGATTGACCGTCATTGATATTGATGATACCGTCTTTGCCTACGCGATCCATCGCATCACTAATCAGTTCACCAACCGCTTCGTCCCCTGCAGAAATTGCAGCAACTTGGGCAATGCTCTTTTTGTCGGTGATCGGTGCGCTATGTAGTGCCAACGCTTCACAGGCCGCCTCACAAGCAACAGTCATACCCTTTTTGACCAACACGGGGTTAGCACCGGCAGCAATATTCCTCATTCCCTCACGGATCATAGCTTGTGCCAAAACCGCTGCGGTGGTGGTACCGTCTCCAGCAACCTCATTCGTTTTCACCGAAACTTCGCGAATAAGACCTGCACCCAAATTTTCAAACGGATCGTCCAATTCTATCTCTCTGGCGATAGTCACACCGTCGTTCGTGATGAGGGGTGCGCCGTATTTCTTTTCCAATACCACGTTGCGTCCCTTGGGACCCAGGGTGATTTTTACAGTATCCGCTAGCGTATTAACGCCTTTTTCAAGAGCCTTGCGAGCTTCCTCGCCAAACTTGATCATTTTTGCCATAGTAGCCTCCTATTCAACAATTGCCAACACGTCGCTTTGGCGCAAAATTACGTATTCCTGTCCGTCCAGTTTGATTTCGTTGCCGGAATATTTGCCGTAGAGAACCTTGTCGCCTACCTTAACAATCATATCAACCTGCTTACCGTCAACCAAACCGCCCTCGCCAACTGCTAAAACGGTGGCATATTGGGGCTTTTCCTTGGCAGATGCCGTCAGAATAATGCCGGAAGGGGTGGTGTTTTCTCCCTCGTCGGGTTTTACCAAAATGCGATCAAACAAAGGTCTAATTTTCATTCTATCCTCCATTCACAGTCATTTGACTGCTCGTTCTACTAATTTTAGCACTCTATGTGGTAGACTGCTAAATTATTATAGGCACACCACCCATTTTTTGTCAAGACCTCTTGTCACTTTTTTGGAAGATATTGGTTGATTTTTGTCGTTTGGGCTGACTGCTCGCATGCTCGTATAGGTAACGTGCAACACGGAAATTGGCCTCTAGTGGATTATGGATGTGCGCGCGCGGGGGCTGGTGTATCATCCTCTCAATTGCTTGGGAGAAATTATGAGGCGTCAGTTCTTCTTGCGACAGATAAGCGAACCCATAGGTTTCTGCAAAATACGCCGCATTCTCCTCCTGGTCTCCGCGCGATTCCCCTTTGGGTAACGGTATCATCAATACCTTTTTGCCCAGTGCTGCCAATTCAAACAAAGTGCCCGCCCCAGCACGGCATATTACCCCATCTGCAGCGGCAAACAGGTTCTCTATTTCATGGCAATACCCCATACCGACGTAGTTTTCTCTCTTGATATCAATTGGAGATTTGCCGTATAGATGAATGATATTGTAGCCTGAGAGCAAATCAATGCTATCTGCAAGCGTTTGGTTGATAGCAAGAGCCCCTTGCGATCCACCCATCACAAGCAAGGTTGGACGCCTCTTGGCAAAACGAGGCGATCGTTGGCTATCTCCTTTCATCAAGCCCTCTCGCATAGGATTTCCCACCCATTGACCGCCTGGCAAGTCTTGAAACGCAGAAAGCAAATGCGGCGTAAATAGGCGGCTAAAACGGTTGGCTAATCCCAACGTTCTATCCGATTCGTGCAGGACGATAGGGATCCCCTCCGCCTTTGCACCGAGAACAGCAGGCAACGCACAATATCCCCCCTTGGAGAAAACAACGTTCACGCCATTGTCTGATAAAATCTTACGAGCGGTAGCACTTGCCTCGTGCAATATCCTGGGAATGCGCAAATTTGTCCGCCATTTTTTACGGTCAAACTTGACGGTTGGCGTAGCAAAATATTCGATTCCCTCAAGCAAAGCCAATGATGTCTCTATCCCGCCTTCGCTCCCAATATAGATGATACGGCGGAAATATTTGCGCAACATTGGCACAAGTGCCAAGGCAGGTATTGCGTGGCCTGCCGTCCCTCCGCCTGTTAGTGCTATACAATTGAATTTTTCCATAATACCTCTCTGTATTGTGTGCCAGCAAACGAATTTTTAGTACACGCTTTTGAGGGGTTGTCTAAATGGAAAAAATAGTGTAGAATAATAGAGGTGACAATTATGCGCGAATTTTCTTTTGAAAACAAAGGAACAAGGATATACTGCTATGCTTGGGACGAGGCCGTGGATCCAATCGGTATCGTTCTTTTTGCGCACGATATGGGCGACTATGCGAAACGCCAAGACGAATTTGCCGCGATTATGAATGCAAACGGCTATATCGTAGTGGCACCGGATCTGCGCGGCCACGGTCGCACCTGCGGCGGCTACGATCACCGAGGCGAAACGGAAGGCGACACCTTCTTCGATAGCGTAGATGACCTGCACAAGCTGGCGTCCTATGCCATTACACAATATCATCTGCCCTTGCTCTTGGTGGGTGTTGGCTACGGATCCTATTTGGCACAGGCATATTTGTATAAGCATCCCGACACTCTGCGCGGTGCGGTACTCATCGGCTCCAGCTATATGAACACACTTGGCTCTTTCTTGGGCAACGTGATCGTTTCTACCCAAATAGGCTTTGTCGATGCCAAGAACAACGCAGGATTCATCTGCCGTTTCCTCACGGACAAGTATGACAAACAATTCGAGCACGAAAAGCTGCGCTACGGTTGGCTAACCCGCGACAAAGTCGAGGTTCAAACCTACGTTGCAGACCCATTCTGTGGCGCACAATTTATCCACAGTATGGGATTTATGCAGGCAATGTTCCGTGGCGCTGCTAAGAATTGCTATGCAAACCGCTTGGCAAAAATCCCCGATGCTATGCCAATTTTATTGCTGTCGGGCGACAGCGATCCTGTCGGCCAAAACGGCATTGGCGTGCGAAAACTGTACGAAATATACATTGGCCACGGAAAGAAAAATACGCAAATCAAGCTATATCCCGAAGCAAGGCACGATCTGCTACGCGAAATCAATCGCGATGAGGTCTATTTGGATTTGCTAAATTTTGCGCATCAATGTATGGGTGTATAAAAAAGGTTCCAGCTGGAACCTTTTCTTTTAGTCGTCGATTGAATCGTAGCCTGCATCCTCATCGTAGATTTCTCGGTGGGCGCGTGCACGGCGCGAACGGGAGCGGACGATCATCAGGATAATGACGATGGCAGGAATGATAATACCCAAAATCAAAAGGAAACGCACCCAGGTAAAACCTTCTTCTTTCTCGGGTGGATCCACCGTCACGTCCCCCTGGTTGATCTCGGGACCGGGTTCAACGGCGGTTGGGTACAAGATAGAATTGATTTCTTCTGCATTTGCATCCCCGGCAACAACGTAGAATACGGAATAGTCATCGGTAGATTTTTTGACTGCAAAATAGTTGATGCTATTCTTGCTGTATGCGCCCAAGTAGTACAGAGTGCCGTCCGCATCTGCCTCTACGTACTGACGCTCCTCTCCTACCCAGTAGTACAAGGATTGGCTTGCAGTCGTCACGGTGATTTGAGGCACCTCCTTGGCAGAGGGAGCAATTGCCAACCGATTCCATTCTGCGACCTTGATTTTGCAATCCATTCCCTTGTAGGTAAAGAAAACGTATTCGCTGGATTCGCGACCGTTGGACTGAATTGTATAGCCCTCCGGCAACATAAACTCGCTGGTGCGCCCCGTATTGAGGTCTACGTGATAAACCATCACGCCGCCTGCAGGAATGAGACGGTGGCTAGTGTCGGCAGCCATTGCCACAGAGGGGCAGGCAAATGCCAAACACAGGATTATCAACAGTAGACATAACGAAATGCGCTTCATGCCTCCATTATACACCACTCTGGAAAAAAAATAAAGAGGAAAAAACACCACTTGCACCGAAAGAAGTAGAAATAGAGAACTTTTTGTCCCATATAGACGTTGCAATTCACAAATTAGCACTATTGACAGTCCTATTCCATTATTTTATAATAGAAATAGCTCATTACCGTGGAGGTCGTATGAAAAGTAAGCATTTGATACTC
>JAFTOZ010000067.1 GCA_017463565.1 Clostridia bacterium | reverse complement strand
GCAACAACTATACCTTTGAAGTGACCGGACTGCAACAGGGCGGAGCAAGCAAACCCTACGATTATGGTAACTACGGTAAGATTGCGCCCTCGCAAGCGGGCGATGTATATACCTTTGCCGTTGGTCGCCGTTCTATCGGCGAGGATACGGAGGACGCCTACGATGCAACGGTCGTGAACGGCAAGACTCTTGGTGAGGATATCGGTATCAAGGTGGGTAACGTTTACCACTACGGTATGTTCCGCGTGGTGCCTAAGACTTTGACCATAGAGGAGATAAAGAATAAAAACAGCACTTTCAATTTCGACGGCAGTACGAAGTACGGCTTGGAGGTGACGGTGAGTGGTTTGGCCGCAGGGTTGCCGTTCCCCGGGTTCTTTTCGGATAGCAACAATACGGACAATTTGCGATTTGCAGATGCCGCTGGCAACAAATCTTTTACTACGAGTTCTGTTACGCTTTCTATCAAGGCGATTGCTGCCGGTACCTATACAGTGACAATTTACCTGCCCGAAGGCGGTAACTACGTGTTTGATCTGTCGAATGAGTACGTGGAGAGCGCTTATCAGAGCATAGCCCTCTCTTGGACGATCAATCAAAAGGAGTTGAGGTTAAGCTGGGTTGACACAGATGGGAATGCAGTGCAGTCGATGCCCTCGTGGGTTTATGACGGACAATCCCACGGTATTGTAGTGCCTACTCAAGATGCCGACACCGGTGCCTTGGTGAGCTGGGGTGCTATGAGTGCAACTTCCGGAGCAAGTATGCAAGGAGGAGCTTACCGTAGCACGAACGTTTTGGACACTGGAGACGGAAAGTATACTTTGACGTTGAGTAATCCTAGCATTGTATCGGAGCAGGATACGCTTTCTTATGCCTGCGTACGCAGCGAGTTTGTGGGAAACTATTTGTGTCTTGCAAGCTACACCGCAAACTGGACGATTACAAAGCGTACCCTCTCTTTGAGTTGGGTAAAGATCAGCGTTACCGGAAGTAATGATCCGGTTGTAATGGGCGCGGCAGGCGACAGTAACCGTTTCATGTATGCGCCTGGCGTTCAGTATGGCTTTAAGTTGACAGTAGGCAATATCGTGAAGGAGGAGCGCCCTGCGTTGAGCGCATCGGTGGGCGGTACCGCCGTGAACGCATTCCACTGGTCGGACGTCGGAGCTACCACCGAAATGAGCGTGAATCTGCTGAAATCGGCACAGGGCGAACAATATACATGTAGTTTAAGCACTACAAGCTCAAACTATCAAGTACCGCCATCCAGTAGCAAAACATTTGAAATCTATGTGAATACGGCCGAGGTGACGCTTTGGGTAGCTTACTATACCGTTGGTGAGAATGATGTGTTCTACGGTAGTTTTGCTGATGGCGACACGATTAGTTTGCCTTATAGCAGCCATAAATGGACGATCAAGGTAGCGCAAGTGAAGGTGATAAACCCGAATCAAGATGTTAACATCCCCGGCGACGAATATATATACCACGGCTTGGCATCGGGCGGCACGCTGACCCCGTCCAACTACGAGACGAGCATCAGCAATGTAGAGAGTGTTCTGGGCGGTGTCACTTATTTGGGCAACGCAAGTACAAATGCCGTGAAAGATCAGACCTTTAGTGTGAATTTACAGGGCACTAACTTTGAGTTGAGTACTCCCGCTACTAAGAACTGGACCATCGAGAAGAGGACGGTTGATATCAGCGACTTGTTGCAAGCGTACGGCGATGCGGGACTCACTTATAATGGACAGCATATGGGCTACCAGGTAGTCTTGGAAACTAAGGATTTCTCTCAAGAAGAGGAAGAGTTAAACAATACCCAAGTAATCTATACGAATGACGCGGGAAAATTTGAGTTTAACTACACTGTCACATATACTTTGCCCTTAGGAGTTGCTGGGAATAAAGGTTTCATGTACTATAATCGCGGCGAGCAGGCGTTTACGGGAATCAACGCGGGCACGTATGTGGTGACAATAACTGGAATAACATCTGCCTGTGCCACCAACTATACCTTGGAGAGCACGCCGACGTTCGATTGGACGATTAAGCAACGCGAACTGAAGACAGAGTGGGAGAGCGAGCCCGAGACCTATGATGGCAAAGAGAAGTTGTTGGTTGTGAAGGTCTCCGGTTTGCTTGGGAATCCCGTCGAGAAGGCCAAGTTTGAGATATCTACCAACTCGCCCGAAGGGAAGCCCTTCACTTCGGTCCCGATAGACTCTGATACTGCGGTCACCAACACGAGTTATACCTTCAAGGCTGTGAACGCTGGCACGTATACCGTGAGCATCACGGGCTTGGCGGCAATCGTGGGCGGTCAAGAAGAAACCTATAACTATTCCTATGCACCCAACGCAGGCACGTTGATCATTGAGCAGCGCGAGCTGACTGTCGATTTCACTACCCTTGGGGCACTCACCTATAATGGCCAATCGCAGGCAGGCATGACGTTGACACTAGAAGGTCTGCCGGAGAGTGCAAGTATTGTCTTGACGCAATCGGTTACCAGTGGCGTACAACCCAGCAGCAACATGTTAAACCTGACTGCGGACGGTGGCGGCAATGCAAGCCAAGTCTATTCTGCAACATCAGCCGGCACGTATACCGTTACGGTAGCACTTGGGGATAATAGCAACTATACCTTGACGGGTACGCTGACGGCGGAGTGGACGATTGCGAAACGCAGGCTGACGACGAGTTGGACGAACTTGACCGAAACCTACGACGGCGCGGTGAAGTCGTTGGTTGTGGTGGTTGCCGGATTGCAAAACGGCGAGAAGGCCAAGTTCAGTATGACCTCCTCCACTTTCAGCTCGGCTACCATGAGCGCAAGCACCGAGTGTGAGAATGCGAGTTATACATTCTCCGCGAAGAATGCCGGCACGTATACCGTGAGCATCACGGGGTTGGTGGCGATCGTGGGCGGCCAAGAAAACATCGACAACTATTCCTATACACCAAACTCAGGCACGTTGACGATCAACAAGCGCACGCTGACCGCTAACTTTGCGGCATTGGATACCCCCACCTACAACGGTAAGCGACTGGAAGGCGTGACCTTGACCGTGTCGGGCGCAGTTGCCGGCGAGACCATCAAACTGACCAATACCACAGCCGCGTGGAAGAATAGCGTTAAGGGTTCGGTTTTGGATAATAGCGGTTTGACACCTACAGCCGCAACCCTTTCCCTGACGGCAGATAACACCGGCACCATGAGCCAGACCTATTCGGCAAAATCGGCCGGTTACTATACCGTTTCGGTGGCGTTAGACGACAGCATGGGGAACTATACCTTGGTCTCCAAGTCCACCAACTTTACCATTAATCAACGAGCCATCAGCGTGAGTTGGTCTGGTACCTCAACTGAGTTGACTTATAACGGTGCGTTGCAGACGATAGCAACGGTGACCTTCTCCAACCTGGTGGCAGGGGAGACCCTGGCATTGAGCAGTACTGCCGTGACTAAATACGACACTGGCACCGCCATGAGCGGTAGCGGTTTGACACCTACTGCGGCGCTTTCCTTGAAGGCAAATGCAAGCGGCGTGGTGAGTCAAACCTTTGAGGCTGCTAAGGCAGGCTTCTATAGCGTGAGCTTGGCGCTGAGCGATATGCCGAACTACACCTGGGCACAGGGCGCGGTGACTTCTTTCAGCGACAGACTCATCAATAGGGCAGCTATTACGGTGATCTATACCGATACTACCGAAACCTACGACGGCGGCAGCCATAGCATTTCGGCTACCGTGGCAGGTTTGATGACAGACGAGACGGCTACCGTGACGATGACCAACGGTGCGTTTACTTCGGTGGGCACCACCGGCAGTTTCGTGGGCAATAAAAACTACGTGTTTGCGGCAACCAACGCCGGTACTTATACCAGCGCAATGAGTGAGCTGACGGCGATTACGGACGGTAGTTATCCTGATAAGAATAACTACTCCTTTACTGGAGATTCGGGCACGCTGACGATTATTAAGCGCGCGCTGACATTGAGTTTTACACCCGTGGAGGGGTTAGTGTACAACGGACTTTCTCAGGTCGGATTGACGCTGACCGTTTCTAACGCAGTTGGCGGGGACGAGATTCGGCTGAACAGCACGCCATCTAGCGGTGTGACCCCGATCAGCGCAAGCTTGAGCCTGTCGGGTAGCGGTACCACGCGCACGCAGGAATATAAGGCGTTGCAAGCCGGCACCTACTCGGTGACGGTGGCGCTCGGCGACAGGATGAGCAACTATACCTTGACCTCGGGGTCGGGTAGCTTTAGCATTGCCAAGAAGGCGCTGACCGCTAGTTGGAGTAGCACTTCTTCCTTTACCTACAACGCCACCTTGCAGGGTCGCACCTTGACGGTGAGCGGAATTGTGAGTTCGGATGACGTGAAAATCTATACCACCATCAACGCTTATACCGATAACGGAAAGGGCACGGCGCTCGAAAATAGCGGTAAGTCGCCCTCTAGTGCCAGCGTGGTGTTGACGAGTGGCTCTGCCGAGCGTACGCAAGAGTTTAAGGCAGGTCGCGCGGGCTACTACGAGGCTAGCGTTTCTTTGGTAGACAAGACCAACTATATCCTGACGACGAACGGTTCTACCGAGGTGGCGTCGGTGAGCACTTCGTGGAGTATTGGCAAGGCTACCGTCAGCGTGAGTTGGTCGGGAAGCGGCGAGCACGAGTACGACGGCGCTGACCATTCGATCACGGCTACCGTTTCGGGCATCATGGGCGGTGATATTTTGAGCTTTGCCGTGGATCATAACTATACCGTATGCGGTATGGACGGCGAGGTGATCAACGGTAACTATACTTTTGCTGCAAGAGACGTGGATAACTATAGCGTGAGTGAGCTGAGCATTTCGTCTGCGAAGGGCTATGGGTATTCGAGCGCAGACAACTATACGCTGAATGTGGCGGATTACGCAGGCAGTGCGATGAGCATTAGCAAGCGTACCATTACCGCCGTATTCTCCTCGGGTAGCTATACCTACGACGGTGCTGCAAAGGGCTTTACGCTGACCTTTAGCAACGTGGTCTCGGAGGACGAGATCTCGGTGGCAAACAGCGCAGTTGCGTACGTGGATAGCAGTAAGGCTGTCGTGTTGGCAAACAGCGGTCTGACCCCCGTGGATGACTATACGCTTGCGGACGGCTCTTCTATCCGCAGCAAGAACTATACGGCAATCAAGGCAGGTTACTACGTGGTGACCGTGTCTCTTGCCGATATGAATAACTACGCAATGGAGTCTGTGACGGGTACCTTCAGCATTGCAAAGGCAACCGTGAACGTGGTGCTGACGGGTAGCGGCAGCGCAGTATACGACGGCAATATGCACGGCGTGACGGCTACCGTTTCGGGCATCCAAAACGGTGAATTGTTGGCCTTTGGTACCACCACGAGCAATGCGTACGAGAAGTTGGGCTTTGCAGACGGTGGCGTGGCTACGGTGGGCAACGGCGCACATCTGTTCCAATCTAAGAACGTGAGCGCAAACGCTTATCACGTGGCGATCGATTCTATCACGGCGGTGAGTGGCGGTGAGTATGCCTCGGTGGGTAACTATACGTTGGTGACCTCGGGCAACGGCACCTATACCATCACCCCCCGTCCCTTGACCGTCAACTGGACTTCGGGCGGTAGTTTGACCTATAACGGTACCGCACAGGGTATCCGCGTGACGGTATCCAACCTGGTGAAGACCGACCAAATCACCATTACCTATTCGCACAACGGCACCTTGCCCACCGAGGGATCCTTTACCTCTTCGGGCAACGTGGACTCGATGAGTCTTGACTTCAAGGCCGTGAATGCAGGTAGCTATTCGGGCACATTGTTGGCGATCACCGCAGATAACCTGGGTAGCACCAACTATACCTTGCCTGCCAATAGCGGTGCTTGGAGTATTGCAAAACGCACCGTGAGCATTGAGTGGAGCCACGATGCGATGAGCCCCTCTTTCTCGAGCGAATTCCTGGTAGAATATAGCGGTGCGGTGCGCCACGTGTATGCTACTGCCGGCAATTTGGTGGCCGGGGATAGCGTGAGTCTGTCGCCTGCTTCGTTTGAGGGCACTGACGTGGGTAGGTATACCGCTACGGTCAGCGGTCTGAATAACGATAACTATCAGTTGCCTGCACAACTGACGCGCAGCTGGGAGATCACACCCAAGCAAATCCGCGTGAGTTGGGCTACCGTGGCAGGTACCTATACCGGTAATTTGCAGGGCGCGCTCGCTACGATGAGCCTGGAGGGCTTGAGCGTGGGCGATAGCGTGGGCCTGGTGGCTACCACCTATGCATACGTGTTGGACGGCAACGAGCAGTTGGTGAACAGCGGTATCAGCACCGCCTCGGGTAGCACGCTGGTATTGGCGGCTACGCAGGGCGTGCAGGTGCCCACCTATTCCTTTGGTGGCGTGCGCGCGGGCGACTACCGTATCGTGCTGGCTTTGGCTGCCTCGGGATATGACAATGCAAACTACGTGTTGGCAGGTACGACCGAGGGCACCTACCGTATCAACCGCGCGGTGATTACCATTGCGTGGAGCGACGTTAACTCGGCAACCGGTTTGCAATACGACGGCCAGGCACACGGCCGTGTGGCTACCGTTTCGGGTATCCAGAACAACGAGCGTATCAAGTTGGTTGTGGCAGGTAATAACTACGCCAACAAGGGCTTTGTGACCAACGATACTTTGATTGCTAACGGCAACTACAACTTTACTTCGGTGAACGTGGGTGACTACGCTATCAGCGGTCTGTCGCTTGGCTCGGCCAGCGCAACCGGAAACAGTAACAATAGCGCATCGGTGAACGTAGCGAACTACACCTTGAATTGCGACGCATCGGGTAGCGCATTCCGTATCGTGAAGCGCGTATTGAGCGTGGCATCGGTTGGTACGACCAGCTTTACCTACGACGGTAGTACCCATACCGTGACGGCTACCGCCGGTAACGTAGTGGCAGGGGATAGCGTTATCTTCCTGTATGAGAATAATAGCGGCAAGTTCGCAGGCAACTACACCGCCACCATCGTGGGTTGTACGCCTTCGGCGAACTACCGTATCGGCGAGCCAGGTGACGCAGGCTATTCTGCGGCCGCTTGGCAGATCGATTGGACCATCAATGCCCGTCTGCTGACCGTGGCTTGGACGAGTGTGGCGGATTTGGTGTATAACGCAGGTGCCCAAGGTATCAGCGTGACCATCGGCAACTTGGTGCAGACCGACGTAGTGAGCTTTGGCTTTGAGTCCAACGGCACCGAGCCTGCAGGTCAAACCTTCTCCTCCAGCGGAAACTCGGCTACCGTCACCAAGGCTTTCCGCGCGGTGAATGCAGGTAGCTATACCGCTCGCATTTCCTCTGTGGCAAATGCAAACTACTCGTTGCCTGCTAATAGCGGATCGTGGAGCATTGGCAAGAAGACCGTCGGCTTCGTTTGGGATTATGACGGCGCAGGTTACGTGTATGCGCACGCACCTCATACTATCCGTGTGAGTAGCGTGAGCGGATTGGTGGACGATGCGACCATCACCGTGAGCTATGCAAACCATACCTTGGATCGCTTCGTGCAGGGTGGCGTGGCATCGACCGACGTGTCGGTGGCTTCGAACACCGCCAGCGACGTGGGTACCTATACCGCAGTCGTCAACGGCATTTCGGGCGCAGGTAGCGAAAACTACTGCTTGCCCTCTGTAGCGGCTTGCAGTAAGGAATGGCAGATTGTGCCCAAGGAGTTGACGATCAGTTGGAATACCCCCGACCTGACCTATAACGGTCTGGGACAGGGCGCAACCGTGACCATCAGCGGTGCATACGTTGGCGACAGCGTGGGCTTCGTTGGTGCGGTGAGCGGTACGCAGGAGGGCGGTCAGGCCTTTGCTGCATCTAACGTGCGCTTTGTGGGTAACGCGGCTACTGCCGGCGCAAACGTGACCTATACCTATACCTTCGTCAATTCTATTGCCGCAGGTGCTTATACCGTGGAAGTGCAGTCGATGGACGATAGCTACGCAGAGTCGCGCAACTACAAGACCGCCATCGCCGGTATGACCAAGGGTTATACCATCAAGAAGAAGACCATCGTCATTGATTGGCAACGCGATGCGATTGCCACTTGGGACGATTATAGCACCGTGTATAACGGCAAGACACGTAGCGTGGTGCCCGTGGCGGCAGCAGGCTCTGTTTGCGCTGGCGATAGCGTGAGCTTTACCTATCAAAACCATACCGGTTTGAATGCGCAGACCTATACCGTATCTGTATCGGCGGTGAATAACCCAAACTATTCGCTGCCTGCGCAGACCACCAAGGAGTGGACAATCACCAAGCGTGAGTTGGGTGCTACTTGGTACTACGGTGAGGCGCTGTTGTCTGCATCCACCATTCGCTACGACGGCAATGAGCATACCGTGCGCGTGGTAGCGTCGAACGTGGTGGACGGCGAGTCGGTTGGCTTTACCTATACCAACGCAACCAAGGTGCACGCAGGTAGCTACGTGGCAACCGCAACCATTGCTGCTGCCAACAGTCAAAACTACGCGTGGACGGGTGGCGCACAAGCAACCACCGTCAATTGGTCTGTTTTGAAGAGACAAATCACCGCCTCCGACGTGAATTGGGGTACGGTGGCCTTTGAGTTTAATAATGACGTTCGCCAAATCAGCGCAAGCTTCAAAAACGTGGTAGGCGCAGATCAAGTGAATATTACCTATGCAACGGGTGGCACCCAAGAGGTACAGGTAGGTGGCAACACCTATACCGCTACCATCACGCCGAGCGCAATCGCTAAGGGTTACTACGTAGCTAAGATTGCCTCGATCAGCGATGAGAATAACGACTACGAGTTGACCGCACAGCATAGCACCGTATGGCAGATTACGCCTAAGCTGTTGACGGTGAGCTGGACCACTTCTACCTCGGTCTACGATGGCACCGTGCACGGTATCGAGTTGAGCATTTCGGGTATCGTCAAGAACGACACCGTGAGCTTTAGATATGAAACCAACGGTTTGTTGCCGGTGGACGACGTGCTGACCTACGATAACCTGGGTAGCGGCGTGTTGCGTGCTTCCTTTGGTGCGGTGGGCGTTGGCTCGTACAGCGCGCGCGTGTTATCTATCGTAGACAATGGCGACTATACCTTTGGCGATTTGGCTTTGCCTGAGGGTAGTTGGTCTATCACCGCTCGCACCGTGCAACTGACCTGGTCGGTTGGCAATGACGTGGGCGTGTATAACGGTCGCGCACAAGGTCTGCAAGTGGAAATCAGCGGTATCGTGGCGAACGAATTGGTAGTGTTTGCCCTGGACGGCGGCAACAATACCACCGCTACCAACCTGCCCAACCTGGGCGCAGGCAACGGCACCTACGTATTCACCGCAGTGAACGCAGGTAACTACCACGCTGCCATCAGCGGTATTACCAGCGCAACGGCTACGGCAGGCCACGCATATCCCGGCGAGGTGAAGGCAGCGAACTACACCGTGGCATCTTCGGGTGTGAATAACTTTGCAATTGCACAACGTACCCTGTCCTTCTCGTGGGGCTACACCGCAGGCGGCAACGCAGGCTCGTGGATCTACGATGCGGCAGGTCACGGCGTGGTGCTGACGGTGGGGAACCTGTTGAGCGTGGATAGTGGCTTGACCCTGTCGACCACGCAAACCTGCAACGCTCCCGTGCGTTCGTTGGGCGGCGAGTCGAGCGACGGCACGTTGACCTACCGTAGCGTACTGTATACCTTCTTGGCGACCAACTACCGCGCAGAGGCTTATACCGCGGCGGTGTCTGCTATTGCCAACAACCCCAACGGCAACTATTGCTTGCCTGCTAATAACCTGTCGGGTAGCTTCCGTATCAATAAGCGTGTGGTTACCGTCACTTGGGATTATACCAACGGTGCGGTGGATCGCGCTTGGACCTATGACGGCGCTTCGCACGGTGTGGTGTTGACGATTGGCAACATTATGTCGGCAGACTCGTTGAGCTACACCGTCTATACCACCGGCAACGTACCGCAAAACGGCTCGAGCAACCATACCGCAGAGGCAAGCGGCAGCAGTACCTATAGCCATGCGATCACCTTTGGTGCAACCGCATACGGCGTGGGCTACGTGGCAAGATTGGATGCTTTGATGAACGATAACTACGCTCTGCCCGATGCAGGATTGAGCGCAAATTGGACTATCAACAAGAAGGAAATCAGCCTGAACTGGTTGTTGGACGGTGCCGCAGAGTTGAGCGTTACTTACGACGGTAACGTGCATACCATGTCGGCGGTGGCTGTCGGTTTGGTTGGCAGCGACGTTGCGCCCATCACTCTGAGCGGTCACGAAGGCGTGCATGCCGGTACCTATACCGCAACGGCTGTAGCCGTCGGCAACGATAACTACAAATTGCCGCAGAACGCGCAGGGTAGCTTTAGCATTAACCGCCGCGTGATCACCGCTGTGTTGGGTCAGACGGAGGTCATCTACAAGGGTACTGCCGTTGTGATTGAGGATCTGGCCGTGCAATTTAGCAACAAGGTGGCAGGTGACGCTATCCAAATCAACCACAACCTGGGTACCGTGAACGCAATCAACGTGGGTAGCTACAACGTGCAAATCACCCTGAAGGACACCATGACCGACTACACCCTGTCGAATGCAGGTGCTAATTTGGCGTTTGCGGTTCGTCCCTACGTGATTACGGCAGAGTCCTTGAGTTGGACACACTTTACCACCGATGCCTCGGGCAACAACCGTACGGAAATTGGTACCGTGACCTGGTCTCCTTCCGTTGGTTTTGCTTCGGGCAAGTATCATAGCTTTGAGGCCGTCGCAGACGGTGTAGCAAGCGGTGTGACCTTTACCTACCGCTATATCGGTTTCTGTACTTGCGGTCACTACTTGGAGGAGGAGTCGGAGCACTATACCTTTGATTATGCACATCAATGGTTCCAGATGGACGGAGAGCATAACTTCACCGGTTATCACACGTACGGTCCTAACCACGCAGGTACCTACTTCTTGATTTTGTCTATCGACGGCGCAGACGACGCTAACTTTGAGTTGCAAGACCTGTCGAATGACGTATACGGTTATAGCAACAGTACCTACTTCAAGACGGTTGACGATACCACCTACTTCGTATATCCCAAGACTTCTACGACCGTGACGGCTGTGCCTGACGGTGATACCCTGTGCGCTCGATTCGTCATCAATCAAACCGCAGGTGGTTTTGACGTAGACCCGGACGCTACGGACGCAGCTATCTCCAAGGTATTTGACGGTAACGCCTATACCTTTATCCCCGAATTGACGGGTGGCTATACGTCGGCAGACGTGGTGGTGTATATCAACGGCGTGGCATTCAGCTACGATGCATTCATCACCAACCTGGTGACCCGTGAGGCAGGCAACGTCTACGAGATTATCTATACCGTGGCAGGCGCTTCGGGTAGCAGTTTCTCTTGCGATAATACGGACGGCGCAACCCAGTTGTTGAAGCATACCGTGACCGTCAATCGCCGCGGTATCGTTGTGAACAACACGGCATCGCCTGCTTGGACGAAGGTATTTGACAATACCACCTTGTACGAGGGCTATGCTATCGGTGCTACCGACGCCAATACCGGTATCGTAGACGCCAACAGAGTTACTTTGGCGGCAGCGTTTGACAACAAGAATGCAGGCGTGCGCACCATCACCTTTACCCTGAGCGGTACCGACCGCAACAACTACTATTTGACGATCACCGGTGACGATGATGCGGCTACTGCCAACACCGTGGCAGGTGAGATCACGCAAAAGCAAATCGTCATCAATCTGTCGGTGGGCAACAAGAACAAGGTGTACGACGGTACCGTTCTGTTTGCGAACTACAGTTGGGACAAGGGTAGCGCCGTAGACAGCGCACCCATTACGATTGCCGCTGCATACAATAGCGCAACTGCCGGTGAAAACAAGACCATCACCTTCACCATCACGGGTAGCGAGAGCGCAAACTACTGCTTGAAGATTGGCGACTCTATCACCTCTTCGCTGGAGGGTGCGACCATCTACCGCAAGGGTGTGGGATACACCGCCGGCTCGGATAGCAAGACCTATGACGGCACGACCAACGTGGTTGGCTTTGGCTATACGCTTAGCGACGTGTTGGCAGGTGACGATATTCTGGTGAGCGCATCCTACGACGACAAGAACGTGGGCGAGGGTAAGACCATTACCTACGTGCTGTCGGGCGAGGATATGGCAAACTACAAACTGGGCGCAGACGGCACCGAGCAAGAAAAGGTGCTGGATAGCGTACAGAGCAACGTAGGCGTGATCCGTGCACGTGCACTCTCCTTCGTATGGACAGACGCGCGCACGCACGCGATCTATAATAAGGAAGACCACTCGGTGACCCTGACCGTCACTAACTTGATTGCGGGTGACGATCTGCAGTTGACGGGTGTGCCCGGCTCTGTGGTTTCCTCTGGCTATGCGGAGGACGGCCTGCAACTGGGCAGATTGGTATATACCTATACCCAACGTGAGGCCGGCACCTATCATCCCTCCGTTGCTTGCGGAAATGCAAACTACGTGGTAGCCTCGGGCGCTGACTACGAGTGGAGCATTGCAAAACGTACTCTGGTGATTGATTGGACTCCCGACGGTGGCAGTTGGACGGAGAACGCTAACTACGCAACCTCGCAGGATCACGTACGCTTCGTGACCGTCTACAACGCAACCACACGCACCGTGACCGCCACCGTGAAGGGACAAAACGGTGTGGCCGAGTCGGGCGCTATCGTAGGCGACGATTTGGGTGCGTCTATCAGCAATTCTTCTGCACGTGATGCAGGCACCTACGTGGCGGCATATACCGTGAGCAACACCAACTACGAAATCGTAGAGGGTGCTACTTGCACGTGGCAGATTGAAAAGGCCACCGTATCCGGTCTGTATTTGGCAGACGTGGAGGTGGATTATAACGGTTATGCACACGAAGTAGTCGTGACCTCGGAACACGGTGACGGCGCTTTGAGCGCGCTTGGCGATTTGTTGAGCGTCAGCTATACCATCACCCCCGTGGGCGGTGTGAGCGCAACAGGCAATAGTGCAATCCACGTCAACTCGGTGGCAGGCGAAGTTTCCTACTATATCGTGTCGGCCGTGGTTAGCCATCAAAACTACTATGACTACAACGTGCCCAACGCAGCAGATCCTGCCCGTACCAACGCAACTCTGACCATCAACCCCGTGGCCATCACTGGTCTGGAGCTGAACAATCTGACGGTTGCCTATACCGCCGCCGTGCAATATCTGACGGTGGAAGGCTATCTGCCTGCCGATGCCGTAGTGAACACGCAGATTGGCGATAGCGTTGCGGTAGAGTACTCTTTGGTGACCGCTAACGGTACCGTTGAGACGGGCGTACAAAACGGCGCTAAACACGTGGGTGTCTATACCGTGACTGCCGTTGTCGGCGAGGATAACGCAGACTATATCACCTGGACGAAGTCGGCAACGCTGACCGTTACGCCCGCTAGTATCCGCCTTGCAAACGGCGCATCGGTTGCTTGGGCAGAGGGAGATAGCCTGTCGGTGACCTACGATACCTATGCGCACGCACTCTCCTTGAACGCACAAAACGGCGACGATACCTACTACTCGGCTCTGGACGGTGCGAAGCTTGCGGTGAGCTATACCATCAACGGTGCCGCCGGCAACAGTGCGTTGCACGCAGGCACCTATAACGTGGCGGCAACCGTGAGTGCTATCGTGGACGGTGAGGTATCTGCCGATTATGAGAGAATCAATTTGGCAGGCACCATCACCATTGCAAAAGCGACCATGAAGTCTGCTACTTTGAGTGACTTCTTCCTCAAGGGTACAACCTACGACTACAATGCAACCAGCGCACATCTGAACGTGGCTACGAGCAACGAGACCTTGCTGTCGGCAAGTCTTGCTACCTCGATGAGCATTCGTCCTGCCGGTGTTGCTACCGTGTCTTCTATGGACGAGGCAGAGATTACCACCGAGTATGCATATACGCCCGTCGGCGGTGTGCAAAAGTCGGCAAGTGCTCTCTTGCACGCAGGTACCTACCGCGTGACGGCAACTCTGCACCACAGCGAGGGTAGTTATAGCGACTACGAAGACGTTGTGCTGACTGCACAGGTCATCATCAACGCAATCGAAATAGAGAACGTTTGGTTGAATCTGCCTGCTGCTACGGACGGCGCACACTATCTGTATAATGCAAGCTACCGTTCCATCGGTATTGCACAGGCAGCAGACGAGATCGTGGTATCTAT
>JAFTOZ010000066.1 GCA_017463565.1 Clostridia bacterium | reverse complement strand
TCTTGTTCGACAACCAAACCAACCGTGACTTCGTGAAGCGTTTCCGTACCTGGTACGAGAAGGGCTATCTGACCACCCAAGAGCTGTACGGCTCCTACACCAGCGGTTTGTTCACCACCATCGGCGAAAGCACTGCTGACAAGAAGGTTGTGAAGAGCTACATGAGCATCGGTTCTTCTGCAGGTGCTACTCACCAACGTCCTGCTGCTAAGAACGGTGTGTACCCCTTCGAAGTAGGTATCACCTCTATCCCCCAAGTTGATCTCGCTCGTCCCCGCGTTATCAGCCAAGGTCCCAGCGTTTGTATCTTCAAGAAGGATAACCCCCAAGAGGTTATCGCAAGCTGGCTGTTTGTGAAGTTCCTCACCACCAGCGTTGAGTTCCAAGCTGCATTCTCTCTGGCTTCCGGTTACGTGCCCGTACTGAAGTCCGTTTCCGAGAACCCCATCTATAGAGACTACTTGGATGGCGCTTATCTGTGCGAGATGGTTGAGGATGAGAACGGCGTTCTGGTGATCGACCGCAACCCCGACGGTACCGCTAAGTTCATCTTGGACGAAAACGGCAACAAGCAATATCTGGGCAACGACCACATTGCTATCCTGAGTATGGAAAACTGCTTGGCTCAAGCAAACGCATACTATGCTTCTCCTGCGTTCTACGGTTCTTCTACCGCACGTGACGAG
Source organism: Clostridia bacterium (assembly GCA_017463565.1). Taxonomy (GTDB): domain Bacteria; phylum Bacillota; class Clostridia; order Christensenellales; family CAG-1252; genus RUG14300. The sequence continues at coordinate 10,134 of JAFTOZ010000066.1, read as the reverse complement.
GTGGGCTTCTTGATGACCGAGTGTCTGTCCACTCCCGGCGATGCTGACGCCGTGATCGACAAGGCTTTCAAGGATGCTATCCAAGAGTGCGAGTACAAGGCAATGGGCCACTAAGCTTTCCGCTTAAATCCTATTAATTAATAATAAAATGAAAAAAACAGTTAAAATCATTAGTTTTCTATTGGTGATTGCGCTGGCAGTGGGTGTGCTCACTGCCTGCGTGGATCCCGAGCCACCGAAACCGGAGGATACTGACTACGCAGCAGCCGTGGCGTTGGATATGAATTCCGAAACCGCCAAGATCGAGCTGGGCGCAGACGATGTTCACCTGTTTGTGGACGGTGATACCACTCACTTCAACGTGCCGAAGAGTATCGTTCCTACCGGCATTTTGAAGGCGCGTTATATCGCCATCAATACTCCCGAATCGACGGGTAAGATCGAGGACTACGGTATGGCGGCAAAGCGCTTTACCAGAGAAAAACTGGAATCTGCCGTGTCGATCGTGATTGAGTCGGATACCGCTACTTGGAATGCTGACTCTACCGGTAGCCGCTACGTCGTGTGGGTTTGGTACAAAACCGCCGACAGCGCTGTTTACCGCAACTTGAATATTGAGATTTTGCAAAATGGTTTGGCAATTGCCAGCAACACCGCCAACAACCGCTACGGCACGACTGCCGTGGCTGCTCTGAACTATGCAAAGGAGCAAAAACTGTTGGTGCACTCGGGCGTGAAGGACGAGGAAGTCTACCGCGGTGGCGTGGTGAGTTTGACCTTGCGCGAGTTGCGTTGCAACATTGCAGACTACCAAGGCGTGGACGTGGCCTTTGAGGGCGTGGTGATCACCAACGACTCGCAAACCGTATATGTAGAGGATTACGACGAGGAGTTGGATATGTACGTCGGTATGAACGTATACTACGGCTTCAACGCACCCAACGCCGTATTGGGTATGCTGAAAGTGGGTAACCGCGTGCGTATCGTGGGTAACGTGCAGTACTGGGAGGCAGGTGACTCTTATCAAGTGACCGACCTGAAGTACAACATGATGAAGCCCAACGATCCCAGCAACTGCCGCCTGCTCAGCAGAGACAACGAGTTGGCCTACACCAAGATTACTGCCGACCAGCTGAAGAACGGCAAGGTGGAAATCGTGGAGGAAGTCGAGGGCGAAGAAGTGCTGGTGAATTACGACTTCGGTGCTTTGGCACACGCTACCTCGGTATCCATGGACAACCTGCGAGTTTTGAGCATCTACACCACCAACAACGGTGGCGATAGCGACGGTGCTCTGACTATCACCTGCCAGGTGGACGACGTGACCGTGAAGATCCGTACCACCGTGCTTTTGGACGAAAACGGCCACATGATCACCGCTGACAAGTACACCGGCAAGGTGCTGAACGTCCGCGGTATCATCGACTGCTATGACGGTCAGTATCAAATCGCCGTCTATAGCCCCGACAATATTGATATTGTCGACTAACGTAATAAATCTGTAAAATGCAGATTTAGATAAAAATTCTATAAGGAGAGAAAAGAATGAAAAAAGTATTAGTTAGCACAATAGCAGTCATCCTGTGTGTTGCAATGGTACTGAGTATCGTAGCTTGCGAAGAGGCTAAGCCCAGCGAAGCTCTGCAACAAGCATACGACTATTTGAAGGTACTGCATCAGGATGCTAGCGAAGTTACTTCCAGCGACTATGATCTGCCCAGAAAAGTTTTGGGCTTTGACGTGGATTGGGCTTTGAACGTGACTGAAGGCAATGCCAACGGCGTGGTGCTCACTCCTGGTGACGATATGATTAATGTTGACGTAGACGAGTACGCTGCTGCTGACATTAAGTATACGCTGACCGCTACTATGAGCGAGGGCGAGACCAGTCTGACCCTCGTATTGAACCGCAAAGTTCCTAAGTTCGTTGTGAACACCTATGAAGAGTGGCTCGCAGGTTGCGTTGCCAACGATGAGGAAGCCAGTTTCACCATCATGGGTTACATCATCGCTGTGAACGCTGCTCCCCTGTCCAGCTCCAAGGGTTCCTTGTGGATCCAAGACGCTGATGGTCACGGTTACTATGTATATGCTCCCACTTTGGAAGAGTCTGTGGTTGAGAGCAGAGAGAGCATCAACGCTTACTTCCCCATCGGCACCAAGGTTATCGTTCGCGGTTCTGTGACTCTGTACAACGGTACCTATGAGTTCAACAAGGGTTGCTCCGTTGAGAAGTTGGACGCTACCGCTGAGAGCGACGGTGTTGCTCTGACCTATAAGGACGCTACCGCAGACTTCGCTGCTGTTTCTGCAAACAACGACGAGGCTTTGGTTCCCTATCAATCTATCCGTGCTGAGCTGAAGGGCGTGACCTTGGGCGCAAACAACGGTAAGAACTACTACTTCACCTTGGACGGTGTGGACTTCGTGATGTACATGGATTACTATGCTATCGACGAGGCTACCCTCGAGGCTCTGAAAGCTAAGTGGGAAGTTGGCGCAACTGCTAACCTGAAGGGCTTTGTGAACGTGTACAGCAAGGTCTACCAAATCTATCCCGATAGCATCAACTCTGTTGAGATCGTCGTTGAGGATTTGAGCGACGCTGAGAAGGTTGCACGTGCTAAGGATATCCTGGACATTGACACCTATTACTCTGATAACTTCAATCTGCCCCTGACCGGTGCTCAAGGCACCACCATCAGCTGGGCTTTGGCTGAGGCTAGCGACGTGCTGAGCATTGGCGCTGACGGCGCTGTGACTCTGAACAAGGCTGACGAAGACGTGGTTGTGACCTTGGTTGCTACCATTGCTAGCGGCGAAGCTACCGACACCAAGAGCTTCGAAATCACCATCGCAGGCGCTGTGATCGATTGGAAGGACGCTGCATGGGCAATTGCTGAGGCTAAGAAGTTGGACGGCGACAGCAAGGAAATCAGCGAGGGCTGGTACTACATCTACGGCACCATCATCGACGATCCTACCGCTGACTACTGCAACTTCATCTTGACCGACGGCACCGACAACCTGATCGTTTACGGTTTGGCTACTGCAGACGGCAGCCAACGCTACGGCAGCAAGCGTGACATCGCTGAGCTCCCCGTGAAGAAGGGCGACGTGGTGTATCTGTACGCTCAACTGCAAAACTACGGCGGCAAGCTCGAGTTGGTTGGTACCGCTCGCTTGATCGCTGTTGAGGAAGCTCCCGCTCCCGAGTGCACCGCTCACGTGGACGAGGACAACGACTACCGTTGCGACAACTGCGACGTGTTCGTTGAGAAGGCTTGCACCACCGATGCTGAGATCTTCGCTATGGCTGCTGCTCTGAAGGCCGGCGAGTCCTTCACTGCTACCTACACCCTGGAAGGCGTTGTGAAGAGCATCGACATCGCTTACAACCCCGACTATAAGAACGTTACCATCACCCTGACCGTTGGCCAGAACGAGATCCAATGCTTCCGCCTGAAGGGCGACGGCGCTGACACCTTGGCTGTTGGCGACAGCGTGAAGGTGAAGGGTATCATCACCAACTACAACGGCAAGGTTCAATTCAACGCAGGTTGCGAAATCGTGGTTGAGGGCGAAACTCCCGATCCCAATCCCAATCCCGATCCTACTCCCTCTGAGATCGTTGCTAAGACCGTTGCTGAATTCTTGGCTTTGGAAGATAGCACCAGCGTTTGCTACTATGTGGAAGGCGTTGTGACCAAGATTGCTAACACCACCTACGGCAACGTTTACATTGCTGACGACAGCGGTATCCTGTATGTCTACGGTCTGTGTGCTGAGAAGATGACCCTGAGCAGCGAAGGTAAGTGGGTGAACGCTCAAGACTTTGCTACCCTGGGCTTGGCTGTGGGCGACCACATCAAGATCGTTGCTTACAAGGGTTCCTACAATGGCGCAGGTCAAGCTGTTGGTTCCGGTTTGGTTGAGAAGACCGCTGCTACCGACAACGACAAGGCTCTGTTGGTTGTGCACACTCTGTCCGTTCCCGATCGCGTTGAGGCTAACTTCTCGTTGCCTACCAGCGATATCGCTACCGTAGCATGGGCAGTTGTTGAGGGTGACGCTATCTCCTTGGACGGCGTTGCTGCTACCGTCGTTCGCGGCGCTGCTGACGCAAGCGTGACCGTGAAGGCTACCATCACCGTTGGTTCCATCGTGAAGGAAGCTGAATTCGATATCATCGTTGCTGCAGAAGTTGGCGAGGATGGCCCTGTTGCTACCTTTACCTTCGGCGCAAACGGCGAAGCTGCACACGTTGATGGCAACGATATCGGTACTGGCAAGACCTATGAATCCGGCAACTATAGCTTGGTATTGACCGACGCTAGCAAGGTTTACGAGGGCGCTACCGACCTGACCGGTGTGAGCTGCTTGAAGCTCGGCACCAGCAGCGTTGTTGGTACCTTTACCTTCGTTGTTCCCGATGACGTGACCTCTGTTGTGATCTACGTTGCTATGTACAAGGCAAAGACTACCAGTGTTGATATCAACGGTACCACCTATACCATCGAGACTTCTTCTAACGACGGCGCATACACTGCTCTGACCATCGACACCTCCAGCGTGAAGACTATCGTCCTCAGCACCGTGTCCGGCAAGGCTCGTTGTATGATCGACCGCATCGAGTTCTACAACTAAGTAGTATCTCAAATCTAAAACTGGCGAGCCGTTTGGCTCGCCTTTTTTAGTGTATTATCAGGAAAGAGTGAGCCACTCTCCGGGTGGCTCATTTTTGTTTGCCAGGAGTGATTTAGTGAATTAATAACTGTGCTGCAGGGTATAGGCGCACGAGTTAGTGGATGCGCGGGCCGCCTTGGCGCGTTTTGAGCCGTTTTTAGGCGGTTTTGGCGGTTTTGCGAGCAAGGACACAAAAGCCGCAGAAAGCGCTCGTTAGAGGCCCTATTTGCAAAACTCACAGACAGGGATTGGAGCGTAAGGAGCAAAGAATGAGAAGGACGGTGAAATCTGAAAGGGAAAGCAGGCATGCAAGGGTGTTTGCGAGGGAATATCGGGAGCGAGTTTAAAAGGGGGAGAACTGAAAATAACTCGTGCAATGTCGTAGATATTGGTGGGATAAGAGGTAAAAGTGAAGAGTGAAGAGGTGTGGCAGAGAATAGATGAAGAAGGAAGGGTGAAGAGAGAAGATGTTCGGTGGAGAACTCAGAGGCAAAGATAAGCATAGAGAGGGAGAGTCCAAGAGATAAATCGTGTGTTTATTTGGGTGTGCGGAAGGAAAGCTTGGGGAAAAAGAGAGGATCGAAGGGTAGGCCTCTGTGGATTTTTTGGGGCGAAGGAGCGGAAAAACAGAGAAAAGCAGGGTTAGGGAAGATTAAATTTTCTTAATTTAAAACAAAATGATGGGCGTTTGTGGGGTGGAAATCGAGGGTGAAAGAGGGTGCTTTGTGAAATTTGTGTGAAGGCTTGGTTAGGTTTCGATTAAGTTTTTATTATATAATAATAACTGGGTTGACACGAAGTGTCTTGCAGAGTAAAATTTAGGGGCGAAAAGAGCCTTATACCCAAAGGGTATGGCGGATAAGCAACCAGCAAATTATGATGGCCCCACCGGGCTTGAGGAGTATAGCAATGGCAAACACCAAAAATGCACGACACGAGAAGGACAATCGACTGAACAGTTGGGGCACCACCTGCCGTGGTGACTCGGACGGAATGACTGCAATGCAGAAAAAGACGCGGAGAGGTACGGCTCGCTTTGGGCGCGCTGTGGACCCTCATGCGATTCAGGAGGATTGCAGGACGGTTGCAAGGGAGCGTGAGTCAATGCAAGAGCGCAGCACGAGTGGCGGCGCGGTTTGCGCACGCCGTGTTGGCGGTCACGCTTGGTTGAAGGTGCTGGTGTTTGTACTGCTGTTCGCCGTAGTTTTTGGTGTTTGCTTCGGCGTAACGAGCGAGGGCATGGCACTGGCAAATAGCGCCAACACCGTAGTGGTGACTCGTGACGAGTTTTATGTCTACAACCAGGTTTCTGGACAGACCATAGACAGCGACACGATTGAGCTGAACTTGAATGACGCAAATGCACCTACGGGTCATATATCCGATTATTTTTCTTATGGCTGGAACTACAAAGGTGATGAGATTAGTATGAACATCGAGTCTGCCTCGAACGGCGTGCATTTTTATCAATCTGATAGTTGTTTTGCTAGCGAAATCTTGTATGTGGACGGATTGATAAACGTAAAGACGCCGGCAGCCATCTATGACCTGATTGATGCAGGATTGGTGGAGAGCGCAAAATTCACCGCTACATTCAAGGTTAATAATGGAGACAATCAAAGTTTTGGCGTGGCGCTGACCAGTGGACCCTCCAAAACGACTGGAACGATTGGCTTTAGTGGCAGTAAGACGACGTTAAAAACAGAGGGTAATACTGCCACCATATCTGCCACCTTGGCGGACTTTGGCGACGGGTTCGAATACTTTTATTGCCAGACTGCATCAGAGATGACGGGAGTCTTGCCTTTTGGCCGTTCTGTGAACTACAACATTTACGGAATGACGTTGGAGTTTACCCTCAATTCTATTCCGAGCATCAAGGTTGGTATTCCTCGCGCGACGACCTCGGGTGCTGCCGCACAATGGTCCAGCATAAAGACAGGTTTGAGGTACGCGTATAGTGCTTCGGAGGAGCCCTATATCGATATGACCATGACCTCCGAAGGCTCATGGACCACGTTGTACTTCAAGACTGGAACGGGTGGCGCTAGCGACGGTACCGGGATCTTAGATTATTATATAGCGAGTTCTGCTCCGAGTGGTTACGACACCAAAGGTCTCCGCTATACGGCCTCGGAACCCACACTCACCGCGTATAGCGAGTCGGGTACGGAGTGCACAGGAAATAAGGTTAGGATAATCCTCAAAGATTTTCACCCCTCAACGGGCAAATATAAGCCAGGAGTCTACTTCTACGCTTCTTATAAACCAAAGCAGTATACGCTGACCCTGAAAGAAGAAAATCTTGACATGAACTTCCAGTCGGTAACGGGGTATACCCGATCTATCAGTGGCACCACCTCGACACTGACGAAGAAGATCTACTACGACAATCAGTTCGTGTTGCCCAAGGGCAATGTGCTTTTTGCTAGTCCCGGCTCCTTTGCCAGTTGGACGGCGACCGGTGCTATCTCGGGCAGCTTTGGTGATAACTTTACCATTCCAGGGGACGAAATCACAGGGAATATCACTATGACGGCAGGCTTCAACAGTTACGGCGTGAAGAATCCGCAAAACGGCTCCGATTGCTTCTATGACGTGTGGCCAGAAGGAACGGGTGATGACGACTATAGTGGCGACTTGGCGAGCGGTACCACCACAGGTGGACAGTTCACCGTATATTTTGAAGACGAAGCGGATACGCACTACAAGAAGGCGACCATCACCTACATAGCGCTGCCGAATCAATCGGGAGACGTGACGTACTCGTATACGCTGAAGAGCGTGCATCTCTATTTTGTGGAAGGTCCGCTTAAAGGAAAAACAGTGGAGGCAAGTGTAGTTGACTACACCGCCACGGCAAGGTACGTCAGCGGCCGGTTCTTCGTATACAGTAGTTGGGAATCAAACAATAAGACGCAATACACGATTACGTTTGATCCAAACGGTGGCACTCTTTGTAAGCCGAATGGCAATACCACCAACAAGGACACTTATAAAATTAAATATATCAAGGGCATGAGTATAAGCCATGCTTATTTCCCTTATGCAACTCGTAGTGGTTACGTTTTTTGCGGTTGGACAAAATCGGACGGTACGCTCAAAATGTCGGTAGGGAGTTCGGACACCGGAAGTTATACGCTGACGGCACTCTGGGCTACTGCAAAACTAAGTGGTGGTACGCTATCTGGCGAGTCTACATATGCAAATAAAAATCGTGGTTTATCATACGATACTTCAGAAAAGACGTTTGCTTGGAGTGGAACCGACTACAATAACATTAAAAATATGTATAGCAACTACAGGAGTTATTATACTGTAGAGTACAAGCGCATTGTCGGTGCGGTGGACACCTATGCGCAGATATATATGGCGCAACCTACAACTAGTGTTTACGAGACGAGAGCATATTACACGGTTTCATGGTCAACTTCAGCCTACTGTCAGTCTTGGGTGCATGAAGACGATGGCAGAAAGGCGGGAATATCAAGCACTTACAAAGAAACGGATAACACCAATTGGATAGGCTGGGGAGATCACTGGTGGTGGGTATCTAACTCTGCGGCAGAATCCTATATAGATTCATCATGGCAGACTTTTAGTGGATCTGTAACCAAAACAACCGCTAAAAAAGTAGGCTCAAGTGTAACAGGAGACGGCGGGGGTAGTGGCACATCAAAATCTGGGAAGAACAACTACGCGAGTTGGTCTGACATGACGGTATACAGTGAATTCCGTGTGCGACGAACCGGTGGGACCTCTGGCGACGCCTCCAGTTATATCACATATAGCAGAAATTCTGGGACAAACGCCACTATCCAAATCAGCAAGACGGATAATGCCTATTTGCCAAAAGGTAGTTTTTGGGCGGTAACTGGGAAGTATTTCCTTGGTTGGTCGACAGGTTCAGAGGGAGCTGTGCTATCCGGCGCCAAAGCGGCCTCGGGTGGCACGACATATCACGCTATATGGAAGGACGCCCATTACCAAGTGAACAGTTGGGACGTGTACGTTGGGGAAGACGGCGGTGGCGTGAAATTGGTGCGTGCGCCACAGGTGCGCCCGCACGGCACGGCGCTTACGCTATCAGGATTGGACCCCAGTGGACCACCCAATAGTCTAGACCCAGACGAAATCACTGCGAGTAACCCAACCGTGGGATTTAGCGAGGACGGTTGGTTCAAAAATGTGGACCTTACCCTCGCAATTCCAGCCTTTAGCAATGCTGCGTCGCAAACGGCTACGACGGCAGAGTTTACTACAGAGTACTATCTGAAACACAAGCTGGATTGGGTGAAAAGCGCAGATTCCGACGACGTTACTTTAACCGCCTATGCAACACAATCGGTGAACTACGGTACTGCTTATTCTTTGAATGGCGCTATTGAATTTACGCATGACTTGGTAAACCACGTGCACGTTTATGGAGATGCCGCGACTGCTGACGGTATACGCATAACCTGGAAGAAAGATGGTGCAAACTATGCGTTTAAGTCATCGAACGCCGAGCATTACAATTGCCTGTTGTACGTAGATGAGGGTAACTATTATAACCTAAATCCTGGAATCCCAGAAACTGATGCAAACTATCAAGAACAATTTACAACAATATATACACCGAATATTGCTGTTCGCTATACTTTAAAGGGAACACAATTATTAACGGAGAAAGCCTCTAGTGTGAAAGTCACGCCGCTGATTTTACCTATTCGCTTGAGAGCTGAGTATAACCAGTCTAGAGAAAGAAGTAAGGTCTATGATAGCAAAGAAGCCAATTTGGACGGTCTTCTGGTGCCACAGGTAGAGAGTGGCGATGCCGCAGTGTTTGCCGCTGAATATAACAAAGCGAATTCCTACTTTGGCAGCGCCTATCCCGGGCTGCAGTTGAGTACGGCAGCCTATACGTTTGTGAAGTATGAGGCTGACTTTGTTACGGGTGACACAGGCTATGATGATACCAAGACTTTGAACGCAGGAAGATATACCGTCCACGATCTGCTGCTCAAACAATATGGCAAGGAACTTGTAAATAAAAACTACGTGTGGAGCAGTATGGTGACGGAAAACCCCGACGATAATTCCACGTGGCAAAACCTGACGACAGATACTATTTCGTATGAGATTTACCCGGCGCCGGCGCATATCTACGTATGGAGCGCTAGACGTGAGTACAGCACAGATTCAAGCGACATGGAGGTAGTGGTGGACAACGTTGGTCTTAACTCGGATACTGCCAACTTTACGGACTACAACCAGCACGTCAGCGTTACGGGCTTGGTAGAGGACTGGGAGTGGCCGACGGAGACCAAGTCGGGGCATAACAACGTTCAGGACTTAATTGCTTCTTTTGCGGGTGCGTTTAGCAACACGTCTACCGCTTCTAGTGACGCCGGCTTCTATGATCTGGTCTTCGATCTTAGTGAGCTGATGGACCTTTATCGCAACAAC
>JAFTOZ010000065.1 GCA_017463565.1 Clostridia bacterium | reverse complement strand
TCGATTTTGCCGTTGGAGGATTTTGCAACACCAACTGCGTAATTTCTGTCCACCTTGTTCGACCAGATCATCAGCAGGGTTCCGTCCTCACAGGTGTACAACCAAGGACCGTCCACAATACCGTAATCCGTCCACGTGGGGTCATCTGCCTGAAACAGGGTGTAATGCTCACCCTTGGTGGTAGAGAGATCAGCAGAGAGCTGAACGTAATCCATGCGGCTCTTTGCCTCAGTCGCATTAGCACCACGGTTAGTCCACTCATTCACGTAGACTATGTAGGGAGTGCCGTCCGCATCTACGTAAAGCGTGCCGTCGATGCAGTCCTGATCCTCGGGGGTAACAAAGCCGTTTGACCACGGGATAAAGGGACCCGCAGGCGAATCTGCCTTAAAGATCGCCGTGCCACGGTTTAAGTTGTCTTTGTGGCGATAAGTTGCAAACATGTAGTACGCGCCGTTATACTCGTGAACCTCGGGTGCCCAATACTGAGCGTTGGGAATACCTTTCGCTTCCATTTCCTCTTGACTGGTAAAGCCGTAAAAATACGATGCATTCTCTCCGCCGGCATCATATTTGTACGCCACACCGGCACTCGTCCAAGTCAACTTATCGGTGCTGGTACGGATCCCATACTGGAAATTACCGCTTTGATTCTCGTAGTAGTAATACGTGCCGTCCTTATAAATGATACCGGGGTCGCGGTTGGTGCCGCCCGATTTCAGGGTCGTATCCGAAGCAGCGGGCTTTTGATACTCACCATTCACCACGATCTCGCTGTAAAAGCGCTGGATCGCTTGGGTGAGCGAATAATCGTTTACGCCAACCAGATAGGTGTGAAAGCGTGTAGAAGTGGTTTCGGTTTTGATACGGTGACGGCTCGTGCCGGACAAAGCAGAGGTCATACCTGCCGCCGTTTCACCAGCCTCGCCAACCACAATCATATTATTATCGGCATAAGCCGAAAGATCGGTGGTGGCATCGGCAGTGTAAACGGTGGTAACATTGAAGCCTGCTTTAGCAAGATCGGTTGCCAAAATGGAAACCGCAGTTTGAGTATACGATCCTGCATCCGCGTCACGAACCAGTATCAGTTTCCCGATTGTGCAGGCTGTGCAACTCCAAAGGAGGCAGTGTCACAATTTGTAGCTTCGCCGTCTACAAAAGTAGTGATCTCAAAATAATAGGTCTCTTCAATTTTTTCTACGGGGAGATCCTGAATCACGATCGCAAACAAATAGCCGTCATCAGCATCGCCGTTGCTGCGGTATGCGGATGCGCTGATCGCGTCATTAACGCCAAGAGCGGAAAGATTGCGGTAAACAGTTTTGCACTTGTAGTTTTCTACCTTTGCAACCTCGTTGCCGTTTGCATCCTTAACAACCACGTTAAAGCCAACGTTGGTGTGATTTGCGGAATCAACGGATGCGATGATGCGGAGGTCTGCCTTTGCGTTGGTGTCGCTTACTTTTGCAATCTGGTAACCGACCATTTGGGTGGTGTAAGAGGATTTGTCAGCGCAATTGGTGGGAGTAGGCTCACAACTTCCATTCCAACCCGATACAATTTTTTCATTGATCGTTCCACTGCTTTTCTTAGCAGCAGATACAACACCATAGTTAGTACAATTTTCCATTGTAATAGCAGTATTTTGCGATACACCAAGAATACCGGCACCACCGGCAACCGCATTGATTGCTTTAACATAACCATAGTTTAAACAATCGTTAATTGTACCGCCGGTTCCCTGC
>JAFTOZ010000010.1 GCA_017463565.1 Clostridia bacterium | reverse complement strand
CAAGGTTTGCGCCTCTACACCTTGGGTAGCGTCAACAACCAACAATGCGCCCTCGCAGGCAGCCAAAGAACGGCTCACCTCGTAGGTGAAGTCCACGTGTCCTGGGGTGTCGATCAAATTCAACAGATAATCGTGCCCTTTATAGTGATAGGTCATGCGCACGGGCGTCAACTTGATGGTAATACCACGCTCACGCTCAAGGTCCATACTGTCCAGCAGTTGTTCCTTGCTTTCACGTTCGCTCACGGTGCCGGTGAACTCCATCAAGCGGTCGGCAAGGGTGCTCTTGCCGTGGTCGATATGCGCTACGATACAAAAATTACGAATATAGGTTTCCATAGCCTCTCCATACAGATACGTACAGTATAAATCTTTTTATCTTTTTTGGCAATCGGTATTTACAAATGCAAACTAAATTGATATAATTTAGGAAAAGAATTTTTGGGAGGAATATATGGAATTCAACTGGCTATTAGACAAACCTATTGCCCATCGCGGTTTCTGGGGCGAGGGCTGTGCGGAAAACTCTCTCACGTCCTACCAACGCGCTATCGACAAGGGCTATAATATCGAAATCGACGTGCACCTCATGGCAGACGACAACTTTGCCGTGTTCCACGATGGCAACCTCAAGCGTGTCTGCGGCGTAAAGCGCTCTACCCGCTCTCTCACCACTCCCGAGCTCAAAAACTACCACCTTTCCGGCACCGAGGACACCATTCCCTCTCTGCAGGAGGTTTTGGATTTGGTGGACGGTCAAGTGGGTCTTCTCATCGAAATGAAAGACTTCACCAACCGCAACGACGCCTGCCTCAAGCTCTACAATATTCTCAAGAACTACAAGGGCAAGTATGCCATTCAGTCCTTCAACCTGGCCGCACACGGCACCGCGCTCCGTTGGTGGCGCAAGCACTCGGTGGACGTGCCTATCGGCATTCTCTCCACCCGCCCCCTGGAGGTTTTGCTCCCCGGTTGGCGCAAGCACATTGCCCCCGATTTCTACGCATTCGACATCAAGGGTCTGCCTGTTTCCTATATCGAGCGCCAACGCAAGGTCGCCGGTGCAAAGTTGCTCACCTGGACCGTTCGTTCCCAAGAGGCGTACGACAAGGCACGCCGCGTGGGTGTAGACAATATCATTTTCGATACCTACCGCCTGCCCGAGGACAAGGCACCCGACGCAGAATAATCGGTATTCCTTTCTCTTCTAACGCATACAAAAAGGGCACAAACGTGCCCTTTTTTCGTGCAATATCAAATTTAGCATTTATAAAATGCCCAACGTGTTAAATATCTATTCTTCTGTCTTATATACCTTCTCCGGCAAAAACCGCACGGCTAGCCAAGCAAGGGTGGCACATACTGCGTACCATACCGCCGAAAGTAGAGCGTCCAATGGCCACGACACGAAAACAGCGCCCGATTTGGTGCTGAGTGCATGCACCACGTAGTAGAACAAACTTCCCACGATGCCGGATAGGCCTGCAACGGAAATAAGCCCCAACTTGTTCGTCATCAACAGTCCCCACACAAACAGTAACGCTGCCAATCCACATACCAAACTGCCCAACAACATTTCGGTATTGCCAAGCACAAGTCCAAATACAACGGTGCGCACGCCGTACACCAACACGCCCTCTACGTAGCCGTACAGACATACCGCCACAAGCGCAAATATCAGCGCAAACTCAAAGCGAAAAGTTGCGCTGGGCACAACCGCAGGCATCAAGGTTTCCAAATAACCGCACAAACCGCCCAGTACGATCAACGCGATCAAAACAATCACTTTCTTTTTGTTTTTCATCATCGTATCACCACCAGAACGCCTGTCGTCGGACAGTAAATAATTTGCCCCACCTTAGAGATGACCTCGTGGTGGCAGGAGCAATCCACCTCTTGACTTTTTTCCATAATAACTGCCGCGCCGTCTACCACGCCAATCACCATACCGCCCACTTGCGCCAGGCGTTGATGCTCCGTCGCCTCCAAAGACAGGCTCATATAGTGCTTGCCCTGATAATAAACTTCTGCAGTTTTCCCCTCATCGCGAGGCAAAAATTGCACTAACAGTACCACCAGTAGCACCACCAGTAGCACCGCAAGCACAACAAGATCCCACTTGCGACAGGGTTTTGTTCGAATGTTATCCAAATTCTTATTCATGCATCTATCTTACCACAACAGCGCAACTGTTGCAAACAAATGCTCATATTTGCTCAAATTTACAAAAAAGGTTGAAAATATGGTGTGTATAAGGTATAATATTCAAGAGGTAAATATGAAATACATCAAATTAACTCTACAATATATGAGGAACAAGCACTTCTGGAAGCTTGTGTTGCTGGTCACTGTCCCTTGTATAGCCGTTGCGCTATTCACCAGTTTTTCCACCACCGCGAACTTCATCGTGCACTTCTTCGAAGCGGACATTTCCACCTTCGCCGCTGTCTACCGTCACACCTCCGAGGTAGACTGGAAGGTTCTTTTAGGCTTGCTGGCGTCCCTATTGGTTTTTGCTATGCTCTGCTCCATCTTCATCGGCACTATGCAACGTCATATGCGTACCGGTACTTTTGCCATCACCAATATCGGCAAGCGTATCAACGAGCATTTTCTTCCCTCGCTTCTGACGATTGCCAGTCTGTTTGCCCTCATCTATATCTACGGCCTATCCATGACCATCGGCGTTTCATTCTGGTGGGCAGTCACGTCCAACAAGATCGCCACCTTCATTATGACGATCTTCTCTATGATCGTCATGTTCTTCTTGGTCATGTATATCATCTGCATCTTCTCCCTCACCTGCCCCAACATCGTAGTCACAGGCCAGGGAATCCGCGACTCGGTCAGCTACAGTCTGCGCGCATCCCATCGCAGGTTGCGCCCCTTATTTGCGGCGTTCAGTTTGCCTATCGTCATCTTTATGGCGGTGCAGTTTGCCAACGTATTCATCGAGGTGCGTGCCGTCACCATCATCTTGGACAGCATCATGAATATCGCTATCTGCAGCTACTACCCCGTCCTCATTTTCGTTGCGTACTACGACATCAACGAAAAAGACCGTGAGGACCTGCTCCCCATCAACCGTATGTAGGAGGTATCTATGCCTTTCAAAAATGCCTGCAACATTCTATTGTCGCGCTACAGCATCACCTTCAAGCTCATTATCTACTATACGCTTGTGGTGGCTATATTCCTCGTCATTGCCTTTTGCATTTTGCAACCCATCTGGGGTGAGGTTTGGACGGAGATCACCAATACCAACTTCTTTGCGCACATTTCCGACAGTATCGACAAATTCCTCGACGGAGACAGCAGTTATCTAACAGCCATTCAAGAGGCAAGCCAAGCCTTCATCAATATCAAAGAGATTCTTCTGCACAACAACAGCAAGGTGATTTGGACGATTGTCACGTTGGCCCTGGTGTCCATCGTGGCCGTCTACGTCGTCAACCTGTCCAACCTCTCCTATAGCGACATCATCAACCATTTTATGAATAGCAACTCGCGCTACGGTTTTGCCAGTAACTTTATCGCAAACCTCAAGCAGAGCGCGCTCTACAGTCTACTCTATATGGTCACGAAAATGCTCGTCAACGTACTGATTATGGCGCTAGGTGCCTTCATCACCTACCAGATTACCAAGCTCACCAACGTCATTCTTGCGCTCAACGTCAGTATTATCGTCAGCTTGGTGCTATTCACCCTCAGCGCATTCCTGTTTGGCGGTTGGGTACCTGCCATCGTGGTAGATCGAATTCCTGTCCACAAGGCACTTGCCGCAGGTATTCACACCCTCAAGAAGTTGCCTATCAGCTGCTTAATGAGTTTCTTTATGGTGCATTTCATCGGCTTCATCGCCATGGCTGCCGCCACCGTGTTCACCTTCGGCTTTGGCTTCTTCATTGCCTATCCTGCCGTCATTATGTTAGTCAAAACAACCGAACTTGTACTCTACTACTCTGCCAAAGGCTACAACTACTACGTAGCAGACGGCAAAGTGGTGGACAAGCCTGTCGCAAACGGCTAACGCAGATCTTGCTCAATAACTGACAAATGGATATTCAATCATCTGGCAAAAAAGGCGACACAAGTCGCCTTTTTTCATTTATCGGTGAGATGGATGATTACTTGCTGCGTAGGCGGCCTGCTCTGAGTGCGTTAGCAATCGCTACCACCGCTACGCCCACGTCTGCCACCACCGCCAACCACATCATCATAGAATGTGTGGACAAGGGGCTCAAACTCAATCCCATCACAGCCAATTTTACAAATAGCGCAAGCACTATATTCTCCTTGACGATACGTTGTGTTTTTCTTGCGATATTTCTGGACTCCAACACCTTTTCTACGTCGTCATTCATCAATACCGCGTCGGCAGATTCAATCGCTGCGTCCTGCCCAATGCCACCGAGCGCAAATCCAACGTCCGCCGTGGCAATAACAGGCGCGTCGTTAATCCCGTCGCCAACAAAGGCAACTACGCCCTCTTTTTTCAATTCGTCCACAATACGGACTTTGTCCTCCGGCATCAACTCTGCGTGGACCTCGGTAGCACCCACGTCACTGCCAACACGCACCGCAATATCTTGCCTGTCGCCTGTCAGCATAACTGTGCGAATACCTGCCTCTTGCATTCTCAAAAGGCTTTCTTTTGCGCGTGGCCGCACGATATCCGCTAAGCATACACAACCCAAATACTTGCCGTCTTCTGCTACGTGCACAACCGTCCCCTCTGCGGCCCGGTCTGGGATTGCAATGCCTTCGGCCTCAAAATAACGGCGATTGCCTGCCAGTATGCGATGCGCACCTGTCGCACAAACACCCATACCGCTCTTTTCGCTATACGTCCAACCGTCCTCACGAAAACTCCCAACTTCAGCAAGGATGGCCCTCGCAATGGGATGATTACTCTCAGCCTCTGCAATTGCCGCTGCCTGCAGAATTCTCTCTCTGTTTTCCTCGGGCAATACGGCACACACCGCAAACCGTCCTTCCGTCAAAGTACCCGTCTTAT
>JAFTOZ010000064.1 GCA_017463565.1 Clostridia bacterium | reverse complement strand
TTCAGTACAACGTCAAAACTCTCGTCGGCAAAAACTCCCATATCCCTTGCGTCCAAAACCTGCGTATCCAATTTGTAGGGTTTGGTGTTTGCGATACGTTCTATAATCCCAATATGGCGCGGTGTGAGGTCGGTTGCAGTTACCTCATGGCCTTTGTCTGCAAAATAAAAAGCATAAATTCCCGTGCCGGCAGCACAGTCCAAAATCTTTTTCTTTCCCTCGATCAAGCCGTCCAGTACACGCACAGTCGTCAAAAACTCAATTCTGCGTGCGCCACTTGCCAAGCGATTCTCTTCTTGATAGCCCTCGTAGCTTTCTACAACGTAATTCTTCATTCCAAAATCCTTTGGTTATAGGTCAACCTCTATTTCGTAGTTTTCCTCAATCAACAAATACGGTAGTCCTTGCTCCTTGGCGCACCGCAATACTGCTGCGTTGTCCGCAAGTACCGACTCTAAGGTGCAAGGAGTGTCGTCCTGTCGCACCTCAATGACGTTTGCGTAGCGCTTGATATCCTCAAAGTGCTCCCTTACGTAGCGCTCACTCATAACAAGGCAGCAGTATTTGATTTGAGAGAGATATTCCTCAGGGAAATCCTTTTTCCAATCAAAGGGAATATAGCACCCCTCAACGATGAGGTTTTGCCCATTTTCGATGGCGGTGCAGACGACTTCTCTCACAATAGGCCACAAATATGCGGTCAACTTTTCATCCTCACTCGTGGGAGTGAGGGTTGTGTTGCCACTGCGGATCAATCCCATTTTCAGATGGTCAATCGACAGATACGGATATTTATATTTTTCCAACAACTTTTGCGCAAGCGCCGTTTTGCCTGTGTGTGAGGCTCCCGTAATCAGTATAACCATTCTTTCTTCCCTCGTCCTTTCTTCCGCACGCCGTGTGCTGTTTTCATTATAGCACAAGGCCACAGACTTTCAAAGGAAAAAGAGGCCCAACCAAGATTGAGCCTCGTATATATTTATGGGAGTATTTGCGATTCTTAGCTGAAGTAACGCTTCAAAAGACCCTCGAAAGCTTTGCCGTGGCGAGCCTCGTCACGAGCCATTTCGTGTACGGTGTCGTGGATAGCATCCAAGTTTTGCATCTTAGCAAGCTTAGCCAACTCAAACTTACCTGCGGTAGCGCCATTCTCGGCATCAACACGCATCTCCAGATTCTTCTTGGTGCTGGCGGTCACAACCTCACCCAACAACTCGGCAAACTTAGCAGCGTGCTCTGCCTCTTCCCAAGCTGCCTTTTCCCAGTAGAGACCAATCTCGGGATAACCCTCGCGATGTGCTACGCGAGCCATTGCCAGATACATACCAACCTCGGTGCACTCGCCTTGGAAATTAGCACGCAAACCCTCGAGGATTTCTTCGCTGCAACCTTGTGCGCAACCGACAACGTGCTCTGCAGCCCAGGTTCTTTCACCTTCTTCTACACGGAACTTGCTACCGGGAACACCGCATTGGGGGCACTTCTCGGGGGCACTCTCACCTACGTGAACATAACCGCAAATAGGACAAACAAACTTCTTCATATCATATCTCCTTATCTATTTTTAATATTTTCACCTTGTCGGTGGATTTTCAACGGTTGGTTACTCTACTTTCCTGCACACTCGGGACAAAGCCCCTTGTAGGTGCATACCGTTTGCTCTACGACGAATCCCTGCAACCCTTGCGGTGCTTGCTCGGCAAGCGGTACGTCCACGATACGGCCACAGGCAGAACACACGAAGTGGGCGTGCGGATATGCGTTTCCATCAAAGTGCGCCTTCCCCTTTTCTCCCTCGACCAGTTGCCGCACGATACCTCGGTCAACCAACTGGGTCAAGTTGCGGTACACCGTACCCAAACTCACCTTAGGCAAGGTTTTAGCCACCTCTGCGTGAATCTCTTCAGCGGTTGGATGGTAGAGCGTATGCAGGGCCATCACAATGGCTTCTCGTTGTTTGGAATAGTTCATAATCAGTAACCATTCCTAATTTACCATACCTTTTTCCATCTGTCAACACTTTTTTGAAACTTTTTTGAAAAATTTGAAAATAATTCTTATTTTCTATTTTACCCCTTTATCCGCCTATGGATTACTTTGTCTATATATTAATATTATGTGGAAAGCGATCTATAATATCCTGCCGTATGCTATGCTCACAAAAGGCGGAATTCGCGGCCTTTCGTCCAAAGCAGACCCTCTGCTTGCATACGGGATATTTCTCTTGAGAGGGCGGCTCTGTCTACCGCCAAATAGTCGGCCAGTTGTTGCCTGGTGAGAGGAATGCGAAACTCGTTGCTTTTGGCTTGGCGAGATTGATAGGTCAGATAGGCAATGATCTTGTCGCGCAGGGTGGGTTGCTTAATCTGCTCAATGGTATGAATCAGCGCTACGCTACGGTTACTGATTGCGCGCAACAGACCGTACATCATATTGACGTAGAGGGTGGGATTCGTCTCCTTGGAGGCTAGCAACCTCTCCACCGAAATACGGCACACCACGCTATCCTCTGCGGCAACCACCGACAAAGGATAGGTTTTGCTATCGCTAAACGCATACGCCGCCCCAAACAGACCGTCGCTTCCTACGGTGTTGAGCACCGAGCGCCGTCCCCAATAGTCGTCCACCACCACAAGGAGGCTACCCGAGCGCACCCAAAAGATACAGTCCGCCACGTCTCCCTCGTGGATCAAATAGGCGTCTTTCTCAAGGCGCACACATTCTATGCCCCATGCCGATTGGGCATCTTTCCATTCTGTTTCCGTGCTGTTTGCAAACATTTTTCCTCTCCACAGGCAGGGTTTGCCCCTTGCCAAACGGTATGAAATATGCTATCATTATACCGCATATGCTCCCCATTGACAAGAGGGGAAAGAGAGGCGCCATGAAAATATACGGCATTGAAAAATACTCTTTGGTGGACTACGACGGCTACGTGGCTTGCACCCTATTCACAGGGGGCTGCAATTTGCGCTGTCCTTTTTGCCACAATGCATCTCTTGTGACGGGAGTTGGGGCAAAAGCCCTGGACGAGGAGGAAATCTTTGCCTATCTGCGTATGCGCAAAGGGTTGGTGGATGCGGTCTGTGTGACGGGTGGCGAGCCCACTCTCCACCGGGATTTGCCCGAGTTGTTGGTGCGCATACGTGCGCTTGGCTATCGCATCAAGTTGGATACTAACGGCACCAAACCCGACGTATTGGCGGCGCTCGTGGAGGCAGGATTGGTAGACTACGTGGCAATGGACGTCAAAAATGCGCCCTCTGCCTACCCAAAAACGGCAGGCGTAGAGGTGGATATAGCAGCCATCGAGCGCTCTATTGCTCTGCTCAAAGAGGGCAAAGTGGACTACGAATTTCGCACCACCGTTGTGGCCGGATATCATACCCCCCAGGAAATTGGGCAGATTGCCGCCTGGATTGCCGGTGCTAAGCGTTACTTCTTGCAACCCTTTGCCGACCACGGCACAAACCTGACCCCAGGTCTTAGCGGTGTGAGCGAGGAAATGCTTGGAGAAATGCAACGGCAGGCCCAAGCGTACGTGCCCACGAAAATCCGCTCGCTATAATTTTCTTCCATTGGAAACGCCCATCGGGGCGTTTTTTCTTTGCCGTTTGTCCTCTATCCCAATACACACTCCTACAAGCAGACCGCATATAGTGGTTTGTTGGGGGTGGTTATGCGCATAGTGGTGTTGGCGGCAGGAAAAGCCCGTCGGTTTGGCGGAAACAAGCAGCAAGCGGCGGTAGATACACGTGGACAGTGCCTACTGGAATATACCGTGTATGACGCCCGCAAGGCAGGCGTGGAGGAAGCGGTGCTGATCGTACGCCAAGAGGAAATCCCCTCTTGGAAACAAGGGGTGGGTGCGCGGCTTGCCAGGTGCATGAAAGTCAGCTATTGCCCACAGATTGCCCCCGAAGCGTACGGCTACGAGCACCGCACTCTCCCCCTGGGCACGGGCCACGCCCTACTGTGTGCGAGCGCATACCTCGATCAGCCTGCCATTTTGTGCAACGCAGATGATTTCTACGGTAGAGAGTCGATTGAACGGGCGGTAAGTGCAGCAACCCAAGGGGTTGGTTGCGTGGTGGGATTTGCCGTGGGAAGCACCGTACCCGAAGGACAGGTCAACCGCGCCCTGATTGCCCACAAAGGGACCAGAATCTCTGCGCTGGTGGAGTGTGCCGTGTGGCGAGAAGAAGGGGCTCTATGGGCTGCCGATCAATCCTGCCGCCGCCGCATTCAAGAAAGTTTGCCTGCATCGATGAATTTGATGAGTCTCACCCCTGCGGTGCGCCCTATTCTTGGCAGAGGCTTTGCGCAGTTTTTGCAAAAGGCAGACACGGCAGAGGAATATCCACTCACCCACGCAATCAATCAATGGGTGGCGCAAGAGCCCCACGGCGTGCGCCTTGAGATAGCAAAGGAGCAATGGTGCGGTCTCACCCACGCAGAAGATTTGGTCGGCGTGCGCAGACGGTTGGCGGCGTTGGTGCTGAGTGGGCAGTATCCTGTGCACCTGCACGAAGCCTAAGGAGAACGTATGGACGTAGCGGAACTCAATAGTTGGTTTGATTGGAGCCATACCCTGCTCCCTTACCCTGCACACCTTGCTCTGTGGCAAATTCCCGAAAATTTGGCAGATTTGCTACGGGCGCTGTTTTGGCGTTTGCCCGAGGAATACCGAGCCGTTGCCCCCGACGTATGGGTGGGACAAGGGGTGCGCATTGCAGATAGCGTACACATAGACGGGCCCTGTCTGATAGATCACGGTGCTACGTTGCGCCCGCACGCGTACGTGCGCGGTGGCGTATTAATAGGAAAGAACGCGATTGTCGGCCACGCTACCGAGTTGAAAAACGCGCTATTGTTCGACGAGGCAAAGGCGCCTCATTTCAACTACGTGGGAGATAGCATTTTGGGCTATCGTGCGCATATTGGTGCAGGTGTGATTTGTTCCAACGTGCGCCTGGACCACCGTACGGTTCGCCTATGCTTGCCCGACGGCACCGTCCTACAAACAGGACTTACCAAGTTGGGCGCGCTGGTTGCTGACCGTGCCGAGGTGGGGTGCAACCGCGTGCTCAATCCGGGTATGGTACTTGCGCCGGGCAGTATCCTTTTGCCCTACGCAGAAAGACGGTAAAAGGCAAACAAAAAGGAGATTCCTAACCATTCGGCGGAATCTCCTTTTTATATGGCAAACGGTTTAGCGTTTGACCAGTTTATACATCAAGAAAGTAACGATAGCCGCAAGCAATACCACACCTGCCAAGATAATGGCAAATGTTTGTCCGTTGGTGAGTGCGCTTTGGGTCACGTTGGCGGTCAGTACGTAATACTCCACGTCATCCAAGCGAATCACCGTCCACTCGCTATCCTCGTCGTAGGGAGAAACCAACTCAATCTCCGTACCGTCCACCAAGGTAGTGAACACCTCTGCCTCGGTCGAGGGAGCGACGTACACAGGGATCGTCTCACCCAAGCGGTTGGCAACGACACGAGCATAGAAACGCTCTACGGTAGGATGCTGAATCTCGGCGGTAACGTAGTGATCCGCACAAACAAATCCGCGCTCCCCTTCGTACTCAATCTCGTACCACGGCCAGACCATCTGCCCCTCGTAGACACCCACGATACGGATAATCTTGAACAAGGCACGGTCGGTGGTGATATTGTGCGTAGCGGTTGCCTCGTACGAGGGATAGGGATAGATTCCCGTGACGGCGTCTGCGCCGTTGTAGCGCACCCATTGCTCCGCTGTGGGCGTAGAAGAGGGCATCAGTTGCGTTTGATCCTTGGGCAGATAGATACGCACCGCTCTTTCGCCCGGGTGGATTTCAATCTCCACGTAATAGTAGTCGTTGCCCATATAGGTATGCTCGGCGAGCAACAATCCCAGCTTGCCCTCCTCCACACGAACCAAAGACTCGTAGTTGTCACAGGCAGCATATCCCCACACGGCTTGCGTGGTGAGAATACTTTGATAGGGTTTACGCCACTCGTCCATAGCGGGATGGTCGTACTGGCTATTTTGCTCGGTGGCTACCGTAAGGGGAAGTTTGAGCAGGGCGTGCGCGCGCAAACCGTACACCGCACCGTCGGCAGTATTGAAAGACAGTCCAATCAAATCCACCTCTTCCTCTACCACTTGGTAACCGTTGAGGTTGCGCACGTGGGTATAAAGTTTGCCGTCTTGGGCAGACAGCACGTACAAATTGCCGCAATAGTCGGCCTCGATATGCGAGTAAGCAGAGGAAATCTGCTCGCTGACTCCCACCGAAATACCCTCCTTGTAGGGGGTAACGTAGGTCTCTTGCCCGTCTTTGGTGACCAAATAGAGCACGTCTGCGTGACGGCCTGCCACCAGGTCTACCGCATTCAAAAAGGGATTGCCGTCCTCGCTCTCCCAAACCTGTTCGCTGACTTGCGGACGGTCGATACCGCTCTGGCGGTGCAAACAGTACAATTTGCCCTCTGCCAGCGCATACGCCTCGTCGCACACGGCAACCAACGCGTCTACGTGTTCTACCACCGCCAAATCAAAGGTGCAAATCAACTGTACTTGCCCTTGGGCGATACGGTATTGGTGCACCAGGCCACCCACCGCTACGTAGACGTGATTGCCCGAAACGGCCAACTCGTCCGCCACGTAGTCGAGAAGGTAATATTTCTTAGCGGCAGGGTCGTAGATACTGACTCGCTGATTGCCTTTGTCGTTGACGGCAACGACCTGCCCCACCGAAAGGGCGGTGGGAGAAGACAACCTACCGAGCGAGTTGCCACGGCTACCAAACATTTGCACCAACTGATAGTCGGTATCGTACACCTTGATGGCCGCTTGTCCGTTGTCCACCGCAAAGAGCAAGGGGATGCCGCCGGTATGCATAGCAAGAGCGCCGCAAGCAGCCAATTCTGCGTCCTGCTCTGCGCCAACGGAAATCACCGCCTCGTCTGCGTTTTCCGTAGACCAAACGGCGCCTTCTCGCAACAACACACCTTCTGCAAATGGCAAAAACATCTCTGCCTGTTCGTCAAAAGAGGGAGAAACGTAGGCGGTCTCAATATCATAGGTAAAGGATTTGTCGAGGGTATCGTTGTGGAAATACACACACTCCTCTCCCACCACAAACCTGTCGAAACCAAAGTTGCCATCCGCAATGATGGTAGCGGCCCTATCGCGGAAATATTCCACAGCCAGAGGCTCGCCCTCACCAACGGTATCGGCAAGAGGTGCCCAAACAAGGTAGCCGTTGCCGTAGCCTGCGTACAAAACGTCTTGGGTGGGGTGCAACCCCAGGCAGGTCAGCGCATGGACGGACAAGCCAAGGTCCAGCGCCTGTGGCAACCGTACCGAAAGCCACTCCTGCGACAGCAAGTCCACCGCCCATAAACCCTCGGCGTGCCAAAGCAACAGTACGTCACGCTCGCCACGGCGAAGAGCCAGGCTCAACTCGGCAGGGTTGGTGATATAGTCGGGCAAGGTCAATACCGATTGGTAGGCACCAAAGGTGTGCAACTGCCACCCTGCGGATCCCTCTACCACTACGCCCAACTCTTGGTCGGTAGCAAGTGCATAGAGGGTGCCCCACTCTACGTAGTCGTTGGTGACAACCGTTTCCGTAGCAGGGTCTTCCGGTACAGGGATAGACTCTGTTTCTGCATAGGCCAAGTCAAAGGGCAAGCAAAGAGTGCTGATCACAAGAATCAGCACGCTCAAAAGGGTTGCAATTGACCGACCTTTTTTCATATTAGCTGTTGGCGGCCTCGTTGAGACGCTTCACCAGCTCGTTGACGTCGATACCGTGCACGAGGGCAGCTTCTTCGACCGTTTCGCCATGTGCAAAAGCACAGTGCAAGCAATGCATGCCAATGTCGGTGAGCACTTGCTCAACTGCTTCGGCGTTGCCTTGAACGACGACGTCCAAAATCATCATGTCGGGGGTGATAGTAACCATAATATTCTCCATTTATTGGGCATATTGCCCTTTTCCTATTGATTTCTTTGTTTGCCTTTTGTTGCTTACGGGGTCAAACGGTCGGGTCCGCGGAAGAGGAACATAACCTCTTTGATGGGGATATTGAGCAGGATCATCGTCAGACGGTCCAAACCAATGCCAAAGCCACCGTGGGGAGGACAACCGTAGCGGAAGAACTCCAAGTAGAACTTGACGTCTTGGTCCAAGCCCTTTTCCTCGGCTTGTGCGCGCAACACGTCCAAGCGGTGCTCACGCTGTGCGCCCGTGGTGATTTCGCAACCTTTCCAGATCAGGTCGTAGCCCTGGGGCACGCCCTCTTCGTTGCGCATATGGTAGAAAGCACGCTTCTCGGCGCTGAAGTCGGTGACGAACAGGAACTCGTGGCCGAACTTGTCCATTGCATAGCGGCGGCACAAACGCTCACCCTCGGTGCAAAGGTCGCCCTTTTCGCACAAAGCAGGATCCAAACCGTACATGGTCTGCAAGTCTTGATACAAGTCTGCCAATTTCACACGGGGGAAAGGCAGAGTGGGCACTACGACTTCCTCTCCAAACAGGGCCTTGATTTGCTCGCCGTATTGCTCCTTGACAAAGGGCATGACGTAAGCAATCATCTCCTCCTCCATCTTCATGACGTCCTCAAAACTCTCGATACCGGAGAATTCAAGGTCAAAGCCGGTGAACTCGGTGGCGTGCTTGTTGGTGTTGCTCTTTTCTGCACGGAACACGGGACCGCACTCGAAAATACGCTCAAAGCCTGCTGCCATTGCCATCTGCTTGTAGAACTGAGGAGATTGCGCCAAGTACGCCTTGCGGTCAAAATAGGTCAGCTCAAACACGTCTGCGCCCGACTCGGATGCCGCACCAATCAACTTGGGGGTGTGAATCTCTACGAAACGGCGTTCCACCAAAAACTCACGGAATTTGGCGGCAATCAGGGTTTGCACCTTGAAGATCAACGTGTTGCGCTCGCTGCGCAAATCAATCCAACGGTGATCCAAACGCAGGTCGATACTGCTCTTTTCCTCGATGGGCAGGGGGGCAGCCACCGACTCGATGACCAAACTCTCGGGCAACATTTCGATGCCACCCAAGCGCACGTAGCTATTCTCTACTACGGGTCCTTCTACGGTGATGACCGAGTGAATGGTCAATTCCTTGACCTTTTCGCCAAGCTGCGGAAACTTTTCCTTTTCAATGGTCAGTTGCAGTTTGCCGGTGATGTCTTTCACGACCAAAAAGGCCATGGATTTCTTGTCGCGAATGTTCTCAACAAAACCTTGCACTTTGTTGATCTCGCCTACTTTTAGGGCGTTAATTTTGCTAATGTTCATAATGTCTCCCTCGTGGCTTTGCCACAAATTGTTGTCTGAATGGTATTATAGCGCAAGAATCCAACGCATTGCAATCGTTTTTGCTTCCTTGCGCTTGTTAGCCTATTCTATAGGCTCTTCCTCGCCTGGTACTTGTTGCTCCGCCTCCAACTCGGCGGCACGTGCAGCGCCGTCCGTTTCTGCCACGGTATCGATCAGGCGAATCAGTTCTTCCTTGATCAAGTTCCAATCGCAACCGACGGAATAGTGGTTAGCACCGTGCATCACCACCAAATGGCCGTTCTCCAGAAGCGCATCGGGGTCTTGATTCTCAATCAAACTGTGCAACAGCACCTGCATATCTCCCTCGTAGGAATAGCGGAAAGTAATGCTCTCGTTGCCCTCCTCGTCGTGCGTAATATCCACGCCGCAGTGGGTTGCCACTTCCGCACCGGTCACGTAGTAGGTGTTCACCAAAGAAGTGGAAATGACACGCTCACCCGAGGGCAGGGTCACGTAGAGGCTATCTTGATACTCACGCAGGCCCTCCATTGCGTAGCGCAGCTTGTGCGAGCCGTCCTCGTTATAGACGTAGTTGCCGTCTGCGTCCTTTTGCCAAGCCCACGGACGGGAAGCGTACAGATCAAGCAACTGCTCCTCCGAAGTGATCGCCACACCGTCCACGGTGACAGCAGGATTGTCGGCAGAATAGTGCGCGCTCTGCAACAGTTCCCAGGTAGGCAACAGTTGGATAAAGGTATCGGTGCTCACAACGAAGTCTTGCACTTGGCGCAACACACCCTGCACCTTGTCGCGCAGATTCAACAGATCCAACAGACCCAAGATACTGCTCATACCGTTGTTTTCCAATAGATCGGTCACGTAGGTTGCAGGATTCTCCATCATATGCCAGGTATCGAAGGAACCTGCCAGCGTGCCGCCCATTGACACGTATGCCGCCACACGGTCACGGTTGTCTTGGCTGCGAGCAAGATACTCCGCAACCACGGCACCGCCCATACTGTGCGCCAAAATCACCGAATCACGGTAGTTGTTTTCCTGCATAAATTTCTCCAACCCCTCTGCAGCAAGGTGGTTATCATAACGCCAATCGTAGGCGTAGACTTTGACTTCGTACTCATCACCATAGACGGCTTGCAGACCCTTGATCTGCGATTCGTACGCACGCAACACACCGTAGTACAGGCCAATGCTCGGGTCGGTAGCTACCACCACGTCCGGATCGTTGGCAACGCGGTTTTCGTCCAACGTCAAACGCCACAGGAAATTGCTATCGTCCTCCACACCATCCAACACGGGGCCAAGCAACGCAGAAATATCCAACTCCGCCAGCAAATCTCCACCCAACAGCTCGGGGATCAAGTCTTCAATCTCCTTACCCATAAAGTTGGCCATAGAGAGATTCTCCGAATTGATGGGGTCCCAAGCGGCAGAGCCGTCCTGACTGTCCACCAAGCCACCTGCCAAGAGCGCAGTCACCCATACGATTGCCTTCTTGGAAGGGATTTCCTCCTCGGGCGTGCAGGCTGCCAGCGTCGGAAGCAACATACTGATTGCCAATACGATCACCAAAATCCAAACCAACTTTTTCATGCTTCGCTCCTTGGGTGTGAATCACCGCTTATTTAATTATACACAACCAGAACCCCTCTGTCGAGGGGTTTTGCAAATTTTCGGTAATTGTTGGAGGGGATTTTTATAGAAACGGCGTGTTCCTCGTACACCCATTTGGCGTCCTTTGCATACGCTATAGCAGAACAGGGCGCTCTCTTTTCCATAGCTACCCCAGATAAAGTGCCAGATTGCACGAGAAACGTCCTGTTTGAACAGAGGAGGAATTATGTGTATCTTTTTGAATCATCATCACGGCTGGTGCGACGCACAACCCTACGGCGGTTGTAATACCCAACCCAGGTACGGCGGCGGTTGGTGTGGCACGTACAACACCCAACCGAGATACGGTGGTAACTGTTGCGAGCAACACACCTGCTACACCCCTACTCCACGTGTGGTCGTACAAGTGCCCGGTCCACAAGGACCTGCAGGTCCTGCCGGCCCCCAGGGGCCGATGGGTATGGGAATAGCGGCGTATGCTACGAGCGGTGCCATCACGGTGGCAGGCTCTACGGTGATTCCGTTGGCCATAGCCACGACCACCCCTACCACAACCATCACGGGCATGAACAACGGTGTCTATCTGCCTGCCGGCACCTATTTGGTGGGCTACGGCGCAACTGCTCTTACCGCAGAGGCTACGACTACTGCCGAAGTACCTTTGGCGGTTAGTCTGCAAGCAGGCGGTGCTACCCTAACGGGGGAAACCGTGCGCGATACCGTTTCTGCCACCGCCTACGGCAACGTTGCCAAGACCATCGTCTACAACTCGACCGGCACCTACTTGACGCTTGCCAACGACAGCGCAGAGGCAATGGAATTTGACAACGCCTATATTACGGCAGTCCGCCTGGCATAGAAAAAGGGCAACCGAAGTTGCCCTGATACATAACCGTTTATCCTCGGCACCCCTATGGGGTGCTTTTTCTTAGTGACGGCCGTTCTTTTTGGTGAGTGCTGCAATGCGCTCTGCCAAAGCCTTGGTGGTGGAGCGATAGCAAGCACGCCACGTCCAGTTGCCCTCTGCGGTAGAGGGAGTGTTCATACGTGCACGCTCGTTGGGAAGCTCCAGATAGTCCTGCAAAGGAATCACAGCCAAGTTTGCCTTGGAACCCATTGCCAAATCAATCAAACTCCAAACGGCGCTCATGCCCTTTTGACGGGGACATTCACGCTCAAAGCGAGCCTTGGTATCACCCGACAGTTGCTCACACCAAGTGGCGGTACAATCTGCATCGTGCGAGCCGGTATAGACCACGCAGTTGCCGTGCGGATAGCAACGGGGCAGATACTCTGCGTTCTCATCGTAGAAAGCAAACTGCAAAATCTTCATACCGGGGAAGCCGGTGAAGTCCAACAGTTCACGCACGTCGGGGGTGATAAATCCCAAATCCTCAGCGATAATCTTGGCATTCGGCAGGGCCTCTTTGATACGGGCAAACAACTCTTTGCCCACACCCGATACCCAATGACCGCCGCGAGCGGTACTGTCGCCAAAGGGGATCACGTAGTAACCTGCAAAACCGCGGAAGTGGTCGATACGCAAAATGTCATACAGCGCCAAAGAACGGCGGATACGTGCCACCCACCAATCAAAGCCGTTTTGCTTCATACGCTCCCAATGATAGATGGGGTTGCCCCACAACTGTCCGTCGGGAGAGAATCCATCGGGAGGACAACCTGCTACCACGGTGGGCTTCAGATCTCCGTCCAACAGGAACAGCTCAGGATGGCTCCATACCTCTACGCTATCGTATGCAACGTAGATGGGCATATCACCGATGATTTTGATCTTCTTCTTGCGAGCATAGCGGCGCACGTCTCTCCATTGGATATGGAACAGATATTGCACAAAGCGCCAGAAACCCATCTCTTGACGGTGGTCTGCTTTGGCAAGCACCGCGGAAGAATAGGTGCGCTCCTCGTGGGGCCACTCGCTCCAGGGACGGTAGCCGTGCTTGACCTTGAGTGCCATAAACAGCGCGTAATCCTCCAACCAATCGGCGTTGGTGCGCAGGAAGTAGTAGTAGGACGCGTTTGGACGGAAACGTGCATAGGCACGGCGCAGCACATCGGCGCGCGTATTAAACAGCCAGCCGTAGTCGATACGGCCCAAGGGATGACGGCAGGATGCCAACTCCTCTTTCGTCAGAAGACCCTGCTCTGCCAACGCTTCTACGTCGATAAAATACAGGTTTCCTGCAAAAGAGGCAGGAGACTGATAGGGGCTATCGCCGTATGCGGTCGGGTTGAGGGGCAACACCTGCCAACAGGTTTGCTTCGCCTTAGCCAGAAAGTCGATGAATCGACGGCAGGGACGGCCAAAGGTACCAATACCGTAGGGGCCTGCAAGAGCGCTGACTGGCATGAGAATGCCACTTTTGTGTTCAAAGCCAAAGTTGCGTGTTTGATCCATGGTTTCTCCTTTTCTATTCTATTATTCGCCCAGGCTCTCTTTCTGCGTACGGTTGAGAGAGCGCAAGCGGTTGTCGTTTGCGAGTTTGTCGAGAATGAGGTGCATAGCAACATCCAATTCACTGCCCTCGGTATAGTCTGCCTCAAACATCCAATCCACACGGGAGTGCTTCAACAGAGGTCTAGCAACCTCCAACGAGCTGTGTTGATAGAGGGCAATCGAATGGCCTCCCGATTGCTTAACGAGCTTCATACAAGGCACGTCCGTCAGTCCGTCACCGATATAGATCATATTGGGGAAGAACACACGGCGCTCCTCTTCGGGCTTGGAATTGTTGACGTCTGCGTTGTTGCTGATATCCAAAACACCCTTGTTAATACGGTATACGAATTGCGTTTTGCCCGTATAGTTCACCGCCATTTTGGGCCAAGCGGCCACGCCGTCTACGTACATAAACTCACAGGCAAAAATCTTGGTGAAATAGCGAGCAATCGAGGTGCCCTCGATAATCTCCTTCAAGCCGGAAGACAGCACATAGTGCTCCACCTGCACGCCCACCTTGTCGCCGTACGCGTTGATACGCTCAAACCAGCCCTCTACGCCGGGATGATACTCCACGTGTTCGCCACAGGCATACAAACTTTCGCGATGAATGGGCTTGCCACACAAATTGGAAAAGTGTAGCATACAGTACATATAGGACAAAATGGTGTCCATCTGCTCCGTCTTGGCGAGTTTGTCCGACTCCGCCCAAAACTCGTGCGGCTCCATACCCACGGAGGGAATGAACGTGTACTCCTGCATATCACGCGTGCAGAGAGTCTTATCAAAATCATACAAAATGGCTACGATCGGTTTTTCCATAAATAACTACCTCGGTACTCCAATCAAATCGATACGCCCGCCCGGTGCGGCGATCAAAGCAATAATCAGCCCTGCCAATACCAAATTCAGCACGGCAATCAGCGGCATACCGGTGCGGAAAGACCATTTGTACCATTTGTGGCGATAAATCGCCATGGCCAACAACTCTCCTATGCCACCAAACAGAAAGGCAATCAACAGCAGTATCTTATCGTTGATACGCCCTTCGTACGCATAGTCACCGTCGGTAACGGCTATACGCGTCTTCTTTCTCTTCTTGGAAATCTTCTCCCCTTCTTTGGGTGGGATCCGCATCAAAACGTCGGTGCGTTCCTTGTGCTTCAACCAACGCATTTTATCCGCGCGAATAAGCAAAAAACCGATGAGCGACATCACCAAAACGAAAGCGCCAAAGCCGCCGGCTACACCTGTTGAAACTGCTAAAACGAAGCTCATAAATCTCCTTTGCCCAAACATATATAAATATATGTTCGCTATCGCACGAATATTTTACCATAATACGTAGGTAATGTCAAGATATGATTTGACGAGAGGGCAAACCTCGTGATAGAATAAGGGAAGTAGAAAATTTCACTACCATTTTGGAGGTTAATTATGGAAAAAATCAAACGTTGTAGAGTTACTTTTTACGTCACCACCAAGCACCCTGCTGAGCAAATGTACTTGTGCGGCGAGCTGCGTAATGCAGGTCTGTGGATTGCTAAGTCCGCTACCAAAATGCGCCTGACCGACAAGGGCTGGTGTGCCGTGAAAATGTTGCCCGTAGGCGCAAGCTTCGAGTATAAGTTCCTGCGTGACGCCGATTGGAGCGCTGTGGAAAAGGGCATTTGGGGCGAGGAAGTTGCTAACCGCACCATCGTCGCTCAAAAGGGTCTGGTGGTTGTGGACGAAGTGCCCAACTGGCGCATGGACTAATGACGGGCGCGGCCAAGCGTACTATCAAAAGACTGGCCGCAAGAAAGCGTGCCGACTCGTGGCAGGGCTGGTTGGACAGACTGGCTGCCTCGAGTGATCGGGCTCAGGCCTACACCCCCAAGGGGGTGCGCTATCGCACGGTTTGCCTGGACGGTCTGCCGGTGGAGTTCTTTTCGCCACTGGTGGAGGAAAGTCGCGGCACGGTGTTGTTTTTGCACGGAGGCGGCTACCATACGGGTGTCAACGACCGTTACCGTCGGGTGGCGGAGCAGGTAGCAAAGCTGTGCCACGCAACGGTGGCTCTGCCCGACTATGCCCTGTTGCCTTCGGTATATCCCACCGCTTTGAACGAGGTGAAGGGTTTGTATTTGCGCTTGGCGCAAGAGGGTCCCGTCCGCCTAGTGGGAGACTCGTCCGGTGGACACCTGTCCCTGCAATTGGCGCAGACGTTGGCAAAAGAAGGCCACCCTATGCCCCACAAATTGGCTCTCGTGAGCCCTTGGACGGATTTGACCGCATCGGGCGAATCCTACTACGATAATTTCTACCTGGACGTGGTTTTGGGAAGACACCCCCTCAACGGATTGGACATTCCCGATGCCGCACGTGCTACCAACGTGTTTGCCGTGGCAGGCGAGGGAGATCCCAGCTCGGGCGAAATCTCGCCCCTTTGGGGAGATCTCTCTATCCTTCCTCCTACCTACGTGTCGGTGGCTTCGCACGAGATACTGTTGTCCGACAGTACGCGACTTGCCCAAAAGATGGAGGAACTCCACAAGGACGTGACCTTGGTCATTGGAGAGGGGCTCTTCCACGACTACCCCATCTATTTCGACCAATTGCCCGAGGCGCAGACTGCGCTAGAGGATTTGTGCGCCTGGCTTTTCGCTTAATTTGCTAAACTTATCGAAAAAACTCGATAATCGTTTGACACGGCATTTTGCGCTATGGCATAATGGGATTATCAAAGATACGAGGTTTGCTATGAAATGGAGTACTCTCATCATGCGAATGCACCACGCAAGGTCATAGTTGCGTGCGTTTTGGTGTGAGAAAATCCAGAGCAGCAAATATGACCCGAAAAGCAATCGCCTTTCGGGTTTTATTATGAACTATGACCCGAAGCCAACGTTGACTTCGGGTTTTCTATGAGGACGTATGATTGAAATTCAAAACCTAACCAAACAGTTCCCCACAAAGGAAGGACCCATCACCGTACTCGATTCGGTGAGCTTGACTATTGAGGACGGCGATATCTACGGCATCATCGGTTTGTCGGGCGCAGGCAAAAGCACCCTGATTCGCTGTATCAATATGTTGGAGCGCCCCACTCACGGTAGCGTGATCGTGGACGGAAAGGACCTGACCCAAATCAGTATGAAAGAGGTGCGCGCTATGCGTAGCCGTATCGGCATGATTTTCCAACACTTTAACCTGTTGGAGCAACGCACCGCTTTGGGCAACGTTTGCTTCCCCTTGGAGTTGGCAAAGGTAGGCAAAAAGGAGCGGGTGGAACGTGCGCGCGCCCTTTTGAAGACGGTCGGACTGGCAGACAAAGAGAACGCCTACCCCAGCGAACTGTCGGGAGGACAACAACAAAGAGTCGCGATTGCACGCGCTTTGGCCACAAATCCCAGTTATTTGTTGTGTGACGAGGCCACCAGTGCACTCGACCCAAGTACCACCGTTTCTATCCTGGAATTGTTGAAGGAAATCAACCAGACCATGGGCGTTACCGTCGTGATTATCACCCACGAAATGAAGGTGGTAGAGAGTATCTGCAACAAGGTGGCGGTATTGGATCACGCACGTATCGCAGAGGCAGGCGAAATGGCAGAGATCTTCTGCAACCCCACCTCGGGCATTGCAAAGAGCTTGATCCTGCCCGAAAAAGCAAGAGAAAATCCCGTAGAAGGACGCGTGCGCTTGCGCCTGTTGTTCAACGGCGAAAAGACGTTCATGCCCGTTGTGTCCCAGTTGATCTTGAAGATCAAAACACCCGTCAGTATCGTATTCGCCGACATGAAGGATATCGACGGCAAAATGTACGGACATATGGTCATTGAGGTAGAGGATAACGAGGACGCCATTCGAGAGGTGTGCGCCCACTTGGACGAGGAGCACGTTGCGTACGTGCGTAAGGGGGCATAATGGAAAACTTACTGTTGGTATCGAAAGAATTGCAAAACCTGTCCTCCTCCGGCGATCTGTGGATGGCCATATGGGAAACCGTCTATATGACGGTGCTCTCTCTGGCGCTTGCATACGTGATTGGTCTCCCCTTGGGTGTGATTCTCACGGTGACGGACAAAAACGGTCTTTGCAAAAACTTGGTTGTAAACAAAACGCTGGGTATCGTAGTCAATATCCTGAGATCCATTCCCTTTGTGATCCTTATGGTAACGCTACTGCCCGTGGCAAACTTCCTTCTTGGCAAGTCGGTAGGCAACGGTCCGATGATCGTTATGCTCACCATTGCAGCGGCACCCTACGTGGCACGTATGGTCGAGTCCTCTTTGAAGGAAGTCAATAAAGGGGTGATTGAGGCGGCACGTGCGCTTGGCGCAAGCAATAGCCAAATCATCTTCAAGGTACTGTTGCCCGAGGCTAAGCCTGCCTTGTTGGTGGGTCTGGTGATTTCGGCGGTGACGGTGTTGGGTTATTCGGCAATGGCGTCTACCATCGGCGGCGGTGGCTTGGGCAAAATTGCCATCATCAACGGCCACCAACGTCAAAACAAAGACGTTATGTGGGTAGCGCTTGCGCTCTCTATGGTGATCGTGCAGGTTATTCAAGAATTGGGAATGCTGATTGCAAAACGCACGGATAAACGCATTCATCATATCGGTAAAAAGAAAAAGAACAAAAAGGAGAATACACTATGAAAAAATGGATTGCTTTGTTGGTTGTTTTGGTGCTGTTGACGCTGGTTGTCGGCGCAGTCGGTTGCCAAGAAATTGATGAGTACACGATCGTGATCGGCGCCACCGCGGTGCCCCACGCAGAGATTTTGGAGCAAGTCAAGGGTGAGTTGGCAAAGTTGGGATATACCTTGGAAATCCGCGTATACGACGACTACGTGTTGCCCAACGTGAGCCTTGAGGACGGCAGTTTGAGCGCAAACTACTTCCAACACGAGCCCTATCTGAATTCCTTCAACAGCAAGAACGGCACGCAGCTTGTGTCGGTTGCTAAGATCCACTACGAGCCTATGAGCTTGTTTGGCACCGCAGAGGGCAAATCGGGCCACACCATCATCGTTCCTTCGGACGATAGCAACCTGACTCGTGCGCTGCTGTTGTTGGCATCGGAAGGCTATATCACGCTGAAAGGCAACCCCACCGCAAACGATAGTCTGACCGAGTACGATATCGCCGAAGATAACGGCAACGAAATCACCTTGATGGCAGCAGATATGTTGGCAGCCACCTACAAGCAAGGCGGTGTGTTGGCGGTCATCAACGGCAACTACGCCCTGGAGGCAGGCTTGAACCTCGATGAATCTATCGCACGCGAAAGCGCAGACAGTGATAGTGCACAAACCTACGCCAACCTGATTGCAGTCAAAAAAGGCCACGAGAACGATCCCAAGATCCAGGCTCTCGTATCCGTCCTGCAAAGCAAGGCCGTCTACGATTATATTGTAGAAACCTATAGCGGTGCCGTTCTGCCTGTATTTTCCCTCGATAAATAAATCCAACTAGAAGAAAAAGCGCACTCCACGTGGGTGCGCTTTTTTCTTTGTCATAAAAACTTGCGGTAATAATTTCGGGGTTGCTCCCCTCTTTGCCTACACGTCCGCTATTGCAATTCGCAAGAAAGGATTGTGATAGGCTCGATGGGTACGTCGCTCATAGGATACAAATAGCCACCCAACGCAAGGTAGCCTCGACCCGTAGCAACTTGTTGCAAGCGTTGCACCACGGCAAGAGAGGCCTCGTCCACCCGACCAAAGGCTGCGTAGTCACCGTCGAGGTGAGGACTCGTTTCCGCTACGATGAAGAACTGAGCAGTAGCAGAGTTAGGCAGGGTGCTACGTGCCATCGATACGACACCTGCCGTATGCAACAAATCGTTGGTATAGCCGTTGGAAGCAAATTCACCCACGATAGGATCGTGCAAGCCTGCCTTTTCTTGCAGGAAACCGTCCCGGTAGGTATATCCGCCCGTTTGCACCATAAAGCCGTTGATAATGCGGTGGAACACAACGCCAACGTAGTAGCCCTCTCTCACGTAGACCAAAAAATTCTCCACACTCTTGGGCGCAACGTCAGGATATAGCTCCATTCTGATGGTATCACCGGTACTCAGAGTAAAGACAACCACGGGATTGCCATCTTCCGTACCGCCGCCCGAACCGTTTGGCTCGGAGCAAGCAACCAGGGTGCCACAAAGCAATAATACAAATACAGACAATAAAACGAGGATCTTTTTCATAGGTCCAGTATAGCAGACCGCCGCGGTTTCGTCAACGACCAAATAGGAAAAGGCATAATCGGCACCCCTTTTGGCATACTACCGACATGAATGTAGACCAAGCAAAAAAGGCCCTTTCCGAGGGGTTTGGAGATAGTCTTGACCTGGCAATCGTGGAGTCTACCGTTTGCGGTCGGTGTGCGCTGTATGCTTTTGTAGACGGTATGAGTGACCGCGTGCTGTTGGAGCAGGGCATTATGCAACCTCTCGTCGGGCGGGAAGATCCTGTGGTAGACGAAAGAACGCTCAACCGTATCACCTATTCCTCGGCACAGTTCAATCGGGTAGAGAATTTCGATGAAGCACAGACCTCAATTGCCGAGGGCAATATCCTTCTGTTCGTAGAGCCCGACCTTTTCTTCGAGGTCAATTTGGCCAAATATCCCAAGCGTGCCATTATGGAACCGCCGACCGCCACCGTACTCAAAGGTCCGCGAGAGGGATTCGTAGAGGATTTGGCACAAAACACCACTCTGTTGCGCCGTAGACTGCGTGACCGCTCCTTGATTATCCGCGAGCGAAAGGTAGGCAGGCTCTCCCACACGAGGGTGGCGATCTGTTGGCTATCTACGGTTGCAGACGAGCGCGTGGTGGACGAAATCACACGGCGCATAGAGGCTATCGACATTGATGCGGTATTGGACAGCTCCTACGTCGGCCAACTCATAGAGGACAATCCCCATAGCCTGTTCACCCAATACGGCTCGCAAGAAAAACCCGATATCGTGGCGGCAAAGCTACTGGAGGGGCGTGTGGCAGTCATCGTAGACGGCTCCCCCATGGTGCTCACCTTCCCCTGCCTGTTTATCGAGGGATTCCAAGATAGTGAGGACTACTATCGCAAGAGCAAGCGTACCACCCTATTGCGTATGGTGCGCCTGATTTGCGTGGCGATGTCGGTGCTGCTTCCTGCTCTGTACGTGGCCATGCAGGAATATCACTACCAACTGTTGCCGCTCAAGTTTTTAATTACCGTCATTAAGGCCACTAACGGCGTGCCTTTCAATCCCACCACCGAAATGTTCGTGGTTCTATTGCTATTTGAGGTGTTGAACGAAGCAAGCGTGCGTATGCCCAAATACGTGGGTATGGCCCTGTCTATCGTGGGCGCCATCGTACTGGGAGAAACGGCAGTCAACGCAGGATTGCTTTCTTCGCCGGCGGTGTTGGTGATGGCGCTATCTGCCATCGGTATGTATACGACTCCCAATAATGCAGGTCCTTTCAGTATTATGCGGCTTGTTTTTCTACTGTTTGCCAGCCTTTTGGGACTCGTGGGTGTGATTACGGCAGTAAGCGTGTTTGTCTGCTACACCGTAACTATGACCAACTACGGCACCGACTACGTGGCGCCTATTGCCCCTTTGGTAGCGGGAGATTTGAAGGATAGTTTGATCAAAGCGCCGATTGAGGATATGGAAGAGAGGCCGTACAGCCTACCCAATAAAAATCGCCGCCGTTTCAAAAAGGGAGGGAAATAGTATGAGCAGTCGCTTCCTCGATCACCAAAATCGAATGACCCGTGCGGAGGTTGCCATTTGTGCCTTTATGCTGCTGACTACTTTCCGTATCAACCGACTCCCCTCCGTACTGGCAGAGGCAGCAGGTGCAGGCGGTCTGTGGGTTGTGCTGGTGGGCATTGCCGTAGACCTTGCGGTACTTGCTGCCAGCCTATGGACGGCACGAATGGGGGGTCTTGGCGCTCTTCCCCTGCACCCGATTGCAAAGCGCATTCTAGGGGGCCTGTTGGGGCTATTTTGCCTATTTAAAGGGGTTTTCTATACCCAGGATATCGTTGGCTATTGTATGGACAACCTATTCAACCAAGCCACCGTATGGGTGTTGGTAGCAGTGGGGATCGTGATGGCTTCGCTACTTGCCGTAAAAGGCTTTGCCGGTATCGGCAGGACAGCCTTGATCTTTGGTTTTTTGTCCCTTGCGTTGGTGGCCGTTAGCCTTGTCTTTTTGGAGCCTGCAGGCGAAACCTACAATTTGTTTGCGCTTTTCCATCCCTTTTCTTTTGGCAAAGGCTTCCTCAGGAGTGCGCTTTGGATGGGTGACGGCGTACTGTTCGTATTTGCTGACACCAGGGAAAATATGCGAGCAAAAAGGCGGTGGCTGTGGCCCGTTATCGGCACGGTGGCGGCAGTCCTTTCCATCGTACTGTTCTATATCGATTTTCTCTACACCTACGGCTCGGCAGGACAATATATCCAATATGCCTTTGCGCGAATGCTGGTCAACGGTGCTCCCGAGGTGATTGGCGCGGTGGATTGGCCTTTGATGTTGGTATGGCTATTGATGGTACCGCCTGTGTTGGGCTTGTTTTTCTACGCCGCCTGCGAGGGGGCAAGGCAGGTTTGCGGTCAACACAAACACAAGGGAGAGGGCGCAGTCATTGGTTGCGCTGCCCTGGCGGTGGGGTTGTACGCAGCCCTTTTCTACAACAAGGACGGTGTGCTGCGCCTTGTGGAAAGTACGGCGGTCAGTACCATCATTTGGTGCGTACTGCTAGTCGTGTGTATCCTGACGGCGGTGGCAGCGGCAAAACGTCGTGGAAAAGCACCGTCTACGACCCAAAAGGAGAATAATAATGAAGGGTAAAAAGCATTGGCGCAAAATATTGATCGCGGTTGTTCTGGCGTGTGCCTTGGTGGCAGCACTTCTGGAGGGAAACAGTCTGATTGAGCGGTTACAACTGACCAAGCTTGGGATCGTGTTGGGTGTGAGCGTAGATCGGGATGAACAGGACTACGTAGTATGCGCCCAGTTAGTAGAGGCCAGTTCGGTCAACACGCCCCAATCGGGGCCTGCATACCAAGTGATCGTCGGCAAAGGAAAAACGCTGATGGGGGCTTTTGACCACATCAAGGCTCAATCCAGCTTATACCCTGCGTACGCCCATTGCAAAGTGCTTTTTGTAGGAGAGGAGCTGACGAAAAACGGATTGGACGGGGTGATGAAAAGTCTACTGACAGGCAATCTCCTTTCGGGGGACGTACAAGTCGTTGCCACGCAGGGCGAGGCGAAAAAGACCATTACGTCCAAGGTGCCTATTCTCACCACGTCCAGCGCCTATATGGCAGAGGATAACGTGCTCGTTTCGCAGATAGGCGGCAGAAAGTTAGTCACGATCAAGGACTACTGCGCCAAACTGGACGGCAAAAGCGGCACGAAATATCTTCCCTATGCCATTGCAGTACGTGCAGAGCCCCCTACCGGACAAACGCAAGGGCAAACGGACAACGTTTTCTTGTACGATTTGGATAACACGGTGGCTTTTGACCAAGACGGCAATCCCCACGTCTACGGAAAAGAGGTAACCCGTGCGGTTGGTTTGCTCGAGGCAAAGGGTGGACAGGTGACGGCATACGACGACAAGGGTGGCTACGTCACGGTAGCGATCAGCAAGGTCAGACGGGTTCGCGCGTATGCGCCTGCGCACGTGGTAGGCAATTATTACTATTCGGTCCGTGTGATCGAACAAACGCTATCCGATGCCAACCCGGACGCAGAATACGTGCAACGTCTGGTTGCCGATGCAATCGATAAACAAATGCGGCAAACCGAGGAGGAATGCCGCAAGGATAACGTAGATATTTTCAGTCTGCAAGGCAGACTC
Organism: Clostridia bacterium; assembly: GCA_017463565.1. GTDB lineage: Bacteria > Bacillota > Clostridia > Christensenellales > CAG-1252 > RUG14300. The sequence continues at coordinate 18,072 of JAFTOZ010000064.1, read as the reverse complement.
TATAAACGGTACGGTCAGGTATGGCCGCTTGAAGAAATCACCTGGGAACGCAATATTAGCGTGCAATGCCTGTAACCTGCGTACCGGTGAAGGAATCCTCCGCCACCGTTGCATCGGGATGAATCACAATGGTGGTGAGCGAGGTACAACCTGCAAAACAGAAGTCCTCGTACACAAGCACGTTTTGGGTGCCGATTACCTCGACGAGGGAGGCACAGCCGTAGAAGGTACCGAATGCAATCTTTGTCAAACTAGAATCGACGGTCACCGTCTTCAAATTCTTACAACCGCCAAACGCACCCACCGAAACGGTGATATCGGCAGAAAGGGTATACTCGGCGGCACCCTTGCCGTCCAGGTATCGAATGAGGGTGGTGCCACTATAGAGGTGTCCGTCCTCGCCGATCGAGTAGGTCTCGTTTGTGGCGGAAATGCTCACCTCTGCAAGCGCCGCCAAGGTGGAAACCGCCATCGGCTCCATATAGGTCACGGTATAAGGAATGACGAGAGTCTGCACTTGGTTGCCTGCTTGGAATGCCTTTTCGCCCACCTTTTCAACACCTGCCGGAATGGTATAGGTCGTCGATGAATATCCTGCCACGTAAAGGGTTTTACCGTTATCGGTCAAAATAGATCCGTCTACTACGGTAAAGGTAGCATGTCCGTCCATCGCAAAACTAACGTTGGGGCATCCGTTAAACGCACCGTAGGAGATAGAAACGAGAGATTCGCCCAATTCTACCGAAGACAGAGAGTGGCAACTGTCAAAGGCATAACTATAAATACGCTGAATCTCAGGAAGATTGATCTTCTTTATTCGCGTATTAAAGAAAGCATAACAGAAGACATCCTGCACCTTTGGCACAGAGACGGTACTCAGCGCCGTCAAGCCGTATAAGGCGTAATCTCCGATGGTAGTGCACGCAGGCAATTCAAGCGTGGTCAAAGTTGTATTGTATCCCCCAATCACAGCAATTGCGTAGTCGTCAATTGATACGCAGGCCTTTAGGGTAACGGTACTCAAATCCTCACACTCGTAGAGCGCCTTCTTCCCCAAAGAAATGGCCGCATCTGCTCGGAAAGAAACCATCGATTTGCAATAGGCAAAGGCACTCTCCCCAATCTCCACAGGACCTGCCAAAATGACTTTTGTCAAGGGGGTATAGGCAAAAGCTTCTTTTCCGATCAATCGAATCCCCTCTCGCAGATAAAGATCCTTAATTGCAGTATGATAGAATGCTCTTGCCCCAATTTTCTCCAAAGTAGCGCCCTTAACCGTAATCGTTTCCAATGCCGAGCATCCCTCAAATGCCGAGTCGTCAATTTCAAGCACCGATTCCGGAACAGTCACGGCGGTGATGGCCTGCCCTGCAAAGGTATTGGGGGCAATCTCCACCACAGGCAGAGAATTATACTCGGCAGGAATGACGACGGTTGCGCTGCCCGTATACCCCTCTAGGATATAGCCCGTACCTGCTTGATTTCTGCGGAAGGTAAATCCTTCCTCTTCTTCCGCAAATTCCCAACGCGCGTAGACGGTGATATCCTCTTTGGAGTTAGCGTCAAACTCGTAGGGGGTTGTAAACGCCTCGTCTACGTACCAACCCATAAAAACAGCATCTCCGTTTGTCAGGTTGGGATAGAAGAAATGACTGTCCTTTTGGAAGAAATATACCTCGTCCGCTTCTCCGTTGTTTTTGACAAAAGTCACGTTGAAGCCGTCGGGCTTTTCTTCCGGGATCCATTTTGCATACAGCACGATAGAAGAGGTAATGATAGAGGCCACAAAATCAAAGGGCTCTTGCAAAGACGAGTCTACGTACCAACCGGCAAAAACAAACCCGGGGCGCGTAGTGGTAGGCGCGCTCAGATGGGAATTGACCGTCACGTATTCGGTGGGCACGGGCGTACCGCCGTTTGCCTCAAAACGAACGGCAAACTGGGTGTCGTCACGCTCCCACAGGGCATATAGTGTAAAGGAATGGGTAACGATCTGCGTAAAATCGTAGGGAACGAGGAAATTTTCGTCTATATAGTAGCTAAGAATTCTGTGGCCAGGACGCACGGGATTGTGCAAAACTATTTTTTCGCCTTGCGTTAGCGTGAGGGTAGCGTCTGCTACTTCGCTTGTCAAATAGTTGATAGAAATCTCCACCTCGGTGAGTAACTGAGGATCCAAGGGCAACCACTGTGCGTAGAGGGTGATATCCGTAGCAATGCCCCGAGAGGCATCGTAGGGATGGTTGCGCTCGGCGGTATAGTGCCAACCGTGAAAAACGTAGCCGTCCATCATAGGCAGAGGCAGAGCCCCCATTGGCTCGTTTTCGTAGACAGTCATCGGCGCAACTTCCAATTCCATATCCGTCACGAACGTGATGGTATGCGCCTCGCCACGGTAGCGATAGGTACCGTAGAGAGTGAGTTCCTTTTCCTCACCAAAGAAATTCTCCCAGTCGACCAAAGCCGTTCGCTCCGCATCAATATACCAACCGTCAAAAGAATACCCATCTTTTTCATCAGGGATGATGGGAAAATCGGGAATTTCTTCGGGATTGACGGTAGATATGCTATACACTTCCCCGTCAATGACGTAGGTAAGCGTATAGTTGGCCGGATCGCAGGCAACGAGTGTCAGCGCACAAGCGGCAACGCAAACGGCAAGCAAAAATACAAGGATCTTCTTCATATTGACTACGACGACTGTCCATCGTTGACAGTACGTCCCTCCGAAATAACTTCTCCTAGCGTGAAGGGAGAGAATGCGTCCGGCATAATCTCGATAGCAGCATCTTCTGCCGTACCACGCACGGTCACGCTGGTCAACTTAGGCATCAGCGCAAACACACCGTCAGCAATAAACGTCACGTTACGCCCGATGACAATGTTTACGATGGCCTCGTTGCCATAAAAATAGTTTTGATCAAATTGCACGTCCATACGTACCGCAACGACGGGCAAGGTCTGCTCTACACCGTTGATTTTGAGGGTGGCTTCGTCGGGAATATTCAGTTCCGTACAGGAAATGCCGCCTTCCCAGCCCACAAGCGCCAAACCAACGATAGATCCAGCATCAGCGCCACCTGCAAGCACGTAGTTGCTCGCGTGATAGCCGTGCTGCCCGGTGGTATCGTAGCTGCCGCTAACACGCTCACCCTCGGCATTCACGGGGACGAAGATTTGGTAGTTCAACGAAGGGTTGGGATCATTGAACTGCATCTCAAATTCCAGTTTATTGGATTCTTCTTGTTGCCAAACAGCGTACGCAGTCACACCTGCCGCAACGGCCAAAAGGAGAACGACCAACAGTACAATCATTGCAATCATCTGACTCTTTTTCATGATTATTCTCCTTGCTCGGGTTCAGTTACCGACTCGCCACAGGTATCGCACAAGCCGTCCAGATCTTCATCTACGTGCTCGGTGCATTCGGGGATTTCAGGTTCGATGATACCGGTAACCCGCAAACCAATCTCAAACCAGATAGAGTCGCTATCGTAGAAATGCGGATCAATCAACTCGCTCACGTTGGCAAAGTAGAGGGTAACGGTGATTTGCACGGTCGTAGACCCTTCTACGTACAGTTCGCCACTGGTTTTGTCTGCCGATTGACGGGGGCTCATACCGCCCACCTCGGGGTCGTACTTCGCCTCCGGCGTATCGTACAAAGGATAGTGCGTGATGACAGTGTCGTCCTCCAAGCTGGTCTTCGCTACGAAATCCACCTGTGCGTAGACAAATTCCGAGTTGGCAAAATAGAGTTTGTCGCCTGCCTGTTCGCTGTTGCGATCGCAGGGGGTCAGACTGTAGGAAATATAGGACGCTGCGTTGGCATCCTGAAAGTAGGTAAACTCACCGGTGTACGTCTTTTGGATAGCCACACTCTTGACGTAGGAAGGATTATCGTCCTCTGCGTTATAGACGCGCGTCACGTCCATGGGCAAGCCGTTCATCACAGCCCCGTCCATAGCCACCGCAGGCGTCAGGGCGCGGTCTTCCTCCCCTGCCGGATCAATAGGCGCCTCAATATAGATGGCCAAGAAACCAGAAGCGTCCACCGTCAGACTAAACACAGAGGAAGGTTCTTCCGTATACCATGCAAGCGAAGAGGGCGCGCACAGGAACAGGCACGCCACCAACGCTATACATATGATTAGAATCGTAACTTTCTTCTTCATCCCTTTCTATTATACACTGCTACTGATTAAGTTTCAATCTTAATATCACTAATTAAAGTTAAGAAACTCATCACAGTAGTTTCAGGTACGCAAAGAGCTTCACATACCCATCCTCATATCCTTTGTTGTTATTATCATCTTCTTCTATATTGCGGTAAAATAGTTCTTCAATGGTTGGATCTTCGGTTCCATCAATTCCAACGGTATACGAAGGCGCAGAGGTGGTCATCCCCGTGACGTTTTTCAATGTGATGCACTGGAAGCGGCCCTCGCAGGTGTCGCCTTTAATCGTTATCTCCGTAAGGTTACCTTCGCCATCAACTCGGTTACAGTTTAGGTTCGTATCTTCGGTCACGATTACAAAATAGAAGGTCTGGTCGTCCTCAAGGTCGCCCTCTGTGGGCAGATCCTCATGGAAATAACTGCTAAATTTTGCCGATGCCGGGAGCATTACGGAGAATTCTTCCGTCGATTCGCTAGCGTAGAAGTCAGACGTTGCCACAAAGGTTCCCGATGCTTCATCGTAATCAAACCGTTGTACGCCGATATGGCGCGCAGCGCCGATATACATATCGATACGAACCTCGTAGTATTTCTCCCACAGTCCATACAGTTGTACGTCCTCTCCCTCGCTGAGTACGTGGTCGAAGTCGTAGACGTACGGCTCGTAGTTTTTATTTGCCACAGAGATCTCCGTACCGTTTGCATCCAGGATTCTTCCGTTTGCATCTACACTGAACCCATCTCCAAGACGAATCCACGCCACGAACACCCTACCGTTAATAAGACCGGGATCATGGGGGGCAGTCGCTTTGTTCCCTGGCAAAATATGCTCTGTATGCCACAAAACCCATGGAGTGTCTCCTTGTGGAAGATGTGCATGAATGCGAGCCTTCTTGATCCAGCCTGCCGACAAAGAAAAGTCGTTGCGCACCGGATTAGCAACCAGATCGTCCTCCTCAAAGCGCGTGCGTACGCCCTCTTTCGTGGTATACCAACCGTCGAACACGTATTCCCAATCGTCCGATGCCGAGAAGGAGAGGTTCTTATGACGAAGATCGACGACGGCACAGCCCGTGGTCTCGATCGCAGAATAGTCCCCCTGTACCGTGCCTGCACCCGGCGAATTCGGGAGTAATGTGATCTTCACAAGATCTGCGCTATAACTGTCCACACCAAAGCCCAACGTACAGTACATATACTTGGGATGGCTGATAGGGGTTGCGCAATCCTCAGACAGGTCTGCCTTCGTTTCCATCAGCTCGGCATAATACTCTTCGTTTTGGAATATGATGTCGAACTGCAGGACGTAACGCTTGTTGTTTTGCATAGTAAATGGTTCGCGTACAGGATAGCCGTCCTCGTACAGCGCACCGTCTGACATGACGAAAGTGTGTCTTACTCCGTCATACTCTATAGAATAGACGTTATCCAGCATGCTCCAAGATCCGCCATATCCCTTATAGAGCAAGTTACCATCGGCAGACAGCGTGGCAAGATTGCCTTCTCGGTCAACCCAAACGGTGTCGCCCGATTCGTTTTGTCCGTTATCAAAGAAAGTGGCGTCGCTGACCGAAACCAAATAGTTGTTCTCGAGCAAATACGGGATAGGATTGGCGGTATAATCCTCTAAAATCTCGTCCGTCTCAACATTCACTACCTGCTTGAGATAAGCGCGAACGGTAAAGTAGTCGTAGGGATTCTTCTCTCCCTCCGCCACTTCGGTGTCTGCGGTATAGGTTTCCACCAAGTTATTTCCCTCATCGTCCGTACTGGCAAGAATGATTTTGACTTGGCTAATACTGATCGTTAATTTTTTATTTTCATCTTTTTGTCCGGACGTAGAGAGTTCTACGCCATCGTAAACCAAATAATAGGGATGGTCTTCGCCCTCATACTGTGTGCCCGTTTGTCCCTTATAGCGTTCTGCCGTGGTAGGTCCGTCCGGGAAACGCAGTTGCAAAGAGGCGCTGGTCGACGTCGTCAAACCAAGTGAATTTGCCGTCACCTCTTCTTCGCCGGCAGAGGAAGCATACCACGCCACAGAAAGAGAGATGATGGCCACCAAAATGACCGTTGCCATGACACTAAATGCGATTATCTTTGTTTTCATGCGTTTTCTCCTTCTGTGTACGAGGTGTTCTTCTTCCCGATGACGTTGATGACTGCCAAGCCGTTATTCGTGCAATAGCAGAGTTTTGTGGCACTTCCGTTGACTGGCGACTGTCTTGTCAGCTGGTAGGTAGCCTGATCGAAGTAGGCTACCACGTGGCGGAAGACGGGTATTTCAGTCGCCAGCGGGAAGGTAATGTTGCCAACCTGGCGATAGGACAACCAAGGATAGATATCCATCAGCCAGACTTGCTTGTAGTTGCTCACGAGATAGGGATTCTCTGCACTGCGACCCTTCTCGTCCTTCTTCTGACCGCTGTAACTATACAGACCGGTCGACAGATAGTGATCCTTCATCACGTTGGAAGCCAGCAGTTGGGCGGCCTCATTGGCGTTGAGAAGCAAGGTATCGTAGGAAGAGCCAAACAGGCTTTCTGCGCCTGCATGGTAGTTACCTACCGCATAGTTGCAAACGCTCACGTCATCTCCACCGCCGTAGAGGCTGTGCATCGTCGCGCTATTGGTGAGATATGCAGTGGTTGCATACTCGAACAACGCTTCGTATGCAGTTGCGTCAACGTCCTGCCAGTAGCCGATGACAGAGCCCATATTGGACTCTGCAGTCCACACGTCGGCAGATACCGCAACCGCTATGGAGCTTGCGCTAACCATATGCGTGTAGCCAAAGTGCTCATTATGGCTTGCGTGGCCAATCAGACCGCCTGCGTAGATGTTTTGCTCCTTGTCATGCCAGTCGGAATGTGCGTTTTCAATCTGCACGTATCCTGCTACCGCTACGTTATGCAGGGAGGTATTGTATGCCTCACCAACCAAGCCACCTGCAATCGTTGCATCTGCTTCTACGTATACGTGACCTTCGACCTTACCTGCGAAGGAGCTATTCACGATTTGCGCGTTGCTTGCCTTACCAACCAGACCGCCCACGGTAGCACCGCCGATCATATAGACGTGTGCGTCCTCTATGTGCAAGTCCTGAATCACACCGCCCTCAAGTTGTGCAAACAAGCCACCGTAGATACCGTCGTTCATCACCACCAGGTGACGAATCTTGTGTCCGTCGCCACGGTAGTAACCCTCGAAGATGCCTGCCGACTTGACGATCACCAGATTGCCCTTCTCGTCGATCATGTCGATATCGTTCTTTTGCAGGAAGGTAGGTATCTTGCCCACCGGATTATACAAATCATGACGGGCCTCGTACAAACCGGTCATATCCAGACCCATCAGTTGCACGTCCTTAGCGGTGCTAATGTAGAAGCTGTAATCCTCCTCGCTTGCAACGAGAGAGTGCGTCACCTGTAGCACGGGCATATTGATCTCGTAGTTGCTACCGTTGTTCGAGCGTAGGGCACCTGCCAAATCGCCGCCGTCCGTCAGATAAATCTTCAACTTCGGATCGAGGTCGTACTCACGGTCGTGATACATAATGAATCCTTGATAACGTTCGTACGTATGATTCTTATCCTCAACCCACCAAGTTGCGTCCGACTTGATGACTGCCTGATCTCCGGTGATGAGGTTACCCTCGCTATCCAGGAAACCGTCCTTTTTGAGCAGTGCCAAGAATGCTTCGTCATCGATATCCGTCTCGTACGCATTCAAATTGGTTTTTCCGCGTTGGATACTGCCTGCCGTAATCGTGATGGGCGCATCCTGTTGCCAGCTTTGCAGTACGTTGCTATACACAATCTCCAACGGACGCTTTTTGATACGGAACTCCGCAGGTACCGTCAAACCTTCTTGCTTCGTTGCAAACGGAACCATAACGGTGCAGGGGTCGTACTGGATCTCGCCAGTATTAACACCGTTGTCTACCTCCTCGTAGCCCTCGACGATCAGTTCTTCCATTTGAACGGTGATCACGTAGTTTTGTCTACCGAGGGTATCCTTGGTGACGATTTCGAACTCGCCCTCCTCGTTTGGCAACAGAATCAACTTATGCGGGATATCGCTTGCGTCGGATACGTTGCAAACAAGTCGACCCTCGTGGCTGTAACCCACCAAGGAGATTGCAAATTCAAAGTAGTTACCGTCAATCAATCTGCCGTATTCCGAATCAATGACCTGACCCGTCTTGTCCCGGGTTAATACGACCTTAGAAATAAACTCGCCCCATTGCGAAACATTCGTGAGTTGATTACCCTTTGCAAAGACGCCGTTTCCTCCTCCGTCAAAGGTCAACTTCATATCGCCGCAGATCCAAGTGCCGACGAAGGCATCCGGCTCCTCGTCTTCTGCCAAAGGATCCACCTCGGGCTCATCCTCCACTACCTTGGTGAAGGTAAGGTTGATACCGTTGGTCATATACTTATCCCACAGCACGACGCTGATGCTTGTGCCGTCCTGCGACAGGGTTGCGCTGTTCTCATCGTCATCGTAATCGCCAAACGGAGCAATATGTGCTACGTTGTCCTGTACAATGTAGGCAAATGAATCGATTCCATGATATTCTCGATAGAAGGTGTTACCGTTGTAGTACATAGACTTATCACCGCCGAACTCTATCGTCAGAGGTAAGGGCAGTACGTTAGCGGGTACGTTAGTCAAACCGGTAGCGCCAGCCGAGTCAGCAGTGCGCTCATAGTTATCATTCTTAAACGTATTCCACAGTATGTCTGCATCCGTTGCATCTACCGCATTCGTGAGATAGCGGTCAGAGGAAGCGTCGCCCTCGCACAAGTCGCAGATATTATCGCTATTCTCATCCAGGTGCGTGTGGTAGATATTGATCTGATAGGGAATAAGCTGTATCGGATTGCTTATTGCTACAAATTCGCTCTTCCTTGTAATCGCGGTCTCGCGAATTGCGGCGAGCAACTTGTTCTCCTGGTCTATCAAGCGATTCGCCCAATCCATCATTCCATAGATATTTATTACGTCCTCGTGGAGCATATCGTAGTAGATACGAGCGAGAGCAATCTGACGGCGCTCATACTCGCTGTAGCTAGATTGAACGTTAACGTTATTCAATAAAGAAAGCACGTAACTTGCGACTTCTCCTTCCAGCGTTGTCATCGCACTTGAATCTACACTATCGACGTCAAACGACATATTCTTCAGATAACTGTAGATATAGCGTGCGTTATACAGGTCCATCATCATATTCAAGTCGGGATTACCCGCCAATTTGCCGTTCCCATCAAGATACGAAGTCAACCGTTGTACAGCAGGCTCTAAGTCGCTGAAACTAGGGATGGGCAGCATCACTTTATCGTAAAGCTCCAAGAAGCGATCGTAGTTGGTAATATAAGCCAACGCTTCTTCACTGATTCGACCGTTCTCTACGTCGGTGCGCACCTTGATATAGTGCAGCAAGCCAACGTCCAATAGATTGCCGTCCACGGAAAGCAGGGCAATGTACTGCGTGAGCACCATACCTTCGATACGGTTGACAAAATCTGCGTCCAGATACAGACCAACCACGTCACGGGGCAGGCCGTTGAAGGTGAGGAGAACCTCTTCCATCGTTCTCTGGTCGTTGATGATGCTTGCTACTGCATCGAAGTTAAAGAGAGACTCGTAAGAAGACAGGCGCGCTTCGAGTTGTCCGTTTGTATCCAGCGCAGCACGTAGCGTTGCGCCAAAGGTATTATACAAACCAACGGCGTAAGCCAAACTTGTATTCCCGTTGTTTTCGATACCACTCTCCAGCGTGGTGGGCAGAGGGATATTAGAGATCACGCCGTTCATATAGTCGTTCTGCATGCCACGCTCTTCGCGCTCAAGAGAACTGATGTCCAAGCTACTCACGTCAAAATCTTCAGTCGTACCCTCAACACCGTTTGTTAGGGCCAGTTCATAAACCAGTCGGGCCGTATTCAAAGTAAGAATATCTTCTTCGTTTATACCGCCAATTTCAATACCCATTAGCCATGCGTACACATAGTTGACATGGGGAACTGTAGAATTTGCTGCTTGTAGGCATGCCTCAAGCTGATTAAATCTTGCGTTGCCGCTATCTACTTTCTCCCAAGCGCTTTCTCCAATTCCTTCGTAAGAATTAATGCGTTCCCATCTCTCCCAGAGATAGGTAAATAAACCTATGTTGTAAATATATGTGCTTGAATCCATCTCCTTGATGGACATAACGTTCTCTATAGCAGACGTGTAGGTCGTCTTTGTGATCACCTCCATATCCTGATACAGATCATACGCCAAGTAACGGAGCACATATGCCATGGCATCCGAGTTTAAGCCCTTGCTTTCAGCAACGGAATTGAGCATGATCTCCGCAGCAGTGGCCGTATCGAAATTTACACGAACTGCAGCTTGGGTGTAATAATCATCTCCCACGCATAATTTCCGGATTTCGGCGTCGTACGCATCCAACTCATCACGCTCGCCGCTCAAGTTGTTAGCAACGAAGTTACCGGGAATGAGATCTGCCATTTGGATATATCCCTTGTGGATCACGGTTTGAACAACGCCCTCTGCCCAGCGAATGTCGTGCAGACTGTCGGAAATACGGATCTCTGCAATCTCGGCTTTCAGTATAGCCCAGATTGCATTGCCCGCCACCGTCAACGTGTTAACGGTTTCATCGCTCACTTGTTCCATCTTCTCTTCGCCCAGTAATTCGTATACACTACGCAAAGATACGTAATCCTTGTACTGCTCCATACTCGAGATAGACCCCAGTTTGCTTGCGACTTCGGAATCGAAATCGTCTGCGCTGGCAGTATCAACAAGCAGATCGATTACATCCATAGCAGCGCTCAGTTTATCAACGTTCTCCACAGAGGACTTGGGATCCATTCCACCCACCTCGGTTTCCGTATCAAGACTATCATAATAAGATTTGAGCATTATCACGTTAACGTAGCTCGACAAGGAATAGCCCGGAGCAGATGCACCGTAAACGGCAGGTATTTCGGGCAAGCCCGCAATCATGGCAGACACCGCCGCTGCCTGCAAGAAATATATGTCTGCATAAGCGTGTTCCAAGATCAAGGGGAGATTGCTACCGATGGTTGTTGATTCATCAAGCAACTGTTTTGCAGACAACAGATAGTAATATGCAATCTCGGCGTCACCGAAGTCGGGTGTGCCTTCCAGTAATTTTTCCGCCATATTATAGAACGCATCAATCTGTTGCGCCAAAATGACGAATTCCATCATGTTCTTGTTGTCGTACTCCACGATCAACATGTTGTACAACGCCTCTGCAAGACGGTTTGCATTGGCACCGCTGATCTCTTTACATCTCGGGCACTCGTAGCCTTCGTCCAAATCGTTCCACTTAGTACCGGGGGTCACGGCCATGATTTCATAGCCAAGTTCGCTCTCCAACGAATAGCTGGAGAATTCATTCTCCGAGTAGAAGTAGTCACACTCAGGACACTTGTGTTGCGAGTAGGTATCTCTCTCCAAGATTCCGCGAATGGTATAGGAGAAGGAGTTCGCCCCGTCAACGCCAATGACGCGATAGGTTGCGGTCTGATTGTACAGATAGACGGTCATACCGTTACGGGTGATGGCCTCTTCGATCAATCCGCCCTCGCCGTCATCTACCATGGATTTCTCGAAGGTAAAGGTGGACTCGGCCTGATCGATTTCGAACTTATCGATACCGTCGTAATATTTCTGCAACAGCATGCTGTCGCGATCGTCAATCACAACCGTCAACGGGCGCTTTGCGATCTTCCAGGTCAGTTCCAGACCGGACGAAGGCAGCTCGTAGTTGTAGAGATACGTGCTGGCAGCGTAATTGCAATCCTGACCGTTCTGCATACAGTAGGAGCCGGCGTTGTCGATTTCTGTTTGACCGATACCGATGATGGTAGCCTTGTAGTTTTCACCTGCATCAATAGCCTCCCATCTGCGGTTGCCATTCTCGTCAAACTCGTCGGTCACCAAGGGGATAGCCTCGGTACGTCTGGTCACTCTCTCGTTGCCGTAACCGCCAATCTTCACATAATAGCTAACACCCACGCCGCGTGCATACAACGTGTGTGCGATACCATCGTAAATGGGCGGGTTCGCAGGATCATAAGCAGTTCCGATCGAATCAACGTCCCACGTGAAGGTTACGGTGAACTTCTTCATCGTGAGTTTGGTCTCGGAGTAGGTGATATTGTAGTTGCGAGCAAGATATTCTATCTTCTCTGCATCCTCGCCCACTGCCTCGGGCAACTGGCAATCCAACAAATAGGTACTTGCCAAACGGAATTCGTTGGGCTGACCGCCGTTAGCTTCATACAGAGCCAGACCCGATTCGGGCATCGTCAGAATTTGCAGATATGCACGGTTGTTCTCGTCGCCGTCCCCTGCATAGGTCGGGAAGTACGCCATCACGTTGCCGATCTGATCGTATCCGTTGTAGGTGAATTCCACCTCGTTGATACCCACGAACTCTTGGGTTGCGCTGGGACGTGCCATCCACAGTACCGTCGTGTTGTACTGAATGATACGCAACAGACCCTCACCGGTCCAATCTTGGTAGTTGGTGTGGTCAATCACGGCGGCACTCACCAAATAGTAGCCGGCCTGCTTGGTTTCGGGCAGTACGGTGGGTTGCGAACCGTCGTAACGGCTCTTGATATCGGCAGCAATCACGTTGCCCAATGCGTCTACGTAGCAACCGTTGCTCGTCAAAGGCACGGCAGAAATACCGCTCTCGCCCTGTGCCAACTTGCCGGTGTAGGACAGCTCGTGCATCAAATATTGGATACCTGCTGCAGTACCGTCGGGCAGATACAACTCGGTATAGTTCGTATTGAACTTCAAACCTGCCTCGTCGCCTGCGCCCTTGTAGGCAGCAAACAAACCGTAGGCGCTACCGTTGTATACCAAAGGAGCACCGGACGAATCCAAACGGTCAGCGATATCAAAGATATTGATGATACCCTTATGGATGACAATCTCAACACGGCCAACCCAGCCCTCGTAGTTCTCCGTCTCCAATACGCTTGCTTCAATCACGTAGGAGCCGGCATTCACCACGCCGTTGCTACCCAATGCATACGCAGTAGGCTCGGCGTAGAAGCTCAAATCACCGCCGTTGTACTGCACAAGCACGGGGATATCGTCGTATGCGTAGCTGCGCTCGTAGTCATCGTACGAGAATTCGCCACCAACGATAGGATCGTATGCTAGCATACCAAATGCGTCACCGTCGCCGGGCGCCACGAAGAAGTAGTAGCGAGTACCGTGCTCGTAGGTATATTCTACCGAGCCCTCAAAGCGGAAGTAATCGCCGATGGGCGCCTTCTTGATCACGGTACCGTTGCGCTCGCCGTCGTTGAGTTCGTAGTTCAAACTCAACTCGTGCACCAACTGCACGTAGATATCGTAGCTACCTGCATTGCGGAACACGTTGGTACGCGCGCCGTTACGCAACATCACAACGCCTGACACGCAGGCCAGACCGCCGTTGTCCGTGAGGGGTACGTCAGGTGCCAAAACACCGAGGTGCAGTACGCCGTTCAGGTCTGCGCCGTACGCCACGTTGGTGCGGTCAGCACCCACCAGTTCGATACTTGCGCTGATGACCTTAGAGGTACCGTCGTACACAAGCTCACCTGCGGGGAATTCCCAATTCACCACGCGCAACAGCTTTTCAATCTTGGTATCTCTTGCCATATCGGACGGCTTGAACACATAGTTGAGAGCCTCGCCCTCGGTGCTCAAGGTATAGTAGGTACCGGCGTCAATGCCGTAGCTGGCATCCACGTCAATCGTCATCACACGCTCGTCCAAATCGGCACGCACGGAATAGTCACCTGCATTCTTATAGGCGGAAGCAGGCATCACGTTGTCGTCTTTATCGTAGTAGGTCAGCGCAAAGAGGAATACGCCGTTACCTGCGGACAGTACGTTGTTTGCGATATCGTCACCCACCAAGTCAAAGTGAGCGGAGGTATAGGTATAGGCCTCCACGCCATTAGCACGGTTGGCGGCCAACGCCTCGGCAGTACGCACGTAGCTGTTGTAGGTCAGATCGATACCGCTCCAAGTGATATCAATCTCCTTGGGCAGGATATAGTGTTCGCCGGCGCCCAACGCAGGAGGCGTATTGCCAACCACATAGTTCATAGCGTCAGCACCTTGCAGGCTGAAGTTCAGCACGCTTGCCTCGGTCACGTTCTTGCTGTTGAAGGTAGCCACAACCTGCACCTCATCCGATTCGTACTTGTAGTAGCCTTCCTCGTATGCGGCAGCGTCGTTGAGATCCACGGGCACACCGTCCAGGGTGGGCGCTGCTTCTGCGCGACCGTCGTAGGTCTTGATCCAGTTCAGGTCTACCAAGCGCAACTCCTTGGGCTTGATCACACCTGAGGTGATCTGGTTGTAGGTGTAGTTCTCCAACAAGCCCTCTTCCGTGCTTTGCAGATTGATCTGCATGCTCTTTGCTTCGCCCGCGTTCTTGTTATCGTAGGAGATACTGCAAGTGATCTTGCCCTCGTCTGCAGCCACTACGCCGCTGAATTCGTACATAGAGTAGTCGGCGGTGGTATCGTAGGTCTTGGTCCAATCGCCCTCGTCAGAGGTAGACACAAAGGAGAGTTGCTTCTTCTCGATGACCAACTCTGCATAGCGCACCCAATGCTCATAGTCATCCCAACGCTCGTAGTCGCCCGAGATGGACAGGTCGAGGTGCACCTCTACCTTGACGTAATAGTGACCTGCCTTAGCGGTAGGCTCAAACTCAGAACCGTAGGACTCGCCGTCCGTTCCGTACATATAGGAGATAGTAGCCTCGTCGTTACCCTCCAACTCGATGATGTGGTTAGCGGGCTTGACGTCAAGATATTCGGTAGATCCGATATGGGTATCGATATAGTGAGGCAGACCGTCGTAAGTCAAGGTCTTACCGTTGACGCGCACGTCGATGATTGCTTTCTCAATCGTCAACTCTTGCACCAACGAACTGTAGTTCGTCACAAGGTAGTTGCTGTTGTCAAACAAAGCCACCATGACGTACTCGCCGGCGTGGAACAGCACGCCGTCCTTGTTGACTGCGCTGATATCCACGGTATGCGTGCCCTCACCGTTCACGTAGATGATACTCGTGCTATTGGTCAGCACAGTGCTTGCGGCTTGGATAGCCTCGTAGTCGTAGCCAACCAGCTCCAACAACTCAGCACGGCTGAGGAACAACAGACCCATATCGTGGACACCGTCCACCATCTCGATGGTAGCGGTTACCACTTGCTCGTAGCCGTTATAGACGGTGGTTGTATCAAATGCCTTGTTCCAGATAATGGTGGTCTCGAAGGGCTTGATCCACAGCACAGCCTCACCGGTGGTAGCGGCATAACTGCCGTTTGCGCCGGCAGCGATGGAGAAGCGCACTCGATACTCGCCTGCGTTGGTTTCCTCGTCGAAGGGCAGATATTCTCCGCCATTTTTAGATGCGGTATATACCAAAGGAATGGTGAGGGTACCGCCGGCCAAGGTGAATACCAACTCGTTTTGTGCGTTCAGGTTGTCGTGAACGACGGCAATGCTATGAGGTTCACCGTCATACACCAAGGTAGCACCCTCAAAGGTCAGCGCGCCCAGGTAGCCCTCGGAGACGTTGATATGACCCTCGGGATCGTTGGCAAATACCAGCGCCGTCACGGACAACTCAACCGGCTCAAATACCTTTTCGTGATAGTTGAGCGAACTGCCGATATAAGCCTTAACCCATACGGTGCCGACCGATTGCAGACCGGTAAAGGCCTGACTGTACTCGCCCTCACGCTCGGTTGCGTAGGTATAGATGACGTCAATCGACAGTGCGCCCTCGCCTGCGCCAACCTGTTGCACACCGCCTTCCTTGAATGCAAAGTGCAAGGCAGAAGGAGCGGTATCATTCCAACGGCCTGCCGAAGTGCTCACGGATGCATAGTGGGTCAACATATCGTAAGGCGTAGAGCCACCCATCATAAAGATCTCAGGCAGGTTGCCGTCGGTGCCCGTCCAATCCAACTTGGTGATCTCCAACACGGCGTCCTTGGTGAAACCAATGTAGTTACCGTTGACGTCATCGGGCAGACTTGCGCATACGTGGTAAACGCCTGCGTCGGTTGCCGACGTAAAGTCCATGGTATAGTCGTTGCTGTTGCGATCGTAGCTGAACTTATAGGTAACGTTCAGGCGCAACTCGTAGCCACCGTCCAACACGTACACCAAGGTTTGCGGTGCCTTGTCCAGATAGCCGGGAGTATCCTGCACGCTCATATAGTGTGCCGCACCGTCATAAGGACGAACGTCACCGGTCAGGTACAACTCGCCCAGATAACCTGCGTTATAGTCCACGTTGCCCTCGGGATCGTTGGCAAATACCAACGGATTGATGGTATAGGTGGTAGTCAGTTCCAGACCTTCGTAGTTGATATTTTCCTCAATGACAGCCTTGATATAGTAGGGGCCTGCGTTCAAAGCAGAGGTAAAGCGCTCGTACTCGTAGCCCTCGCCCTGCGTGTTGAACAAATAGGTCACGGGCACGTTGATATTGCCGCCCTCGCTGCCTTGGTACAGAGCGTCCTCTGCCGTCACTTGATAGCTCAAGTTGGTCAGCAATACGGGATTTGCCTGGTTGACAGCAACGGAAACGCCCACGTACTGCTCTTGACCGTTATATGCGCGAGAACCGCCCACCAAGTAGAGGTAGTCAAAGTCGTGGTCAGCGTCCGTCCAACGGATGCGGTTGATCACCAACTTACCTGCCATCTGCTTACCAACGTAGTTGGTGGTGTCGGCGATGGTAGCGCGCACGTAGTAGGTACCTGCGTTATAGGCGGTATTTTCTTCAAAGGTCACGTAGGGACCCGACTCGTCCATACTGTAGGTATAGATCACAGGAATGATCAATTCCAAGGTACCCACCGTCACGGTGATGTTGTGCATCGGGCCGTCTGCCAGGTCGACGTGCACACCCTCGGTACGCGATATGCCCAGATAGTGGTAGCTTGCGTCAAAGGTGAGAGATGCTTCCTCGGGCAGATAGATCTCGCCCAACTGACCTGCCACCCAATCCAGACGCAGAATGGTATAGGTCGTATGGAGAGTCTTACCCACGTAGTTCACGTTTTCTGCAATGGTTGCTTGGATATTATAGATACCTGCATCCTGTGCATACACAAAGGTCTCGTTATACGTACCCGTTCCAACTTCACCCAAGTAGTAGGTGTATTCCACGTCTACCTTGAAGTTGTAGTTATCCTCATCCGAAGGCGTCACCACACCGTTTGCGATGTAGTAGTACAGATTAGGCACGTACTCGTTGCGATAAGCATTCGTAGAGTTCACGCCCACGTAGTGTGCCACGCCGTCGTAGAATTGCTCGTTGCCCTCGTTACCTACCAGGTAGATAGAGCCAAGGCCACCCTCGCCCCAAGTCAGACGGTTGATCGTCAAGGTAGCGGTCGCACTCCAAGCGCTGTAGTTACCGTTGGGATCTGCATCAATGCTTGCGGTGATGGTATACACACCTGCATTCAACGCGCCGTGATCAGCGGTGAACACACCGCCGGTGATGGGTGTACCAACTGCGCCGTGCGGACGGTAGTCGTAGGTATAGCGAACGGGAATGGTAATATGCAGAGCACCGATATCTACGGGTACTCCTGCAACAAACGCATCCTTGAAGTTGCTCTCCGAGCCGGTGCCTTCTGCGCGCTTAAACACACCCAGATAGTGGGTGGCGGTATCGTACAGAATGGAAGGCTCGCTATCCACGTACAGACGCAGATCACCGATTTCGGCATCGATATAGTGCAACTGGCTGATCACCAACACAGCAGGAGACCAGGTGTCGGCACGGTAGTTCTGACCA
>JAFTOZ010000063.1 GCA_017463565.1 Clostridia bacterium | reverse complement strand
GGTATTTCCTCCTCGCTTATTAAGGAGACAAAAAAATAATGATCTTCTCTATTTGTTCCTTCTTTTCCACTCTTGCATCTAGTAAAATCTATTGGCCCGAAGTTTTTATTAATTTTGGAAATCAACTAATTCCAGCAATCATCACAGCAGTATTAACTGCTCTGATTTTAGATAAGGCATTTAAAAAAAGTAAGCGGCTGGGAGATAGTTTAGTAAAGTCGGGAATTGATAACATTGAGTACGCAAGCGGAAAAATGTCACGCAGCGATCGAGATAAGTTGTTTGGACTGAACGGAAGACCTAAACCAGATGAGGTTTCACTATGCTTTTTGACTGGTGATAATTTCTTCTTAGATAATTATCGATATATCTCAGAATTACAAAAAAGCGGTTGCAAGATTAGAGTATTGCTGGCAAACCCTTATGATTCGCCAAGGGCTATGATATATTTTGACTCTCATCAAGGCGATTTCTCGAAAGAAAAGTCCCTCTGCTCCGCGGAAGACAAAGCACACCTTGCAGAATTGTACTGCAAATATTACGCGTATAATGCTGATGAAACATCAAAACTTTCCTATTTGGAACGAACATATTTGATGGTTTCAAAGGACAATATTGAGCGAATTGCTCAAAGCGAATATAATTGCTCCTACGATACATTATCATCATCTGAAAAAGTTGCAGTATGGAAAAAGCGGATCGGTGCAACAGGCGACCATATTACTCAGGTCATGATCGTTACAAAGATTGTTGAAGCATTGAATAAGAATTCCACTAATCAGATTGAGTTGCATTATTATAGAGACGAATATCGTATTCCTATAACCTTAGCAAAATACAAAAAGAGCACTATCTCCAAGCACAGAAACAGAGGAGATGATTACACGGAATACTTGTTGTGGACGAATATGAACGCACCAGTAAAAGAAACTACTAAGTCTGTTAATGTATTTGGTAAAACAAAAGATATCTATGATTCGACCTATATAACAGATGTTGTTAAAACATTTAACTATTTATTTGATAAGTATTCAAAGTAAAAATCTCATCAATACGAGTATCTTAAAAGGCTTGATTTATCAAGCCTTTTTACTCGATCATACCATTTGGAACTATATGAAATAATAGTTGACAAGGGATATCTTGCACGAACAGAAGATTCACTCAAATAGAAGGGCAAAATCGTGAACGTAAGGTTAATCAAACTAACAAAAGAATACTACTCACAACTCGCCGAAATGATAGAGGAATGGCGTGCGGACCAAGAGGCCAACCACACCAATCATTCACCGTGGGCAATTTTCAAAAATGACTATCACGATTTTGACCGTTACTTGGCCGACTTGGAACAAGGTCTCGTCCCCAATTCTGTTTTCTTCCTTTTGGACGAAGATAGAAATATCCTACTGGGCGCCGTAAATATCCGTCACACTTTAAACGACTATCTTTTACAATATGGCGGCCACATTGGAGACGGAATCCGCCCCACCGAGCGCAGAAAAGGCTACGCCACCGAGCTTGTGCGCTTAGCCTTGATAGAATGTAGAAAAATAGGTATTGATCGGGTTTTGATGGTGTGCGAAAAATCCAACGTAGCCTCCGCAAAATCAATTGTCAAAAACGGTGGTATCTTAGAAAACGAAATCACAGACGACCACGGCGTCATCAACCAAAGATATTGGATTCATCTCCCCTAATTATCCGTGCAAAACACGCTATTTTGTGCGAGCAAACAACAATTCCGTGACAATATCACATATACATAAGTTCTCAATTTACAACACGAGGTAACAGTATGAACACAGTCTTATACCGAGGCAAAGAAATCGACGTCGTAGAGTACGACCCCACCCTCCACGGAGAAGTCCACTATCTTCCGCACGAACTTTTTCCTCATCTCTTGGGTCTCTCTATTGCGGATCAACTGAAACACATGCACATCTACTACGACAATATTCGCATAGAGGACTACCAAAAAGAGGACTACGAGGATAAACTCGGCTACTACTATCCCCTCTCCCATTACAACAGCTATTGCCGTGGCATCATCGTCAAGGACAACCAAGTTGTTGGCATTATGTTTGCGCACCCCTACTCGGGAGGCAGCGTGCAACCCCTCTATCTATTCAGCGGTGTCTATCTCTACACCCCCGAGGACAACAACGGCGCTGGCTACAAATACGGCTCCGACGTCTACCTTTCCCTCATCATCATCAAAAACATCTCCGAATAATACAATTCAAATGATCTTTATCGGAATAACAAGGAATTTTCAACCCACAACAACGACCAATATCATACTATTGGTGCATTTTGGGATGAAATGTCCGCCTTATACGGTATGGAAAACCTACGGGGACTCGGTCACTTCTGGACAGGTCAAACAAGCCACTATGCAATTGGTTTGAAAGTTGGCGCTATCCCAAACAGCAATTTTAGCATAGAATTACCGGATAGCGGTTGGACAGAGACCGTCGGACAAACCGATCAACTGGCAGAAATATACGACGAAATCTACAAAGACGGTGCACTTCAGTATGAAATTGAAACCTTCAACGAAGGCGGAAGTTGCAAGATCTCGTACTATCGCTCAACACATCAATAGACAATATGCTCACCCACTCATAACCCCAAACAAAAAAAGCCGCACTTGCGGCTTTTCTTTTTCACTTCAGATATTCACTTCTCCCATAAAAGAAACGCGCGGACCCGTCCGTCGACAAATCCACGCATTGAGATGGTACCTCGTAGGGGAATCGAACCCCTGATTCAGCCTTGAGAGGGCTACGTCTTCACCGCTTGACCAACGAGGCAAACTGATTTTGCTTTTTTATTATACCAAACAGCGCGCTACTTGGCAATCATTTTCAGCATATTTTTCAAAGGAATTTCCAAAATTTTCGCAAATTTCATGGCGCACCCCTATTTTGCATAAAAAAGCGCGTTATGCATACTTGCTGCATAACGCGCCGATAGGAAATGCTTATTTGTAGCTTTCCTCTACAGCCACAGCCAATGCAACGGAAGCACCAACCATGGGGTTGTTACCCATACCGATCAAGCCCATCATCTCTACGTGAGCAGGTACGGAAGAAGAACCTGCAAACTGCGCGTCAGAGTGCATACGACCCATGGTATCAGTCATACCGTAGGAAGCAGGACCTGCAGCCATGTTGTCGGGGTGCAAGGTACGACCGGTACCGCCGCCGGACGCCACGCTGAAGTATTTCTTCTCGTTGTCCCAGCACCACTTCTTGTAGGTACCGGCCACGGGGTGTTGGAAACGGGTGGGGTTGGTAGAGTTACCGGTGATGGAAACGTCCACGCCCTCTTTGATCATGATAGCAACGCCCTCGTTCACGTCGTTAGCACCGTAGCAACGCACCTTAGAACGCTCACCGTTGCTAAAGGGAACCTCACGCACCACAGCCAACTCACCGGTGTACTGATTATAATCAGTCTCCACGTAGGTGAAGCCGTTGATACGGCTGATGATATAAGCTGCGTCCTTGCCCAAGCCGTTCAGAATCACGCGCAGGGGGTTGGTACGCACCTTGTTAGCGGTACGAGCAATACCGATAGCGCCCTCAGCAGCAGCAAAGGACTCGTGACCTTCCAATAAAGCAAAGCAAGCGTTCTCCTCGAGCAGCAGCATAGCAGCCAGGTTACCGTGGCCCAAGCCAACCTTACGTTGGTCTGCCACAGAGCCGGGGATACAGAAAGCCTGCAGACCCAAACCGATATCCTCAGCGGCTTGGCTAGCCTTCTTCGTGCCCTTCACCAAAGCAATAGCGCAGCCAAGGGTATAAGCCCAAACAGCGTTCTCAAAGGCGATGGGTTGCACACCCTTCACGATAGCTTCCACGTCAATGCCGGCCTTTTGGCAGATTGCGCGTGCATCCTCCAGGTCCTTGATACCAAAAGAAGCACAAGCAGCATTGATTTGATTTATTCTTCTCTCATATCCTTCAAAAGTAATACTCATGTCGTGCCTCCTTATTCCTTGCGGGGGTTAATATATTTCACGGCGCCGTCTGCCTCGGTGAAGCGACCGTAGTGACCGGTGCACTTCTCAAGAGCCTCAGCAGGAGCAACACCCTTCTTGGTGATCATTTCCATCATCACGCCCAGTTTCACGAACTCATAGCCGATCACCTCGTTATCCTTGTCGAGAGCCAAACGGGTCACGTAACCCTCAGCCATCTCCAAATAACGAACGCCCTTAGCCTCGGTAGCGTACATAGTACCGATTTGGCTACGCAGACCCTTACCCAGGTCCTCCAAGCCGGCGCCGATAGGCAGACCGTCATCACTAAAAGCAGACTGGGTACGACCGTAGACGATTTGCAAGAACAACTCACGCATAGCGGTGTTGATTGCATCGCACACAAGGTCAGTGTTCAGCGCTTCCAAAATAGTCTTACCGGTAAGGATTTCTGCAGCCATAGCAGCAGAGTGAGTCATACCGGAGCAACCCAGCGTCTCCACCAAAGCCTCACGGATAATACCGTCTTTCACGTTGAGGGTCAGTTTGCAAGCACCTTGTTGAGGAGCGCACCAACCGATACCGTGCGTAAGACCGTTGATGTCCTTAATCTCTTTGCTTTGTACCCATTTTCCTTCCTCAGGAATAGGAGCAGCGCCATGATTAGGACCTTTCTTCACGCAAACCATTTCTGTTACTTCACGAGAATATTGCATTGAGTAAACCTCCATAAAATTTTGCCACGTCAATTATACCACAACCTTTCCCCACATTCAATGATTTTTTTATAAAAAATCCAGATTGCTTGCCAACTTTCGGCATAGGCAGGCAACCAAAGGTCAATAATCATCGCAAGACGGCCCCGACTGGCATATACTGCAAGGGGTGCAAAGGAGGAAATATGATCAAAAGAGGAGAGATATACTATGCCGACCTCAGCCCGGTCGTTGGGAGTGAGCAAGGGGGTGTGCGACCCGTGCTCATCGTCCAAAACGACGTAGGCAACCGCTACTCCCCCACCGTCATTGCCGCTGCGCTCACCTCACGCCAAACCAAAACCAATCTTCCCACCCACGTCTCCGTCACGTCTGCGCCCAACGGGCTCGAGAAGGATTCTGTCATTCTCTTAGAGCAGATCCGCACCCTCGACAAACGCCGCTTGCGCGCACGCATTGGCGAACTCACAGAAGAAGAAATGGAGCGTGTCAACGAAGGGCTTTTGATCAGCCTGGGTTTCTATATCCAATAAACGGCGAGGGTTCCCCTCGCTTTTTTATTTATTACATAAATATATTTTTTAGTTTGATATTGAATATCCATTAAGATTGTGCTAAAATGAATTTATCTACTTATAATGGAGATTTCTATGGATTACACCTTCAAAGATCTTTTAAGGGCAAGCATCGCCTATTCTGCATCCGACCTGCACCTGACGGTAGGCGTGCCCCCCATGCTACGTATCTCGGGCATCTTCAAAAAGTACCCCAAGGACCCCCTAACTGCCGAACAAGCCAAGGAGCTGATCAACTCTATGCTCACCGAGGATCAAAAGGCGCGCCTGGAGCGCAACGGTGAGGTGGACTTCTGCTTCTCCTTTGCAGGCAACCGTTTCCGTGTCAATGCCTATTCCCAAAAGGGCTACTACGCGGCGGCAGTGCGTATGATCAACAACGTTATGCGTTCCTTCAACGAGTTGGGTCTGCCCGACACCTTCCGCTCTCTTTGTATGAAGTCGCGCGGTTTGATTTTGGTCACAGGTCCCACAGGCAGCGGTAAATCTACCACCCTAGCGTCTATGATCGACTATATCAACTCCAACCGTTCCGCGCATATCATCACCATCGAGGATCCTATCGAGTTCTACCACAACCACAAGAAGTGCATCGTCAACCAACGCGAAATCGGCCAGGATACAAAGAGCTTTGCTAACGCTCTGCGTGCTGCTCTGCGCCAAGACCCCGACGTGATTCAAGTGGGCGAGATGCGTGACCTGGAGACCATCTCCACCGCTCTAACTGCTGCCGAAACCGGCCACTTAGTGCTCTCTACTCTGCACACCAACAACGCGTCCTCCACCATCGACCGCATCGTAGACGTGTTCCCCAGCCACCAACAGGCACAGGTTCGCTTCCAGCTTTCCAACGTGTTGCAGGCTGTTATTTCCCAACAACTTTTGCCCAAGGCAGACGGCACCGGCCGAGTAGTTGCCATCGAAGTTATGCAACAGCACTCCGCCATCAGCGCGCTTATTCGCGAGGGTAAAACCAACCAAATCGACAACACCATCGCATCCTCCGGCAGCAAAGGCATGATCCTTATGGACAAATCGCTGGCAAACCTCGTCCGCTCTGGCATGGTCAGTTACGAAGAGGCGCTCATGCATTGCATCAACGTCGAGGACTTCAAGCGAAAGGTGAACGAATACTAGGAGGCACTATGAAAAGAAAACTCATCGCAACCCTACTTGTCCTGCTTCTTGTTGGATGCATGGCAGGTGCGCTTGTCGGCTGTACCCCTACGGACAATAGCGTACTGTCCGCAGACGGGAACTGGCGCTACACGGTAGAAGACGTCTACTACGTAGAGGCAGATGCCGAGGGCAACCTGGTCAACACCACGGTACAAAAGCACGTCAAGGTCACACTGCTCCACTACAAAGGCAATGCAGCCAACGTCACCGTGCCTGCCACCGTCGACGGCCACACCGTCACCGACATCGCAGACAGCCTGTTTATGCTCACCGCAAACGAAAAAGACGGCTGGAAAATGCGCGATACCTATGCGATCAATACCACGCTGAAGTCGGTCACCTTCGAGTTTGCCGCAAAGCGTATCAGCAACCTCTGCTTCTACCAATGCGCAGAGCTTACCTCGGTCACCTTCCCCGCAAGCCTTGCACAAGTTGGTGATTTTGCCTTCTTCGGTTGCAAAAAACTCACGGGTGTCACCCTCACCCTTTCCGAGCAAACCGAGATGATCTACACCGCCGCCACCAAAGCACAACAGAAAGATCTGTCCTCCGCCATCGATGCCGCCAAAGCAACCTTCGGCGCAGACAAAATCGACCTCTTTATTCGTACTCCCCAAACCCTCAAGCCGGGTATCGGTGGCTATGCATTCCGTGAGTGTGCCGCCCTTGGCGATATGAATCTCGTATCTTCCATTCTCCCCACCCTCGGCGACAAGGCTTTCTACGTGGTAGACGAAAATGCAGATGACGACAACCAATACGTCATTATCCCCGGGCTGACCATTCACGTTGCGACCGCTCTCCCCCTCTACGACGCCGAGGATATCGAGCAACACCGCATCAAGACCAAGATCAACGACTACCGCTATTGGATTGAATATATCAATGCGGAAATCATTGTTGCGTAGGAGGTACTTATGGACAATACGACAGCTCAAATTGTAAAAAAGACCTATACGCGCAAGGAGCGTAACTCCTATCTGATCGGCCTGCTCGGCCAGAATATGATCTACAACATCGTAGGTAGTTGCCTTATGTACTACCTGCAATTCACGGTGCTGATTCCTGCTATGACGGTCAGCATCATCTTCACCATTGCCCGTATCTTCGACGCGTTCAACGACCCCATTATGGGTATGCTTGTGGATCGCACCAGATCCAAGCACGGCAAGTGCGTGCCCTATCTGCGCCTTGCTCCCATTCCCATCATGATCGTCACCATTCTGTGCTACGTTTCCCTGGGTTTCTACGGAGACGGCTCGGCAGCGCTTGATACAGGTATCAGCGTGTGGGCGGCATTCACCTACATTTTGTGGGGTATGCTCTACACCATGGGTGATATTCCTCTGTGGGGCGTGACTTCCCTGATGACCGAGGACGAAGAGCACCGCAACAAGTTGCTCACTGCGGCTCGTATCGTTGCTGCCATCGGCGGTGGCGCTATTATGCTTTCCATGCAATCCATGGCGCTTGGCTTGGGTGGCACCCTCTCCTCCGCCCTGCGTATCCCCGCAATGGAAGGCGAAAAGTACGGCTTCCTCATCATAGCCGCTGTCCTCGCCGTTGTGTCTACCGTTCTCTTCATGTTCGCAGGATTCGGCGTCAAGGAGCACGTTGCGTCTCCTGTCAAGAAGACCTCGCTCAAAGAGAACCTGAGTATCATCGTCCACAACAAGCCCTATATGCAACTCTTGATATCGGGCGTATTGGGCAGCACCAAGACCATCATCTCTCTGGTCGCTATGACCGTAGTCACCTACTACTACGCCAGCAAGGATCCCCTGCTTGCAATGGTCTATATGGTTCTGCTTGGTGGCGGCTTCTTCTTGGGCACCTTTGTGTTCATGTCCTTCACCCCTGCCCTCAACAAGCGATTCAGTAAAAAAGTACTCTACAACTTCTCCAATCTCATCACCGTCGTTCCCTACATTCTCATCTACGTGGCGTATCTCATCGATCCCCACCATCTCAACGGTATTGGTTGGTTGATTGCTTGCTTCCTTCTCTTCGCCATCGCAGGTGGCGGCGGCGGTATCACTACCGTATTGCAATCACAGATGATTGCCGACTGTGTCAACTACGAAGAGTACAAGAGCGGTCGCCGTCCCGACGGTCTGTTCTTCTCGGGTCAGACCTTCCTCGTCAAATTGCAAAACGGTTTGGCTACCATTCTTTGCGGTATCGCCTATACCATCGTGCACTTCTCGGATAGCCGTGTTGCCGAGGTCAACGCATTCATCACTGCAGGCGGTATCCCCCGCTTAGCAACCGAGTATTCCAGCTTTATGGGTGTGTTGTTCTTCATCATCTCCATTCCTCCTGCAATCGGTTGTATTCTCTCGGTCCTTCCCACGTGGAAATACGCTCTCGACGACAAAGAGCACGAGCGTATCCTGGGCATCCTGCTGGAGCGCCGTCAACAAGCCGAGCTCGAGGGGGCCAACCCCACCGAGGAAGAGGTTTTCGAGGACTCACCCGTGTCTTGCAATAACGAGACCGAGACCGTCGCAGAAGAAGTAGCGGTAGAATCGTCCGAGGACGTACCGCCAACACCTGATGCAGATCCGAATACAAACGTGGAATAAATATTTTCCGCAACAAAAAGCCACCAATCGGTGGCTTTTTTTGTTTCAAATAGATATTTAGTTTGCTCTCTACCTCCAAATAGGCTATTTCTCGCTGAAAAATTGGAATAGTGCAATACTTGCTGCAATCGGCAGATTCAGACTGTCTATGCGGTTAGAATGACGGATAATCACAGGCTCTCCCACTTCCAGATATCTGTCCGGCAAGCCGGTTGCCTCGTTTCCAAATATCAAGGTGCAAGGATACTTTGCCTCTACCTCTTTGAGCGTCTTCTTTGCCTTCAACATAAAAGGATACATCGCACGCTCGCCCACCTCAGCAAGATATTCTTCCAAGGTAGCGTAACAATGGAAGCGCAAATTAAACAATGCGCCCATCGAACTGCGCACCGTCTTCGGATCGTAGATATCCACAGCAGGTGTGATAATTGCCACGTCTTCCACGCCAAATCCTGCACAGGAGCGCAAGATCGTCCCCAAATTGCCTGCATTTGAGGGATTCACCAACAATACGTGATTCTTAGTGCTATCCAGCGTAAAAACGCTTTTGCGGAAAACACCAATCACAAAGCAGTTTTCCTTCTGCGACAAAATATTAAAGGGCTTATCACTCTGCACCAGATCAATGCCGTGCGCACGGCAAAGCGCAGCCACCGGCTCCACGTCCTTCAGTTGGGAATGATAATATACCATCTCCACCAATTCAGGGTGGTTTTTCAACAACTCGATCGTGATCGTCGTACCCAGCGTATAACTTACCTTATCTTCCTTTCTATAGTGTTTAACCATATTTCCTCCACGTACTCACGCCAAAAATCTACTCTGGCTTCTCCCCCTCAAAAGGCGGAATAAAGACCTCCCCTTGCGAGCTAAAGTCCTGCACGAACACCTTCTCTGCCCCAAGCCGCTCCATAGCCGCTACCACGCGCCGATACTCCAGGGGCTTCAGCACACGGTTTATCTCTGGGTACTCCCTTGCGCGACCGTAGGGCGTGTATTGGCTCATCAGGCTATAATAGACGTCCTCGCCAAAGCGGCGGTACAACCTCTCAACGAGCGCTACCGATTGCGTGCTCTGCTCGGGCAGCACCAGGTGGCGAATCACCACGCCCTTTTGCAGTATTCCGTCTTCTACTACGGTATTGGGTTGTTGGCGCACCATTTCCTCAATGGCCGCCCAAGCCACTTCGGGATAGTCCCCTCTACCGCTGTATTTCCTTGCAACTTGTCCGTCCAAATACTTATAGTCCGGCAAGTAGATATCCACCAGCCCTTCCAGGCGCCGCAGTGTCTCCACACGCTCGTAGCCCGAGGAATTATAGACGATAGGCACAGGCGGACGGTAGATACGCAACGCCTCGATAATTGCCTCTACGTAGTGCGTGGGATTCACAAAGTTGATATTGTGTGCGCCCATCTCCACAAGAGAGCGCATCGCCTCTGCCAACTCTTCCACCGTGTACCGTTTGCCAAGTCTATCGTGGCTAATGGCGTAGTTTTGGCAAAAAACGCAGTCCATATTACAACCGGTGAAGAAGATCGTGCCACTTCCCTGCCTGCCCGAAATGATAGGCTCCTCCCACATATGCAAGCCCACGCGCGACACCACAGGGTGCCAACCAACGCCACACAACCCGTGTGCCTTGTCGCGGTCAATACCGCACGTATTGGGGCATAAATAGCAAAGTTTACCTAGCGTACTCATAACTCCTCGTACTCTTACGATCCTCTTTTCAAACACACGGGGCGATATCTTCTTTTCCTCAAAAAGAAAGGCTATGCAAGCATAGCCGATTGGTGTATCCACAATGCCGTATCCACAACTGACAAAACCCGCTATAAGCAGGTGGGTGGGCTATCCTGTGCATTTGCCTTCCACTGCTCCCGAAGGAAATTACTGAGGCCTGACAGCCGACACATTGTTTCGCCCTCCCGATTTGATAAATGGGATTGTGACAAAGTTATTTCTCGCACATCGCAGGTACAACTGCATTATACCATATCTATACGAGCATTGCAATATTCACTATCAAATCTTAATAATCAGTCGTTCATGGTGATACGCAGGATGCTATCCAAGTCGTAGCGACTCCAAGGCTCTTGCGACAAGTCGGGATACACACGGAATACCATGGCATCCTTCGTGATAGGATGGGGAAAGCGCAACTCATACGCCCACAGTGCCAAAGGCATGGGATTGCGACCCTTCAGCGTGCCGTACTTACTGTCACCCAACAAAGAGTTGCCGATAAAAGACATTTGCACGCGGATTTGATGACTTCTGCCGGTATACAAGCGAATCTGCACCAACGAGTCCTCTCCGTCACGCTCGGACAGTACCTTATAATCCAACACCGCACGTTTTGCGCCCGAAGTAGTAGGCGGCACAACCTTGACGATATTCAAGTTTGCATACTTATACAGGTAGTTATCCAATCTGCCGTTGCGGTTGGGCAATCTGCCGTTCACCACCGCCAAATACTTCTTCTCAATCTCGCCTGCACGCATAGATGCGCTCAAACGCTCTGCCGCCTTGCTCGTCTTCGCAAACACCATCACGCCACCCGTCGGGCGGTCAAGACGATGAATCAGCGCAAGATAGATATTGCCTTGCTTAGAGTATTTGTTGCGCAGATACTCTTTCAACAGGGTCAGCATATCCACGTCCTCAGAGCTATCTGCCTGCGAGGGGATATTTTGCGGCTTCACCACCACCAACAAATGGTTATCTTCAAATACGATGTTCAAGTCCTCAAAAGTAAAGTTCATAACTAAAAGATAGTAAGGCCGCTGCACCCGCAGGGCAAGTCAATTCCTTCTTCGGTAGGCAAGGTAACCTCATAAGCAGTCGTTTTGCCGCCCAACGCACCCAGGTGCAGAGTCAGCAGATTCTTGATCACGGTAGGTTGCAGACCCGTGGTATAGGAGTTGATCAAGAAGAACAAAGGATTATCGCTCAACACCTGCTCCGTCAAGGTCAACAAATCGTCCAACTGTTGCTCGATCTTCCACAACTCACCATTAGGACCGCGGCCAAAACTCGGCGGATCCATAATGATCGCGTCATAGCGTTTGCCACGCTTGATCTCACGTTGCACGAACTTCACGCAATCGTCAATGATATATCGGCAGGGTCTGTCAGCCAAACCCGACAATTGCGCGTTTTCCTTTGCACGTGCCACCATCGCAGTTGCGGCGTCCACGTGCGTCACGTGCGCACCTGCTGCCAAACAAGCAAGGGTTGCGCCACCGGTATAAGCAAACAAATTCAATACGCGAATGGATCTGCCTGCGGTGCTGATCAATCGCATCATCTCGTCCCAATTCACAGCCTGCTCCGGGAATAAACCCACGTGCTTAAATCCCTTCATCAACTTCAGCGAAAAGGTCAGATTACGCCAATGCACCAAAAAGGACTCAGGCACTTTGCGCAAAATCTCCCACTTCTCACCGATTCTTTGCTCTGCAATATAACGAGCATTCAGACGGGGATAATTTGCCAAAGGCGCACGTGCGTGCCAAATCACTTGGGGGTCGGGACGAAGCAGGGTGATACTCCCCCACCGCTCCAACTTCATGCCGTCACCCGTGGCAATCACCGAATATTCTTTCCAATCGGGTGCCTGCTTCATGCCTTCTCCACCGATACGGTCAACACCACGCCGTTGATATCCAATTCCTTACTGAAACCGCGAATAGTAGTAGACACTTCGTCAGCCAAAACTGCCGCTCCAACCATGCCGCGTTGTGCCAGGGCAACCAACTTTTCGTCGCCAACCACACCCAAACGGATATGATCCACCACCTCAAGTCCTGCCTCTTTGCGCATATTTTGAATCTTACTGATCAACTCACGCTCAATACCCTCGTCAATCAGCTCGTCCGTCAACGTCACGTCCAACACCACGGTCATACGCTCGTCACTTTCCGCTACGTAGCCCTCACGGCTCACGGTATTGATCAACAAATCTTCCTCGCCGAGGGTGATGGTGATACCGTCGAATTCCACCTCAAGGGTCTTTCCTCCCGACACACCTGCCACCAAATCTCTGCCGTTCACAGATGCCAGATAAGCACGCACCTTGCCCAAATTCTTGCCGTACTTCGGACCAAGCGTTTTGAGTTGCGGTTTAATCTCATAATGCACCAACTCGTTGTCCTCACTCATCACTACTTGCTTCAAGTTCAACTCCTCTGCCGCAATAGACAACATATTGTCGTGAGCAAAGCGGTAGGAACTGCTTACGTGCAGGGTGGTCAAAGGTTGACGGTTTTTGATACCCGACTTATTACGGCAAGCACGGCCCAACATCACCATATCGCTGATGTAAGCCATATCCTGCTCCAGACTCAAATCGATCATAGAGGTATCCGCCACAGGGTACTTCGTCAAGTGCACGCTCTCGGGAGCACTCGCGTCAAAGTTACAAACGAGGTTGCGATAGATACTCTCCGCCATAAAAGGTACGTAGGGAGCAAGCAAGCGAGCTAAGGACACCAACACGTGATACAGGGTTGCAAACGCAGCCTCCTTATCCTCGCTCATGCCCTTACCCCAGAAACGTTCGCGCGAACGGCGCACGTACCAGTTGCTCACTTCGTCCACAAAGGCTTGGATAGCACGCGCACTCTCCGTAATGCGGTACTCTGCCAAATCTGCGTCCACTTGCCCAATCAAACTGTTCAAACGGCTCAGAATCCAACGGTCCATTTGATTGAGTCGTACGCTGGACAGCGGGTGCTTAGTCGGATCAAACTGATCAATATCCGCATACAGCACGAAGAAGCCGTAGGTATTCCACAAGGTGCCGATAAACTTACGTTGCGACTCGCTCACGTTATCCGCGTGGAAACGGGAGGGCAACCAAGGACTGGAAGCGGTATAGAAATACCAACGCACGGCGTCTGCGCCCTGCTTATCCAGCACCGACCAAGGATCCACCACGTTGCCCTTGTGCTTACTCATCTTGTTGCCGTCCTTATCGCACACGTGTCCAAGCACCAAACAGTTTTTGAAGGGTGCCTTGCCAAACAGTACGGTAGAGATAGCCTCCAGAGCATAGAACCAACCGCGAGTCTGGTCAACGGCCTCGCTGATAAAATCGGTTGGGAAGGTGCGCTCAAACACGTCCTTATTCTCAAAGGGATAGTGATGCTGTGCAAAAGGCATGGAGCCCGAGTCAAACCAACAGTCCATCACCTCTTTCACACGGTGCATCGTGCCACCGCACGCACAGGGGAAGGTCACCTCGTCGATATACGGACGGTGCAACTCAGGCGCCTTTTCAATGCCCGACAAACGGCAAAGCTCCTCGCGCGAGCCAATCACGTGCTTTTTGCCACAGTCAGCGCAAATCCACACAGGCAGAGGGGTGCCCCAATAGCGCTCACGGCTCACCGCCCAGTCGATATTGTTTTCCAAGAAGTTGCCCATTCGGCCCGAGCCGATGGATTCAGGCATCCAGTTGATCGCGCTATTGCTCTTAACCAAGTCGTGACGTTTCGAGCTCATACGCACAAACCAACCGCTGCGTGCAAAGTAGATCAATGGAGTATCGCAACGCCAACAGAAAGGATAGCTGTGTTGATACATAGTCTCTTTGAACAACTTCCCTTGCGCCTTCAAATCACGGATAATTTGCTTATCAGCGTCCTTCACAAACAGACCTGCATAGGGGGTCTCTGCGGTCATGCAACCACGCTCGTCCACGTACTGAATAAAAGGCAGACCGTAAGC
The DNA here is from genome assembly GCA_017463565.1 of Clostridia bacterium. Classification (GTDB taxonomy): domain Bacteria; phylum Bacillota; class Clostridia; order Christensenellales; family CAG-1252; genus RUG14300. The sequence goes on along the minus strand of JAFTOZ010000063.1, from coordinate 621 downwards.
GGCGCCCACACGGTTATCGTCCTCACCAAAAGCAGGCGCAATATGCACGATACCGGTACCGTCGGTTGTGGTCACGTAGTCGGCATTCGTCACGTAGAAAGCCTTTTCTTGTCCGTGATACAGGTCAAACAAAGGCAGATATTCCTCACCCACGTACTCTGCGCCCTTTTTGCGATCGACCACCGAATAGGATCCTTCCTCAAACAACTTACCCACCAGGCACTCGGCCAGGATATAGTCGCAGGTTTCGGTATGAATGCGCACATAGTCAACCTCTGCGTTCATACACAAAGCAGCGTTAGAAGGCAGGGTCCAGGGTGTAGTCGTCCACACCAAGAAGAACACGTTGTCCTCCCCTTTTTTGGCAAACTTCACGTACACCGAGCGGTCGGTCACGTCCTTATATCCTTGCGCAACTTCGTGCGAACTGATAGCAGTACCGCAACGGGGGCAATACGGCACGATCTTATGACCCTTGTACAACAGACCCTTATCGTCCATCTGCTTCACAGCCCACCAAATGGACTCGATATAGTTATCGTCGTAGGTGATATACGGCTTTTCCATATCGGCCCAATAGCCGACACGCTCACTCATGCGCTCCCACTCGCCCTTATACTT
>JAFTOZ010000062.1 GCA_017463565.1 Clostridia bacterium | reverse complement strand
GTGGTGTATTCGACGTGGGCAGTGTTAATTGTGATACCACGTGCTTTCTCTTCGGGAGCCTTATCGATTTCGTCATATTTCATGACAGCGGCGTGACCCTTATTAGCACAGTACATGGTGATTGCAGCGGTCAGCGTGGTCTTACCATGGTCAACGTGGCCGATGGTACCAACGTTAACGTGTACTTTGCTCTTATCAAATTTTTGTTTTGCCATTGTTCATTCCTCCTAGAATTTTATAACGGTTTTGGGTTGTTGTCACAAAATATTGTTACAATATCTATATATTAACAACAATTGTGGCTTTTTTCAACTATTTTAATCATAGTTTTTAGAAAAATAATTTGTTTTTGACCTCTTCCGGCAGCTCGTCAAAGCACTTGAAGCGCATCATAAAGCTACCTCTTCCCGACGTTGCGGTACGCAGGGCCTGCGCATAGCCGAACATCTCGCGCAAGGGGACGTCTGCGTGAATGGTAAACACGCCCATTTCGCTGTCCTGTCCGCGGATATGTCCGTGGCGCACGCTAATCGTCGAGAGGGCGTCACCAATGCTCTGCTCGGGCACCGTGACGTCTACTGCCATGATGGGCTCGAGGGGAACCGTTCCTACGGCGGCAACTGCTTGTCGGAAAGCGTCGCTACCTGCCATATTGAACGCCATTTCGCTGGAATCCACCTCGTGCATTGCGCCGTCGATGACGTCGGCACAAAAATCCACCACTTCGTAGCCGTAGTATCCGCTCATACGAGCATCGGATATACCCTTTTTGGCGGCCTCGACGTATTCGCGCGTGATCACACCGCCCACTACGTGAGAGGTATATTCCACACCTTTGCCGGGCTCGATGGGCGTAAACTTCACCTTCACCTCGCCAAATTGCCCTTTGCCACCCGTCTGCTTGACCTGCTTGCCCACAACGGTGCAAGGCGCAGCCAAACGCTCACGGTAACTGACTTGGGGGCTACCGATGGCAGCCTCGACCTTGAACTCGCGACGGAGCCTGTCCACGATGATCTCGAGGTGCAGCTCGCCCATTCCTGCGATGATGGTCTGACCCGTCTCTCTGTCCACGTAGGCACGGAAAGTGGGGTCCTCCTCAATCAAACGCTCGAATGCATAGGCCATTTTGTCTTTGCTGGCCTTGGTGCGCGGTTCAATAGCCTGCTTAACGACCGGCTCCGGACACTCAATCTGTCCAAATACGATCGGATGCTTTTGGTCGCAAAGGGTATCGCCCGTCACGACGTTCTTCAAGCCTACGATCACACCGATATCACCTGTGTGCAGTTCGGTAATATCCTGGCGTTCGTTGGCGTGCATACGCAAGATACGCATCACTCTGTCTCGCGTACCTTTACCGGGATTGTAGACCATGTCGCCAATCTTGACCGATCCGCTATATACCCTGGTGAAGACCAACTTGCCGTATTGTTCGCTCATGATTTTGAACGCCAATGCGGAGAATGGTTCGTCATCACTGGGACGGCGGAACAGTCTCTCCTCTCTGTCCTTGGGATTGAAACCCTCGGTAGGGGGAATGTCCAGGGGAGATGGCAGATAGTCTACCACCGCATCCAACAGTCGGGTCACACCGCGATTGCGGAATGCAGTACCACAAAGCACCGGGATCATCCTGCCCGAGAGCGCACCCTTGCGGATAGCGCGACGACGTAGACTCTCCTCCACGGGACTTTCGCAAAGATAGCACTCCATCACATCGTCGTCCAGGTCGGCAGCGGCCTCGATGAGCTTTTCGCGATAGCTTTCGGCTATCACCTTCATCTCCTCGGGAATATCCTCCATAGGACAGAGTGCGTGGTCGCCCTCTTCCCCAAAGGGTTGATAGCGCATCGTCACCAAATCGATGATACCGCGAAACTCCGCCGCCTGACCAACAGGCAGGGCAATCGCCACTGCGTTGGCGTGCAGGTGGGAGCGCATCATACTGAGCACACGCTCAAAGTTGGCACCCTCGATGTCCATCTTGTTGACAAAAGCGATACGAGGCACCTTGTAGTGCTCCGCTTGGCGCCACACCGTCTCTGACTGTGGCTCCACACCGCCCTTGGCACAAAAGACCGCTACGGCTCCGTCCAGCACGCGCAGACTCCGCTCCACCTCGATGGTAAAGTCTACGTGTCCCGGGGTGTCGATAATGTTGATGGTTGCCCCCTTCCATTGGGTGGTGGTAGCGGCAGACGTGATGGTAATACCACGCTCCTGCTCCTGCACCATCCAGTCCATGGTGGCGGCACCGTCGTGCACCTCGCCCGTGTTGCGTATCTTGCCGGTAAAGTACAAAATACGCTCGGTTGTGGTCGTCTTGCCTGCATCAATGTGAGCCATGATGCCAATATTGCGAATGTTCTCAAGTGATTGTGCCATGACTCACCCTGCAAGACTAATAGCGATAGTGGGCAAACGCCTTGTTGGCGTCAGCCATACGGTGTACTTCGTCCTTCTTCTTGACGGTCGAACCAACGCCGTTGTAGGCGTCCATCAATTCGGCAGCCAAACGAGCATCCGAAGTACGCTCGCTACGCTTACGCATAAAGTTTACCAACCAACGGATTGCCAGCGTTTGTCTACGCTCGGGACGAATCTCGATCGGTACTTGATAGGTAGCACCGCCCACACGGCGTGCCTTAACCTCTACTTGGGGCATCACGTTCTCCAAAGCCTTCAGGAAGACCTCGTGAGGATCCATACCCATTTTCTCTTCTATAATTTTGAACGCTCCGTAAACGATTTGTTCAGCCGTTCCTTTCTTGCCATCATACATGATTTGGTTCACCAACTTGGTGACAACCTTATCGTGATAGACAGGATCGGGCAACACTTCGCGCTTCGGAACACCGCCTCTTCTTGGCATATTAATTCCTCCTGTTTATTTTAAGTTGATTGAATCATCCGATTTGATGACTTATTTAGGCCGCTTAGCGCCGTACTTGGAACGAGATTGCATACGCTTTGCAACGCCTGCAGTATCCAAGGTGCCGCGAACGATATGATAACGCACACCGGGCAAGTCTTTAACCCTGCCGCCACGAATCAAAACAACACTGTGCTCTTGCAGGTTGTGGCCGATACCGGGGATATACACAGTACCTTCCATACCGTTGCTCAAACGAACACGGGCAATCTTTCTCATAGCAGAGTTAGGCTTTTTGGGTGTGGTAGTGGTCACAGACAGGCATACGCCACGTCTTTGGGGACACTTTTGCAAAATAGGAGACATAGTCTTCTTGGTTTGCTTCTCTCTACCGTGCCTAATTAACTGATTGATTGTTGGCATCTCTTTACCTCCTTTTTAGTATAATCGGATGAGCCTCCACCAACCCTGAGGATGCTCATAAATTTAAGCATGATGAACTAGCCCAACGACGGCTGCGGCAACGTCGATGCCCACCATCGAGCCAAGTTTTGACTTATTGTCAAAGTACTTGACAGCGATTTTGCGGCTACCAATCGCCTCCAACACCCTTTGCTTGACAAATTCATCACTGTCCAACGACACAATGACACACCATACGATGCCGTCGGATATTCCCCGAACTACCTGTTTCAGCCCTACAAGTCGATCGGGATTGCTTGCAATAAGGTCACTAACGCTCGTAGACACAAGCACACCTCCATGAAGAAAATACACTCGTAAACGTACAAGCAAAATGATTGTATCATTCTCGCGCGCGATAGTCAAATTCTTGCGCAAAAGGAATTATTAATTTTTCTTAATGTGGATAAGTCGGTGGAAAACTCCCATTTTTTGTGGAAAACTGCCCGTTTTGTATAGTTTTTCAAGGGGTGGCAGGAGCACCTTTGCCCACCCCAACGGAAGCCTTGCGCACGCAACGAACACTCTGTGTAAAGTGGGATATTGACAAATCGTAGGGCGTAGCGTATAATGAAAAAAGCACGCAAGGAGGGTGATTATGAAGGAAAGCGTACCCGTAGAGGAATCCTTGATTCCCCAAGAAACACCGGCAGAAATCCTACCCGGCGAGGAGAAAGAAGAAGTGGTTGCGCCCACTTCCGCAGAGGTGGAAGAAACCGCTCCCAAAAAGGAAAAGAAGAATCTTCGCTGGCTCATCAACTATATCAAAACGCACGAAAACCTGCGCCAAATGGTGCTGTTTACCCTGTTCAGTCTGTGCTGTGCGGTGGCGCAAACCGTCACGCAGTTTGCCTTAAAATACGCGATCGGCGCTTTCCATAAACAAGGCTTCGTATGGTTTTTGTTCAGCTATCCCCAAGAGAAGGGCATGGCGGAATTCGTCGGCTTTTTGGTGGGTTCGGTGGTAGGACAGGTGATGACCTTCGTGCTCAACCGCAAGACCACCTTCCGCGCGACCAACAACGTGGTGATTGCCGGCTCTCTGTATGCCGTGATGGCGGTTGCGATTATTCTGCTGCAAACCTATCTGGGCGGTGTGGTGACGGCCGCTTGCAACAAGGCCTTGGTTGTCGCCGGCAACGAAAACGCATTCCTCGACTTCCTTGCCACCGTGGCAGGTATGATGGTGGGCGGATTTGCGGCTTGGATTCTGAGCTTTGTGTGCAACAAATACCTCATCATGCGTGACTGGGGCAAGAAAAAGAAGAGCAAAGAGGCGGAAGAAGATCCGCAAGAATAACTTGTTCCATAAGAAAAGAGCGGATTTTGCAATTGCAGAATCCGTTCTTTTTTACGTCTTATCCTCTTGGTGTTTTCCTAATTTGTTTTGTGCCCTATCCTTATTTGCGCGCACGCATATACACGCGTGAGCATTGGGCGCACCTATTGATGACGGTTGAGATAGGCGGTCAGGGTGTTTTTCATCAACATAGCCACCGTCATGGGCCCTACCCCACCGGGTACGGGGGTGATGAAACTGCACTTGGCACAAACGGCATCGTAGTCCACGTCTCCGCACAGTTTGCCGTCCACACGGTTGATACCCACGTCAATCACCACGGCGCCGGGTTTGACCATATCCTCGGTGATGAAGCCTGCACGACCCACCGCCACGCACAAAATGTCTGCCGTACGGCAAACCGCAGGCAAATCTACGGTGCGACTGTGGCAAACCGTCACGGTTGCGTTGGCGTTGAGCAACATCATTGCTAAAGGCTTGCCCACCAAATTGCTACGGCCTACCACCACCGCGTGTTTGCCCTTGGGGTCGATGCCGTATGCAGAAAGCAGGGTCATCACACCGTAGGGGGTGCAGGGCAAAAGCGCAGGAAGTCCGCAGAAGAGGCGGCCACGCTGCACGATATGCAGACCGTCCACGTCCTTGTCGGGATCAATGGCAGCCAACAGATCCTGCTCGTGACAGTGCGGAGGCAGGGGCAGTTGCAACAGAATGCCGTGGATAGAATCGTCGGCGTTGCAACGTTCTATCTCCACCAAAATATCCTCGTCGGTTGCGCTCTCGGGCAGGCGCACCTCGATTGAGCGAATGCCCACCTCGGCACAAGCCTTGATTTTGTTGCGCACGTATACGGCGCTTGCAGGGTTTTCGCCCACCACCAATACCGCCAGAGAAATGGGGGTGCCGTATTGCGCTACGGCCTGCTCTACTCCTTGTTTTACCTCGGCACGCACTTGCGCCGCCGTTTGTTTTCCGTCGATAATCATATTTCCTCCTTAGAATAATCCGCTGATTTTGCCCGTGGCGTCTACGTCGATATGACAAGCAGCTGGGTCTTTGGGCAGACCGGGCATTGTCAGAATGTTGCCGGTATACGCCACCACGAAGCCTGCGCCTGCGCTCACGCACACCTTGCGCACGTGCACGGTAAAGCCCTCGGGCGCACCCAGCAAGCTGGCGTCGTCTGAAAAACTGTATTGCGTTTTTGCCACGCAAACGGGTACGTTGCCGTAGCCCATTGCCTCCAATTTTGCAATATCCTCCGCAACACCGGGCGCAAGTTCAATATCCTTGCCACCGTAGACACGCTGTACCAGAGCGCGCAGTTTGTCGGCAATGCCACCCTCGTCCAGACGGTATGCGTGGGTGAAGCGGACGGGTTGCTCGCATAGAGCCACTACCGCCTCGGCAAGCGCCAGCGCACCTTCGCCACCCTTTGCCCACACCTCGGAAAGCACGGCCTCTACGCCAATCTCCGCAAGCGCACGCGCAAGGGTATCTAACTCTGCCTCGGTATCGGTGGGGAAACGGTTGATTGCCACTACGCAGGGCAGATGATAGACCTCTTTCATATTGCGCACGTGGCGCAGCAAATTGGGCAAGCCCTTCCGCAAAGCCTCCAGATCCTCTACGGCAAGTTGGGTTTTGTTTGCTCCGCCGTGCAACTTGAGGGCACGTACGGTGGCAACCACCACCACGGCGTTGGGTGCAAGCCCTGCCATACGGCATTTGATATCCAAAAACTTTTCTGCGCCCAAGTCGGCGCCGAAACCTGCCTCTGTCACGGCATACTCACCCAGCGCCATTGCGGTGCGGGTAGCCAAAATACTGTTGCAACCGTGGGCAATGTTGGCAAAAGGACCGCCGTGTACCAAAGCAGGCGTGCCTTCCAGGGTTTGCACGAGGTTGGGATTCAAGGCCTCTTTCAACAGAGCGGTCATTGCGCCCTCTGCCTTGAGGTCGTGCGCGCACACGGGCTTTCCCTCGTGGGTATAGCCCACGATAATGCGACCAAGACGTGCTTTGAGGTCGGTCAGAGAGGAAGCAAGGCACAGCACCGCCATCACCTCGCTGGCGACGGTAATGCAAAAACTGTCCTGTCTGGGCACACCGTTTTTGCAACCGCCCTGGCCGTCGGAGATAAAGCGCAGTTGGCGGTCATTCATATCCACACAGCGTGGCCACGTGATGGATTCGGGGTTGATATTCAGCTCGTTGCCCTGGAAAATATGGTTGTCCAACATCGCTGCCAACAGGTTGGCGGCGGCACCGATTGCGTGGAAGTCCCCCGTGAAATGCAGGTTGATATCTTCCATAGGCACCACTTGCGCATAGCCACCGCCTGCGGCACCACCCTTGATACCAAACACGGGACCCAAAGAGGGCTCACGCAGGGCAACGATGCTCTTTTTGCCAATACGGCGCAAACCGTCCGCCAACCCAATGGTGGTGGTGGTTTTGCCTTCGCCTGCCGAGGTGGGGTTGATGGCCGTCACCAAAATCAACTTGGCTTTACTCTCTCCCTCCGCCAAGCGGCGGTCCACCTTGGCCTTGTAGCGGCCGTAAGACTCGTAGCAGTCCACGGGGATACCGGCAGTAGCGGCAATCTCTGCAATGGGACGCGGTGTATGGGCTTGTGCAATTTCGATATCGCTCAAATACTTCATAAAATCACCTCAGATTTCATTATACTACATCTCCCTATGCTTTTCAAGGGAGAAAGAAAAACCGAGAAATATAATTTCTCGGCTTAGAGGAAAAATATACTCTTTTTCTTAGAAGGCCAGTACGCGAGCCACCAAGATGATGGCGCCCACCAATATGTAGCCAAGGCCCACCCACAGCAGGAATCCAAATCCACCGCGTGCTTTGCGCTTTTCGGCCTTGCGGTCGCGGTACTGGATATAGGTCTCTTGCGGACGCCAGTTGCGACGGTTTTGGGTGTAGCGTTGCGTCCACAGGGAGAATCGGTAGCTAGCCGCGTCAAACATACCCTTGTCGCCGCCCACCAAAAACACGCCTACCGTAAACAGGGCAACGCCTGCCACGAAAAAGCCGTCCGACACACACGAGAGGGTATCGCGGGAATTCATGGCCTCGGTATAGACGCCAAGAATGCCCAGGATTGCCACCATGAGTACGGCGCCTACGCCGATTGCAATCAGATAAGACAGTAGCTTGCGCTTCAAACCCTACCTCACTTTGCCTCTGCTGCCAGGATCTCCTGCAGTTTTTGGAACTCGGCCTCGTTGCAAGACACGAAGTGACCGGGGCAAACCTCACGCAGGGTGGGTTTGTCTACGCTGTAGTCGTGGTCTGCCAACGGATTGTAGACGATACGCTCACGTTGCTTTTCGTAGATGGGGTCGGGCAGAGGAATAGCCGACAGCAAGGAGCGGGTGTAGGGGTGGAAGGGGTGCTTGAACAACTCTTCCGAGGTAGCCAACTCTACCATATTGCCGTAGTACATAACGCCGATACGGTCGGAGAAGTACTTCACAACGGACAGGTCGTGCGCAATGAACATAATGGTCAAGCCCAACTCGTGGCGCAGATCGTTCAGCAGGTTGATAACCTGAGCCTGAATGCTCACGTCCAGAGCAGAGATGGGCTCGTCGGCGATGATCATGTCGGGGCGCATGATGATAGCACGTGCCACACCGATACGCTGACGTTGACCGCCCGAGAACTCGTGGGGATAGCGGTTAGCGTGCTCACGCACCAGACCAACCTTCTCCAATACTTCGTACACCAATTCGTCCACCAACTTTTTGTTGCGGATACCGCGAATGGTCAAACCCTCTGCGATGATCTCACGAACGGTCATACGGGGGTCGAGGCTGGCGATAGGATCCTGGAAGATCATTTGGATCTTGGTCACGTAGCGTTCTTTGCGAGCAAAGAAGTATGCCTTGACGTACTCCCACAGTACCTTTTTGTATTCCTTGTTCTTGAAGCCGCCCTCAACTGCCTTCAAGCGAGCCTTATAGTCGGCCTTGACGAGGGCAATATTCTCCTTGGCGTAGTCCTTGTCGCAACGCTTTTGGTCGTGCTTTGCCTTGCGGATTTGCACGTTTTGCTCGTGGCAAATGCGGTGCCAGTTGGCAATGGACGCTTTGAGGTCTACCTTTTCGCCCTCAGTCTTCTTTTTAGAACACGCCTTCTTGACGTCTGCCCACAGAGCCTTGTAGGCCTCCTTCTTGGCGTTCTTGTAGCTCAAGGTACCGGCACAGATGCGGCGACCCTTGAAATACACGTTACCGTCGGTGCAGTTGTACAGTTTGATGATAGAACGACCGGTGGTGGTCTTACCGCAACCGGACTCACCCACCAAACCAAACACCTCACCGGGCATAATGTCAAAGCTTACGTTGTTGACCGCCTTGAGGGTGGTGGGACCCAAACGGAAGTATTGGGACAGATGCTCCACACGGAGCAAAGGTTCTTTGTTGGTTTCGGGTTGATTACTCATGGTCGTCCCCCTCGGCCTCGGCCTTCAAGCGAGCATTCTCGCTATTGATGCGATGCATACGTTCGATACGCTCTGCCACGGGACGGGGCAGGTCTACCTTGGGTGCATCGGGATGCAGCAACCACGTAGCCGCACAGTGGGTCTCACTGATTTGGAACATAGGAGGTTGCAGTTCAAAGTCAATCTTCATGGCATACTTGTTACGCGCCGCAAATGCATCTCCCTTGGGAGGATAGATCATGTTGGGGGGCGTACCGGGAATAGCCTCCAGCTTTTCGTTGGTGTCCAGGTCGGGCATACTCGACAGCAATGCCCAGGTGTAGGGATGTGCAGGACGGTAGAAGATATCCTCTGCCGTACCCATCTCTACGATCTTGCCTGCGTACATAACGGCAATACGGTCTGCCATATTTGCCACAACGCCCAAGTCGTGGGTAATGAAGATGATGGACAGGTTACGTTCTCTCTTGAGCTTGTTGATCAGCTCGAGGATTTGTGCCTGAATGGTCACGTCCAAAGCGGTGGTAGGCTCGTCGCAAATCAAAATGTCGGGGTTAGCGGCAAGTGCGATTGCGATAACGATACGTTGACGCATACCGCCCGAGAATTGGAAGGGATACTGACGGTAGCGGCGCTCGGGCTCGGGAATACCCACCTCCTCCATCAACTTGATAGCCTTGTTCTTGGCCACCAATGGAGTCACGCGATATGCCACAGCCTGTGCCTTTTCCTTCAGGAAGTCGATCAAAGCAACTGCCTCGACTGCTACGTCGTAGCTGTCGCGATTCTCCAAATCCTTTTGGTAACGTGCGCTCAGGTTATCCAGGATATGCACGATGTTGTCGCGTGCAAGTTCCAAGTCCACGATCTTGGCAGGAGTCACCTTATAGTCGGGAGTCTTGCCACGGGCAATGATTCTGTCGTAGCGCTTGGTTTCCTTGTCAAAGCGGCGTTGCTCACGCGCATTGTTGGGGATAGCATCGAAATAGGTATCGATAGCAGAGCGCAGACTGGTCTTGAAGGTGTAGGCAGCAGAGTCCTTCACGAGTTTCAGGGGGTCGATAGAATCGGCAACCTTCTCGGAAAGAGCCTTGGCAGCAGCGCGGAAAGCTTGCTTGTCTGCCTCGCCCTCTGCAAACAGAGGTCTTGCCTCGGCAAGGGCGTCGATCACCACGCGCTTAGCCTCCAGAGAACGCTCGTAGGACCATTGCAAAGCCTTCTTTTCGTCCTCGATGAAGCTGAGCATATAGTGCTCGTCCAGATAGGCGCGCAAGAATGCGTTCAACTCGCCAATCTCCATCTCGGGCAGGGGCTGACCGGCAAAGGTCAGATAGTAGCCCAGCGCAAAGTAGTTGGGAGATACACGCTCCACACCCTCTTTGGCAAGCACCAACATACGGTTCAGTACGTCCACCACCAAGGAGTAGTCCTTCTTGGAGCGTGCCTCTTTGGCAGTAGCCTTGAACTCGTCTGCTAAGGCCACGATACCTGCGTCTACCACGTGCTCGTGCACGCTGTCTTTGGCGTGGCGCACGATGTGGCGAACCTTTTTGGAGAACTCACTGACCGCTTTCTTTTCGATATGGAACAGCAAGTCATCAATTTCTTCCACCACCACGACGGCAGCCTGTTGAGCAGCGTTGTACACCTTTTCCATAGAAAGGTGCTTGGAGGAGAATCGGTCGAAATCGTCGATACGCTTTTGGTTAGCCTTGGCTTGATCGCTGCCCTTTTCTACGCCCATAGCGGCGTCCATAGCCTTGAGCAAGCGCTTGGTCATGCGGTTGAAGGTGCGGCGCGCGTCACGGCGAGCGGCACGGTTCTTCAAAATCATGGCCTCGGTCAACTGCTTACCGATACGGCAGATGGGATCCAAAGCAGACAGCGGATCCTGGAAGATCATGGCGATCTTGTCACCGCGCAGCTTGTGGAAGTCGTCCTCGCTGATCTTCAGCAAGTCCATACCGTCGTAGATGATCTCACCGCTCTCGATGATAGCGTTCACGGCAGAGATGCCGATGATAGCCTTGTTGGTAACCGACTTACCGGAACCCGACTCACCCACGATAGCGAGGGTCTCGTTCTTATACAGGTCAAAGCTGATATCACGCACGGCTTGCACCTTACCTGCATCCGTACGGAAGGAGATACGTAAATCTTTTACTTCTAATTTCTTTTCCATACTACTCCTCCGATCCTCTCAAAGAGGGGTTGAATGCGTCGCGCAATCCGTTACCGAACAGGTTGAAACTGATCATCAGCAAGGACAGAATCAACGCCGGGAAGAAGATAATGTGCGGGAACTTACTGATACCTGCCGACTGACCGTTGGATAGCATAGCACCCAGTGAAGTGATATTGGGGCCGGTAAAGCTGATAACGCCCAAGTACGCCAGCGAAGTTTCCGAGAAGATAACGCCCGGGATAACCAACACCGAACCGGTGATCAGGGTACCCAACGCATTGGGGAAGATATGGCGGAACATCAACCGTCCGTCACGCGCACCCAGGGTACGCGCCGCCAAAATATACTCTTGCCGTTTGAAGCGGTAGAACTGCATACGCACGGAATAAGCCGTACCAATCCAGCCGGTTGCACACATAGCGAAGATGATGCCGCCCATATCGGTGAGGTGCAGGTTGAACAGCAACGTGTCGCCAATCATCACGGGCACGGAACCTTCGATCAAGTGGATACGCACCAGGGTCATCAACACGATGGTGGGGATACCCGCCAAAACGTCGGTAATACGCTCCATCACCATATCTACCTTGCCACCGTAGTAGCCCGAGATAGCACCGTAGAGAGAACCGAAGATCAGGTTGATTGCTGCTACGCAAACTGCCAATACCAGGGACAGACGGGCACCCATTGCCAAACGAACCAAAATGTCGTAGCCTTGGGAGTCAGCACCGAACACGTGTACGGGCTCCTTGTCGTTCAGATAGCGATAGTAGTTGTAGTACAGCACGCGGATACGGTAGTTCTTACCACCGGCACCGGTACGGATAAAGGTAGCGTTTTCTACGCGATGATAGCGAGTCAACAAAGAGTCTTGTTGCTCGGGGGTCAGCGAATCGTACAGCACGTACTCGCCCTCGAACAGGGTGTGCTTACCTTGGGTATCACGACGCCAATCGATATTGTAGCGCACTACCATTTTCGCCAGTGCATCTGCGCTCATGCTCGATTCCAACTTGTAGTTCTTGCCGTCCAATACGTAGTTGCCGTTGTAGTCCAACACGAAGGCTTGCGAATAGGTCTTGCCGCCGCCTGCCTTGTATTCCTCGATTTCCATGATCTTCCAGCCCAACTCGGTACCGGTCTTATATTCGCCGTCTACCAAGTAGAACTTACCCTTGGAATTCTCGGTATATACTGCGCTATAACGAGCGTATGCACGTGCCAGTTCAGCCTCGCTAAGAGAGGAAACCAGCGCGTAGTCGTTGCCGTCGAATACGTACGCACCGTCCTCTGCCTCCACACCGTTTTGTCTGTAACGCTTGGTGTTACCTTCCAATTGGTCGGGGGTCAAAGAGGATGCCAATACGTAACTGCCGTTGTAGTATGCGTAGATACCGTTCAAGCGGTCCTCGATGAAGGTACTGTAACGCTTGTTGGTCAGAGCAGCGTACTCCTCGGGACTCAAAGAGGATGCCAACACGTAGCCCTTGAGGGGGTCTACGATATACTCGCCGTCGGGGGTCTCGTCGTAGCGGACGGCATAGTTGGGTACCAACTCGCCGTTCATCACTTGCTCGAGGGTCAGCTCGTTGCCGTTGATATCAATAGGCACGGTACCGCCGTTGGTACCACGCTTGTTGCGATACCAGTAGTTATCCTGCGAGTCGGTGTTGATATTGGTGGAGTCGAATGCGTCTGCATCGTTGAAGTTGATCACAGGATAGATGACCTTCAGACCGGTCTCCTGCTCCCAATCCAAAATGCGTTGATACTCTTCGGGGGTGATACCCTCTACCGAGCGGAAACCTACCTCGTAGTAGGAGTCCACGCGCAACTCGTAGCGGTGGCTGGTGATATCCACGCCGTTTACCTGGGTGGTATAGTCGTAGTCGTCCAACTCCTTCTTGATGGGGTTGAATTCGCTGGCGAGCACTTCGTTCCAATCGTGCTTGCCGTCAAAGTCGGTGTCCAAAGCACCCATAGCAATACCGTTGAAATAGATATAGTCCAACGTGCTTTGGTCCTTGACGTAGGTACCGTCCCAGAAACCGCTGCCCGAATTGTTCATGCCGGCAATCTTGGGGCGGGCGTGCTTATAGTAGCCGTCTACCTCGCTCATCTCGTAGGGAGACACGAGGGGCGCGATGATGGCGAACAATGCAATGATCAAAATGATGCATGCTGCCACAACCGACGCCTTGTTGCGCTTGAAGCGGCGCCAAGCGTCCATCAAATAGCCTACGGGCTTGGTGTCAAACTTGACGTCAGACAGCACCTTGTCTGCATTGACCGGGACAAACATGTCTGGGGTCAAATGTTGGTTTTGCAAATCATTCTTCTTAGCCATACTACTTCTTCGCCCCCATCTTCACCCGCGGATCAAGGAATCCGTAGGACAAGTCAATCAAAATGTTAGAAAGCAAGCCAATAAAGCCGTAGAATGCGGTGATGAACATGAACAAATCGTAGTCGCGCATGTTGATCGACATAATGTACAGCTTACCAACGCCGGGTACACCAAAGATTTGCTCGATGATGTAAGAACCGCTCAGAATACCCACGAAGGAGGAGATGATACCCGGCAAAATGGGCACCATAGCGTTCTTGAGCGCGTGGCGCATAATGGATTGCGATCTGGTCAAGCCCTTGGTGCGGGCCAACAGCATATATTCGCTCGTCAATGCCTCGGTCAACTCGGCACGCGTGCTACGTGTCAAACCGGCAATCGTACCAAAGCTCATGGAGAGCACGGGTAGGATCAGCGATTTGCTCATTTCCCAGCTAAAGTATGAACCGCCTGCGTCCATCAGAGAAGAGGACTGAGCGGGCAAAATTCCCCACTTGAACGCGAAGAAGTATTGCAACAAGAAAGCGTACACAAAGCTCGGCACCGAAATGAACAGCATAACGGCGGTCGAGATGAAGTGGTCCTGCCACTTGTTCTTCTTGAGCGCGGCAAAAATACCGAAAGCAATACCGATAGGTATCGAAATCAGCAGAGAATAAACGTTCAGCAAAATAGTTGGCGTCATACGATCGCCTACAACTTCGGTAACGTCCTTGAGGTAGTCGATCTTCAAGGAGACACCCCAGTCCCAGTCGGGTCTGCCGTCGGGATTAGGAATGATTTCACCGGTCTTCTCGTCGTATTCGATCTTTGTCTTTTCGCCAGTTTCGGGATCAATGCTCTGGACGTCACGGAACAGGATGTTGTAGATCCACTTACCGAGCTTTTCGATCATGGTGATCTTATTGCCGTCTGCATCCGTATCTGCCCAACCAAGCATTTGGAGTCGTCTTTGCTCAGTGATGGCCTGCAGACCGGTAGCTTCCGACTTGAAAGGCAACAAACGAATCAAGCAAAAGCACAAAACCATGGTGACCACGAACACGACCAGCATCAGAGCGATACGACTTAAAACATACTTGAATGTACTCATGATATTTATACCATACAAAAAGAGGTTAAAAACCTCCCCACTAATAATTCCTTTTGGGGTGTGCCCCTTGCGAGGCACACCCGTAGGAATTGTTCAAATTGTCTTGGCCCGAGGGCCTAGAAATTAGTACTTCAGTTCGCCACCTTGAGAAGCTACGTACTCTTCCCAAGCTACGTCATCGTAGTTGTAGGTCATCAGACGCAGACCGCCGTAACCGTACATGATGTTGTACTCGAGGGTTGCATACTTGATCTTTTGAGAGAACAAGGAACATGCAGTCTCGGAAGCGAAGGGGATACATTGATAGGACTCGAGGACAGCCTGCTCCAACTCAGCCAAGATCATCATCTTGGTGTCGCCGTCGGTGTACAGATACAGGTCGCCAGAAGCCTCATCGAGGTAACCGTCGTTGATACTCATAGCCCACTTGTCGAGGGTCAGAGTGATTTCCTCATCGGGAGTAGCAGGATCCAAGTCGAAGTCATAGACCAGGGTCAGTTCTTCCTTGGAGGGATCCCAACCGCAGGACTCGTGGATAGCGCTCAGGCCACCCATGTACTCGGGCTCGGTGTAGCAACGGATGGTGGAGAAGGGGAAGAATGCAGCGCCGCCCCATGCACCACGGATCATTTCGATACGTCCGGCAGCCACGTCACCGTAACGGTCAGCAGCACCAGCAGAGAACTCGAAAGAGATCAGGCCTTCGAATCCGGTATCAACGGTAGCAGCAGCAACGAATTCGTTCAACAAACGCTCTTGAGCGCTGTCGTCCTCGCTGAGGGTGTCAGCACCGGTAGCCATACAGTGGATGATAACCTTTTGACCTTCGGTGTAGTTGCCGTCAGCAATAGCGGTCTCGTATACGCTTTGGAACAGTTCCTTAGCTTGAGCCAAGTCGAAACCGGTGATGGAGTTGTAAGCCTCGTCCAAGGTCTTGTAAGCCTCGTCCTCGCCGTACTTCACGCCGTAGATGTCGAGGATAACTTGCTTAGCCTCAGCGGTATCACGGTAGATGGAGGAAGGATCGTTCTCTACATCATAGTAGTACAGTCTGTTGAACAGAGCGTAAGCGGGCTTGTAGCCACCGGTACCTTGAGCACACATCTTAGCACGGTCGATAGCCAAGGAGATTGCCTTACGGAAGTCGTCGTAGGACAGAACCTTCAGGTTAGCGCCGTTGTTGTATTGGGTCTCCAGAGCGGTCAGCTTGGACAGATCGGAAGCGAATACGAAACGGAAGGTGTAGGTTTGGTCGGTCTTCAACAGGTATTGGCTGTTGCGGTACTCAGCCAGCTGAGTAGCGTTCAGGCCCAGGCCGTCTACCTTACCGGTGAGGAACAAACCTTCCAGGGTAGCTTCGTCGCTGATGATGTCGCAAACGATGTTGGTGGTCATGTATTGACCTACGTGCAGACCGTCGGTCCAACCGTACCAGTTCTCGTTGCGGCTCATGCGCATTTGCTTATCCAACTCGTAGGAGTCGAGCTTGTAGGGACCGTAGGACATATACTTGTCAACAGCGGTACCGTAGTCGGTGGTGATCAGGTCGCCCAGTTGGGTCTTACCAGCCTCGTACAGATCTTCGTAGACGATCCAGTTAGAGGTCAAGCTCACCAGGAAGTAGTACTCGCTCTCAGCACCCTCGTGGATGTAGTCGATGGTGTAGTCATCAACCTTCACCAAACCAACGTTCTCCCAAGCGAAAGGTTCAGAGAACTTGCCGGTGTTGTAGTACATATGAGTACGAGCATAGATGTTGTCAATCGCGTTTTCTTCGGTGAGATTAATGCCGAATGCAGTCAGGAATTGAGCGATAACGCTCTTCACGGTAGCTGCGTTGTCAGCGGTGAGCTCCACGAAACCGTAGGGGTTAGCTTCCTCAGCCAATGCGTTGTACTCTGCAGCATCAATGTAACCCATGTCCATCAAGTCGTAGATAGCGTAGCTGCTGTTCAGCATCCAGGGCTTGGTCAGGTGCAGATACACAGCGTTGTTCTCGAAATCGAAGGGGATCTCGTTGCCTTCAGCATCCTCAGCATAGACGTAGTCGTAGATGGGGCTCTCAGAGTTGAAGTACTTAGCAGCGTTCTTGATAGCGCTTTGACCAGCATAGTAGGTGTTAGCGCGGTAGTTCTGCATCTTGGGGTTCAGCAATTGCTTCATGGAGTAGACATAAGTGTCAGCATTGATGGGGGTGCCATCAGCCCACTTAGCCAGCTCGTTCAGGTAGATACGATAAACCTTACCCTCGGTCAACTCACCAACTTCCCACTTAGCGTTCTTCTCTTCGTCAGCTTGGTACTCAGCGGTAACGTCTTCGATACCGGTAGCCATTTCCCAAACCCAAGCGTAGTTGACGCCGTCGTCAGCGATGGTCACGTCCACAAGACCCATCTCGGTGTAACCGGCAAAGTAGTTGTCTGCGTTGGTCTCCCAAACGTGGGGGTTCCAGTTGGTGGGGCCAGCACCCATGCTGTCGTGCAGGGTGTAGACGAAAGTCTTGTCGCAGTTGTCGCACTTGTTGTCAGCATCAGAGTTGATGTGGCCAACAGCAGGAACTTCGGTTTGAGCGACCAAAACTTCACCGCAAACATTACACTTCTTGCCTTCGGTCAAGCCGGGCTCGGTGCAAGTAGCAGGAACTGCAGGAATAACACTGGCGTCGCTATGATCGCAATCCAGAGCCACCCCACAATTATCACATTTTAAATCCTTGTTGGCATCAACGTGAGCGGTGCAAACCTCTTCGCAGCCCGTCAAAGCACAGGCACCGAGGATGGATACGACCAGCAACACTGCTACCAACATGATCGTCAGTTTGCTCTTCTTCATATATATACCTCCATATATAATATACAATTTAGTGGCAAGACCGCACGCTTGCCTCGTGGCTCACCTGCATAAGCACAGATGAATAACAAAAGACCTTATCCAAGGTCAACTCAATTATACCAACTATAAAAAAATCAAGTCAAATAAATTAGCGCCTATAATTCAATTTTCCATAAAAAAATTTATGTTAATTTTTAGTTGATTTCCAAAATAACGCCAAATGATTGTAATTATCTGCTCTATATATGTATTTTCAATATTTTACATTGTGCGGTTGTATGCATAATATTTGCATAAACGCATATTTTTTGCATATTACCATATTATGCCAATTCCGCCCCTTTTGCTCCCCTATTCACCGCCCTACTTCTTGCGCGCGCGAACAAATAAAGTTGCACGCGCGTGGGCACGCACGCGTGAAGGTTGTCTTTTTGTTTCTCTCGAAAAATCCTTGCTTTTTCCCGTTGGGTGTGCCATACTGTTTGTGGAAGGTTTTCGGCTAACACTTCCCAATAAAAAAACCGAGGTGACTTTTTTTGAAAGAATCCAAACTAAAACGACAGTCTACTCTATTGGTGGCACGCGGTGCCGTCTTTTGCGCTATGTACGTGGCGCTCACCTACGCTTTTATGCCCCTTGCGTACGGCGCATTTCAAATCCGCCCCTCCGAGGGGCTGACCCTTTTGCCCCTTTTGTATCCCGAGGCGGTGCCTGCTTTGTGGATTGGGTGTATGTTGGGCAACGTTGGCTCTCCTACCGGGGCGTGGGACGTGACGATTGGGGGCGCAATCACCCTGGTGGCTGCCTTGCTCACCCGACTCTGCCACCGTATCAAGCCACGTGCGCTCGGTGTGGTGATTGGTGGACTCCCCCCCGTGCTTTTGAACGCATTTGGTCTGCCCCTTTTGTGGCACCTGTTGGGCGCAGAAGTGCTCTATTGGCCCAACGTGGGCTCTATTGCCCTCTCCCAGGCCGTCTTTGTCTATGCGGTGGGTGTGCCGTTGGTTCTTCTTTGCGACCGTCTTTGCCGCAAGGGTGTGGGTGCCTTTTTGCCGGTGAGCAAATTGCCGCGCGCACAAAAAGCGGTGGAGCCTATCTGCGAGGCACAAACGGAAGTGGCGCCCTCTTGCGATGGCCAAGAGGAGCACCGCGAGGCTCGCGGAGAGCAAAATATTGGTGATTGACAAAGGCTTTTGCTGCTCGTATAATGAAAATATCTACTAAGCGGAGGTCGCTATGGCAAAATTAGTACGGAGTCTTTGGATCGTATGGCTACTGCTGGCTGTGCTCAACCTACTCTTTGTCAACGTCTACGATAACCATCTTCACATTCTTTCCGATCCCATTCAAACGATGGGGTTTTGGCTCATTTCCCTCATTCTTATGCTCGTGGTCGGCATTTGGTGGATCGGCGCAGGCCGTAGCAAGGGTTCTCGCACCCTCGTGGCACTTGGCGGTGTGTGCACCTGTGTTTTTGGCCTGTTGATGGTCGGCGTGGCCGTCTATGCCCTGGCATTTGGCGGTGCTCACCTGGTGACCGTAGCCAAAATGATGGCAGAAGCCTTTGGCTTTATTTCCTTCTAACGTGAAAGAGTCGTCTGCCAATCGCGTGACCCGTCGCTATCTGCGGAAGCAGGGCTTTGCGGGGGCGTTCCACCGTGTGGGTTGGACGCACAGCCGTAGGCGCGGTCTGCATTTCTACGATATCGTAGCAAACTACGGCATTTTGTCCGAGGTGGATTTGGCGCTTGCTGTCAGTAGAAACCTCACGCGGTTTCGCCTGTTTATCCCACCGCTTTTGGAGGACGTGGGGGTGGAATCGGCTCTAGAGTCCCTAGCTGAAATCTGCCGTCCGCTCACCGTTGAGCGAGGGGAATATGGGGTGGCGCTATGCCACGAAAGTATGGGCGACCCCACCCAAATGCTACAAGAAATTGAGTGTATCCTTGCGGAGGAGGAGGTCTACCAAACCCTGCTCTTCCTCATGGGTCAGTCCGCGCCGCAACCCGGCGAAAAAGGAGAATAACTCGTGCAATCTCTATCGCAACTCTATCGAATCGGTGCTGGTCCTTCCAGCTCGCACACCATGGCTCCTCTTGCGGCTAGCCAGGAAATCTCGGCACGCTTTGGCCCCGAGGCACACTACAAAGTCACCCTCTACGGATCCCTTGCCAAGACAGGTAAAGGCCACGGCACCGACACCGTGATCGAGCGACTGTGGCCGGGGCGGGTCGAGGTGGCGTTTGACTTCGACACCCCCACCGAGCATCCCAACACCTTCCACGTAGAGGTGAGCGACGGTGACGCCCAACGGGACTTTTGGGTAGAGAGTATTGGTGGCGGTGCCTTTTCTATCCAGGGAGAGCCAACCATTACCCCTCCTGAAATCTATCCCGAGCGCAGTTTTACCCAGATCAAGGAGTTTTGCATTCGCCGCGGTGTGCGCCTGCCCGACTACGTGCGCCACTACGAGCCACGCATCTTCCCCTACTTGGAAGAGGTTTGGCTCCGTATGAAAGAGGCGGTTTGCCGTGGCTTGGTGGCAGACGGGGAATTGCCGGGCGGTCTGCACGTGGCGCGCAAAGCACGCGTGCTATATACCCACCTCTCCCCTCACGAGCAATCGGAAATCCGCTTTAACCGTCTGGTGTGTTCCTACGCCTATGCCGTTGCGGAGGAAAATGCCGCCGGCGGTACGGTGGTGACGGCGCCTACTTGCGGTGCTTGCGGCGTGTTGCCTGCTGTGCTGTACTATATGCAAACCACCTACGGCTATACCGACGAGCAAATCATCGACGCGATTGCCGCCGCAGGTGTGGTGGGCAACGTCATCAAAACCAACGCCAGTATCTCGGGCGCAGAGTGCGGTTGCCAAGCGGAGATCGGCTCGGCTTGCAGTATGGCGGCGGCCGCGGTCAGCGAATTGCACTCGCTGTCTTTGGAACAGATCGAGGGCGCGGCAGAGATTGCGATGGAGCACCATTTGGGTCTTACCTGCGACCCCCTGATGGGTATCGTGCAAATTCCCTGTATCGAGCGCAACGCAGTTGCCGCTATCCGTGCTATCAACGCAATGAGCTTGGCTACCTTCCTGTCCTTTGCCTCCAAGATTGGCTTTGACGCGGTGGTGCGCACTATGTACGAAACGGGCAAGGACCTCTCGCACAAATATCGCGAAACCGCAGAGGGTGGACTTGCCAATATCATCATTCACTCTCCCCACTAAAAACGAATATCCCACCGAAAATGCGGATAATTCTCATCAAGTGGCATACCAATCGGGTATGCCACTTGTTTTTTACGGTAATCTGTGGTACACTAACCGTAGAATACTATTTTAGGAGTAGAATTTTGCAAGAATCCACCCTATTGCTGGCATATCTCTGCCCAGCCTACGAGCGAAATAGCGAAATCAATCGGCTTTTGTCGGCACCCGAGGTGAATATCGACAAGCTTTTGTGTGCGCGCTTGTTGGCAGAGCAAGGTCAGCTGGCGGAGTGGTGCCGTGCCTACGAACAGTTAAAATCGGCTCTGCACGCCGTAGAGACCCTGCCCCCACAAGAGGGGGACGAGGAGTGGCAACGGTTGGTGCGGCAGGAGACGGAGGTGGCAACCCACGCTCTATCCGCCGCGAAGCAAAGGGCACGTGCGCTCCTGCTTTTGCGAAAGGACGACCGCGCGCTGGAAATGACCCTTTCTGCCCAAGACACCGCCTTGGCTCTGCGTATGGGTGAGGCATACCGCCGCTATCTGGCACGAGTGGGGGTGCAAGCTACCCTATCCCCTACCGCACGTGGCGCCCTGTTGCAAGCAAACGCAGGGCACGGACGGCTATCCGGCGAGGTGGGCACCCACAAGTGGAGCACCTCGGGCGCAGTCTGTGTGCAACTGGTACCCAAAGAGGAAAGCGCTGCCTTTGCGTTGGACTACCGAGACGTGCGTATCGACATTTTCTGCTCCAGCGGCAAGGGCGGTCAAAACGTCAACAAGGTAGAAACGGCAGTACGCGTTACCCACCTGCCCACCGGCACCGTGGTTACCTGCCAGGACGAGCGCTCACAGCGAGCCAACAAACTGCGCGCTTTGGCGGTGTTGGAGCAACGCCTGCGAGAGGCGTGGGAGCAAACCAAACACAATGCCGAAAGGCAAACCGCTATATCCGTGCGTACCCAGGCACAAACCACCGTGCGCTACTACGACGAGGCAAATGCCGAGGTGCGTGACGTGCGCCTTAGCGGTGTGTACTCCCTTCGCCAATGGGAAAAGGGAGAAATGGACGCCCTGGTAGACGGTTGGACTCTATTGCAACATCAAACGGTATGAAGGAAGGCATTTTTACCCTACAAACCAAGGAGCTTTGGCTCTCGGCGCATTGCTGTGTGTTCAAAACCGAGCGACTCAGCAAGCAAACTGCTCGCATGCGCCACACCGATACCCTATTGGACCTGCTGGCAATGGGGCTTTTTGGCTTGGTGGACAAGTTGCCCGAGGGCGAGGTGTATCTGCGCCTTTCTCCCGAGGATAGCCGTCACGTATTTTGGGTATGCGTGCGCCCCACGGCAGAGCATACCGAGTTGATTTTCTGTGGCTACGACTCCCCCGATGCTGCCCTACTGCGCGTGGACGACCGCTTTGTGCGCTACCTGGAGGGCAAGGATACCTTGCGCGTGCGGTGGAGATTGGATACACCCTCCTATGCCGACCGTGACTTTACTGCCCTCTACCGACTCACAGGTACGAACGGGCTGTATTTCCCCCGACTCGACCCCACTCAATCTGCATTGGTGATCGAGGACAAAAACGTATTGGTACAGGGTGTTGCCGGTAGCGGCAAAACCAACATGTGTATTGACAAAATCATCTATACTGCCTGCCGTGGCTACCACGGGCGCACCCTCTACACCACCTATTCACGTGGGCTACTGGTCGATACCCAACAAAAACTGCACGGTTGGCGCCAGGACGTACAACTGTTGATCGACGCCTACCGTGAGGGACGTGTGCGTGTGTTGGGTAGCGAGTCTATGGGTGTTTGCCAGCGGTTGGGACTCTATCTCGATGCTGAAACCCACCGGGACGTGGTGGACAGATTGGAGAGTATCGTCGACTATCTCGACACCAAAGTGGACTACCGCCTGATAGAGGATCTCTACCGAGAGATCAAGGGGGTGCGGCCACAAGTGGCGGACGAGGGCTATTTCCTGCGCTCCTACGTGGGCGGATTGAAAAACTACCACCTCGCCGGGCGGATCGAAAAGGTGCGCTCTCTGGGAATGGAAGTCATCTACAAGGAAATCTACGGTTTGATTCGCGGTTGGTGCGACCCCACCTCTCCCCAGAGGTTGCTCTCTAAGTCCGACTATATGGCTCTGCGTGGCGCATCCTTTGGTAGCGCCTCCTGCGATACTATCTACGGCATTGCTATCGACTACCACCGCCATTTGGTGGATAACGGTCTGACCGACAACAACCAAATGAGTCGTACGCTATTGGTAGAGGGCAACTTGCCCCACTATAGCCTGACGGTGGTAGACGAGGTGCAGGACTTTACCCAAGTCACCCTGGCAATGCTTGCCAAAATGAGTAGCAAAATGTTCTGTGTGGGCGATGCCCTGCAGATGATCAACCCCTCCTATTTTCGCTTTGCCTACCTCAAACAACTGCTCTATGACGATGCCAATACACGTGTTGCCGAGCTCAAGCGCAACTACCGCTCGGGGCGCCGTATCGAGGAAATCATCGAGGTGGCACGGGGCCTGAACGCCCAATGGTTTGGCACCCACTCTTTCGTGTTGGGTAGCGAAGCGGTGGGCGAAGAGGGAAATACCGCGGCGGTATGGGTGGAGGACAAACGCTGGACAGACGCCCTTGCCAAAGGAGAAACGGAGGACGTGACGGTGGTGGTAGCGGATCTGCACACCAAAGACAGGCTGCAAAAGGCCCTGCCTAAGCACGAGGTGTTGACCGTCAGCGAGGTCAAGGGCTTGGAGCGAGATACCGTGGTGCTGTACCGCCTGCTCGATACCTACCTGGAGAGGTGGCAGACCCTGGAGCGCCGCTACGTAAACCGCAAAACGGCGGACGAAAACTCGGTGTACCGCTACTATTTCAATCTGTTCTACGTAGGCCTGTCGCGTGCAAGACAACACTTGTTCGTGGTAGAGAAAACACCCCCAAAACTATTCCTGCCTTTGCTCTCGACGCTGGAGCGACAAAGCGAGGAACAAGCGCTCGACACCCTGGCGCGGGTGGCAGGAGTCAAACTGGATCCCGACGAGCAGGTGGCACGTATCGACCAATTCCTGCGATTGGGGCAGTACGATAACGCACGCCACGCCGCACGCAGGCTGGAAGATAGCACGTACCACTTAGCTCGCATAGACGTCTACGAGGAACAAATGCGCACCGCCGACTACCACGCGGCAGGACTTGCATTTTGGCAGTTGGGCGCATTGGCAGATGCCAAACAAAGTTTTATTGCAAGTGGCGAAAAGGAGTTGGCGGCGTTAATGGACGCGGCAGAGGGCGCTGAACGGCTATCGCCCACCATGCTCCGCTACCTGCCCGAGCTACTGGATAACCCCCAAGCCGTCCACCTATTGGTGGGTATGGTTGAAGAAGATCTGACAAGACTTACTGCGCTGCACCAACAGGTGCAAGAGGGCATGCTTGCCTACAAAAAGGAGAAACAAGATGGAACAATCTAAGGACATTGGACAACTGATCGAAGCGTTTTTGGGCTACCGCGATATGTTGGCGCCCGTACTGGACAGCCTGCACTCGTTTGTGGGCACATACCAAGAGTTGCGCACGGATATCGACACCCTGAAGTCTGCATTCTCGGACGACGTGCGCACCCAGCTCAAGGGGATTGCCGACCAGTTGGCAGACCAAGCCGCCCACAGCGCGGACCTGTCGGCACAAATGGACCGCTTTTTGACCTTTGGCACCACCTATATCCAAAGCGCCGCCTCCCTCACCCAACGGATCGACGAGATTGAGCGCAAACTCAGCGGTATGGGCGAGTTGGAGCAAAAGGCAGACGAGCAACTGAAAAAGTTGGATACGCTGATGGCGGAAAAACGCGCCTCGTACAACCTGCGCGACCTGCAACGCTCGTTGGACAACTACAACAATTCGGTGCAACGAGTCAGCGACTTTATCAATAAAGACGTGGCAGGTGTGTTGGCAGACAACAACAGCAGGCTGGACGCCATTCGCTCCCAAAGCGATGCGCTCCTGCAAGAGGTAACTGCCGAGCGTGCTTCGGTGGAGAGCCTTAGCGCCCAATTCCTCACCAACAACACCCTGTTGAAGGGGTTGGTAGAGCGTGCGGACGTCAACGAGGCATATCTGTTTGACGTGCTGGACCACTGGGCAGAAAGCCGCGGTGTCAAAATCAAAAAGTAACCATGACTCCCCAAGACGCAACCCGACTGCTAACCGCCGTCCAAAAGGACGATCTCGGCACTTTCTCCACCTTATACAACAAAAAGAAGGGGGTGTGCTGGGGGCGGTTTCCCCTGCCAAGCGTGTGCATTCTATACGGCGCGCGCCGCATTTTGCGTGCCTACGGCACCGATATGCCCCTGTCGGGAGAGGTAGTCGAGGAGCCTCTTTCTCTCTATACCCAATTTGCTCGCTCTGCAGGCAAGGCCCTGCGGCTATGGGTGGGCAACACCGAAACGGTGCACCCCCTGGCAATGCTGGCGGTATTGGGCAGACGGCGCGACTTATTGCGCCTTTATCCTCGCTACGATCTGACCGAGGGGCAAAAGCGGCAGGTAGTAGACGCCTACCGTCTGCGCTTTGGCAAAGTGCCAACCTTTGAAAACGGCATGTTGCGACTTCCCCCAAAACCCATCTCCAAGGGTTGGGATCGCCTGGTTGTGCTCGTTTGCGTGCTCACGCTACTGGCGGCGGCAACCGTCGGCACGGGCGTTGGCTTGGCTACGAGTATCCGGAAAGGGCATCTGCAACGCGTCTTTACCGTACGGAGCGAGGCAGACCTTGCCGCTTGGTGGCAAAGTGACAAGCCTTTGGTACTGGCGGAGGACATCACCCTATCCGCACCCCCTGTGGCAAATCCGCAAGGACGGTTAGACGGCAACGGTCATACCCTCACCCTCGTGGGGGAGGAATCTATGTGGACGACCTTTGGCGGTACTCTATCCAACCTGACTCTGCGACTTGTGTCCAACCAACCGGGCACGGTGGGCGCACTTCTTTGCCACACCCTCACGGGTAGGTTGGAAAACGTGAAAATCGTGGTGGACAATCTATCCCTTACCCTATCCGAGTCGCACACCGCAACCGGCATTTTGTGCGTAGAAAACAAGGGCAGTATCGTAGGCTGTACCCTGTCGGGCAACCTTACCGTATCGGGCACGAGCGCCATCAACGGACACGCAGGTTGGCTATGCGCCGATAACGACGGACTGATCGAGGGTTGTACCCTGTCGGACAACCTACTGTTGGAAACGGTAGACGGTGGCGCATTGGTAGGAGAAAACCGCCGCGGCGGTATCATTCGCAACTGTACGGTCAGCGGAGATTGTACCCAACTCACCGAGGAGGCTACGTGGAGTCCTCGCTTGGGCGGTATTTGCGGTACCAACTACGGCAATATTGAAAACTGCACCGTAACGGGCAACGTGGGCATTCAACATAACCATATACCCAACCCCCTCGCCACCAGCGCACAAATTTTGTTGGGCGGTGTAGCAGGCGCCAACTACGGCACCGTCTCCCACGTTTACGTGGGCGGTGACCTCTTTGCCGAGGGACAAATCACCTCTATCTACGTAGGGGGTATTTGCGGTATCAACGACCAACACGGCGAGTTGGTAGACGGCGTGCAGGTCACCTATACGGGTCAGGTGCAAGATTGTATCGTTTCTGCCCATCTCCGTGCTACGGGGCGCACTTTCCAAGAGGGAGACCCCTTTAACCTCTACAGTTTCGTAGGGGGTATCAGCGGCGGAGATGCAGGCAACGTGCTCCGTTGCTTCTTCACGGGAAACGCCACCGTGGTGGGCAACTATCCCTACGCAGGCGGTCTGGTGGGGTGGATGACCCTGGATCGTGCGCGTAGCAACGGCTTGGCATTCGTCGCCTATTCGGGTCTGTACTACGTGCCCAGCGAGGTCTGTACCTACGCAGTTGCTCTGGTGCAGTCGAGCAACACCCTATCTCCGGGCGGCAATATCCACGGCACCGCCCCTGCAACAATCGCACAAATCACCGAGATGGAGGGCTATTGGTATGGCAAATAAGACTTCTCTACTATCGAGGCTCATACAAGACCCTATCGGTGTCCTTTTGTGGACCCTCATTTTGTTGACGGTGACCTTTTGGCTTGGCTACGGCATTACGGCGGCGGTACTTCTTGCCGAGTGGCACGCCACCGCTACTCTTTCTCCCTCGCTATTCCCTCTGTCCGTTGCCGCACTCTGCACCCTGCCCCTACCCATTACCTCTGCGGTTATCATGCGGTTGCGCCGCTCACACGGCTAAAAAAGTTTTTCTTGCAATTTTTCTACAATATGATATAATAAATCGGCTCACCAACACATAACAAAGTCGAACTTTTCACAAAAGAGAGGTTCGGCTTTTGTTTTTCGCTCTTTTAAGTCGTGCAGATTAGCCCTATACGGCTTTTCTTTATGCTCTGCAAGTATTTCTTCAACCTGAAAAATCAAGCCTTAAAACGCTTATATTTGGCTTGCTATTTACGGCACTTTGTGCCGCAATGTGGAATAAATTGACGTATATCACTTGATATACAGCGTTAGTATATAGTATTTATTTTTAATTCTAACCGTTTTAGAGTAAAAAAGAAAAGCCCTGACTTTCGTCAGGACTATCCTTAGATTTTAATGGGCTTGTGTAGATTTTTATTTTAGTTATTGCTAAAATATGTTGCGTGTGATAGAATATATGTAATTTTAAGGAGCTTAACACGAATGAAAATCCCTAATGAAAAAGAATTTATATCTTCAATAGTAAAATCGTCCGTAATGGCTTACGCAGAAGGTTTTGAGTGTAGGCACGTTAGCGAAGTTGATAATCCCGAAGGTGTTATCAATATGAAAATACATAATGTTTTCATTGAGGCGTTAGGAAAAGAAATACAGTACTATACTGCACTTTCACGTTCGTTAGATAGTTCATTAGGTAATATGCTTGAAAAAATGGCTATTGCACTTGCTGAACAAAATTATGTAGTTAAACGTGAAGTTGCGGGACCGCTGTATAAATCTCAAACTCAACTAATTGCAAACGTACTTGAAGAATATAAACGCCATAATAAGCGTCCCGAAATATCTGATTATTCGAATATGCTTGAAAATGCAACGGAAACCGAAAGCCACGTTCGACACGATTCTGACTACTACTTATATGACGAAGAAACCGACCATCACTACTTGATTGAACTTAAAATAGGCGGTGATTTGGATAATAAAAAGGCTCGTGCTGAAAAGGAAGCTATTTTAGAGCAGTACGCAATTTTAAGCAACTTAATAGGTGATACATCTAAAATTACAATTTACTTTGCAACAGCTTACAATAGATATGGTGAAGATAAGGCTTGGCGACAGGAACGTGTTAAGCAATTCTTTGGAAATGACGAACTTTTAATAGGTAGAGATTTTTGGAATTTTATATGCAAGTCCGAAAATGGCTATAAATACGTTATTGAAAGTTACAGGGAAAACGCACACTATATTAAAGAAGCTCTTGATAGAATAAAGCAAACTTATTTAAGCTGATATATGGATACTGTTGAATACACTCAAATAGGAAAATCACGTCTGTATTTACAAGATAATCGTGAAGTCATTAAGACTATTCCTGACAACTGTATAGATTTAATTTTGACTGATCCACCTTATAATATTGCAAAGTATTCTACGGGTAATATTGACTTACCGAATAGAACCCCTTTAAATAACGATATTGCAAGTTGGGACGAAGTAGAGATCAATCCCGAAGAATATGTTGAAAGTTTTAAAAGGATTTTGAAACCTACGGGAAATATATTTGTCTTTACTACTTATAACAGTATTGGCAAGTGGCATTCCGCTTTTGATAAGCATTTTGACACAACTCAATTCATGATTTGGCATAAGACTAACCCTACGCCAAACATATATAAGAAAGGATTTTTAAATAGTTGTGAAATGATAATATGTTTTTGGAATAAAGGGCATACTTGGAATTTTACCGACCAAAAAAATATGCACAATTTTATTGAGTCGCCTATTTGTATGGGGGCTGAAAGATTGAAAAATCCCAAACACCCCGCACAAAAACCAGTAAAAATATTAAAACACATCATTCAAATTGCTTCCAATTCGAATGATGTGGTATTTGACCCCTTTATGGGGGTAGCTTCTTCGGCTATCGCATCGTTAGAGTTAGACCGAATTTTCTATGGTTGCGAAATAAATAGGGATTACTATAATGCAGGTGTAGATAGGGTTAAAAAGTTTTATATTAATCGTAGTTAGTAACGATTAAATGAACTGCATTTCTATCGTTTCTGCCTTTAACACAGTAAGAATATTTGTTATCAAAGGCATACACCCTGTATCCATTGTTTTGATATAACTCACTAATTAAAGGTGTATTCTTAATAATCAATAGGAATTTTGCTTTTGTATCGTGCAAGCTCTTGGCTAATCTTCTTTGCTCCTGTTCTCCAAAACTCCTATTTTCATAGTCTGAAAAGTCGGTATCATAAGGGGGGTCAAGGAAAATGAAGTCGCCTTCTTGTGCATTATTTAGAACTTCTTCAAAATCACAACTGAATATTTCAGTTTGCTTAAAATAGGTTTGCGTTTCTTCCGTGAAAAGCAAGTCTATTTTTTTCTCAAAGTCCTTGTTGTTGTAACCCATACCGCCGTAAGGGATATTAAATTCACCTGCCTTATTGTAGCGGAACATTGAGCCGTAGCAAAACTCTCTGACAAAATAGAAGATTGCGATTTTATATTCTTCTGCAATAAAAAGCTCGTTTTGTGTTTCAATGCGATTGAGTACGTCACGAAGATACATATAATAACCGCTTGTAAAGCCTGTTATTATGTTGTTTTTTAAATCGTCATCGTTCAAATCTATGCCGTTTTTAATTTCGTTCTTCCTTGTACGAAAGACTTTATCTTTGACCATTCTGCTGATTTCTTTTTGTAACAAGTCTTTGTTTATTACAACTTTGGAACAGTCGCAAATGGATTGAGAAATGGTTTTACAGCTTTCGATTAGCTTGTTTTCTAATTCGGGTTTTATGGATTCGTTTTCACGATATTTTACAAATAAGTGGCTAATTTCTATAGCTTGGTTGCTTGCTAACTTTTTTAATAAATCCCATTCTTCATTTATGCTATATAGACACTTTTTGAATTTAGAGTCCTGCGTTTTAATCAGAGAATAGAACTGCATTAAGTTAGCTGAAATATCGTTTATAATGGCTGGTTGAGGCGGTAAATTAAAAAACACTGCTCCTCCACCAAAAAAAGGTTCAATATACCTGTTATATTCAGGAATGAACTTTTTTATAATTTTATATTCAGAGGTCTTGCCACCCGGCCATTTAATTAACGTTTGCATAAGTAAGCATATTTTAGCATAAAAAGAATATTAAATCAACTATTATTTCATGTGGTATATTTTGTTATTATGTTGATTAATTTGGTGGTTTATGATAGAATTGGATTGAAATTATAATAATAGTAAAAATCAGCCAAAGGTTGTTTTTTGAGGAATATATGAATATAACGTTTTTAATTGGAAATGGTTTTGATGTTGGAATGGGATTAAAGTCAAAATTTAGCGATTACTTTCCAATTTATATCAAAGAATCGGAAAAAAAGGATATTAGTATTAAAGCTCTTGCAGATGATATTGATACTAATCGAGCTGAATGGTCATATTTTGAGAAAAAACTTGGTGAATATACTGAGAAGTTTACGCCTAAAAATCAAAACGATTTTTTTGCGCAATTACGTGATTTTGAATTGGGCTTTATTTATTATCTAACATTAGAACAAGGAAAATTGGAGTATAATGAAACAAATATTAAAGAAGAATTTACTAAAGCGTTAAGAACATATTATGGTATAAGTAATTTGGCTGACGAATCAGTAAGAAGGATAAAGGCTTTATATGCTATATATGACAAAAGTGAACATATATATAATTTTATAAACTTTAATTATACTAATGTGCTGGATCGCTGCATTTGGTGTATTACTGACGGCAAGGTAGCAGAGAGACGTATAGGGACTACCTTATATGTAGATAAAATTGGAAAGGTTGAAAATGTACACGGATTTATTGGCGCTTTACCTTTAATGGGGCTTAATGACGAATCTCAAATAAAAAATAAGGAGCTCGCTAATGATATAAAATTTAGAAAAAGAATAATTAAACCATTATTAAATGCTGTAAATCGTACAAACAATGACACTCGGGCGACACAATTGATTAATAATAGCCAAATTATCTGCATATATGGAATGTCCTTAGGTGAAACAGATAAAAAATGGTGGCAACTATTGTTAAAATGGATAGCAAACGATGGGAACAGGCAACTAATAATTTTTGATTACGATGAAAATTATACGGAATCTTCACAATTTGATTGGATAAATAAACAGGACTCAATACTTGACCTTTTGGCAAATTATGCAAAAGAGCCAATTAATATTGAATCAATAAGTTCAAGAATTCATATAGCTGTACATAAAAATATTTTTGCTTTTAATTTACGAAAACAAGAATATACAGCAAAAGGTGCCTAACATCTAACTTTTAAGAATTATTGGTCTATCTTCTTTTTAAATCTTAACGCAATTGATAAGGTTAGACTTTCTTGGATCGAAGTTCCCCAAAGGAGCAAAGGAGTGGGTATGGAAAGTTTTGTCCTCAAAGGAAACGTCGTCCACAGTCTTGCTGACGGCAGGCTGTCTGCGACCAAAGGCTACGTGGTCTGCACCTGCGGCACAAGTCGCGGTGTTTTTGCCACCCTGCCCACCGAATATAGTCATCTTCCCGTGGTGGACCACGGCGAGCGTTTGATCGTGCCGGGGTTGGTAGACCTGCATATCCACGCGCCCCAGTTTGCTCTGCGTGGCACGCGTATGGATCTGGAATTGATCGATTGGTTGAATACCACCACCTTTCCCCAAGAGGCACGCTTTGCCGACACTATCTACGCCCAAAAGGCATACGGTCAGTTCGTCTCTACCCTGCGCAAAAGCGCCACCACGCGTGCCTGTGTATAGGGTACCTGCCACACCGATTCTACCCTTTTGCTGATGCACGCCCTGGAGCAATCGGGGTTGGTTACCCTGGTCGGTAGGGTGAATATGGACAGATTTGCCCCTGCTCCCCTGGTAGAGGAGACCCAACAAAGTATCAGCGAAACCCTGCGTTGGCTGTCTGCCTGCCATTTTGAGCGCACCCACCCCATTCTCACGCCCCGTTTCGTGCCCAGTTGTACCGACGCCCTCATGTGCGCCCTCGATACCGTGCGGCAGGACTACCGTCTGCCCGTGCAATCTCACCTTTCGGAGAATATGGGAGAGATTGAATGGGTACGCAGTCTGCGCCCCGACGTCGCATTCTACGGTCAGGCATATCACAAGCACCATCTATTCGGTAAGGATAGCGAGGGTGGTACCTTCTCCACCGTGATGGCGCACTGTATCCATTCTAACCCCCAAGAGGTGGCGCTTATGGTGGAAAACGGAGTGACCGTAGCACACTGTCCTGCCTCTAACGCAAACCTATCCTCGGGCATTGCACCCATTCGCCACTACCTCAACCAAGGTGTGTCGGTGGGTCTTGGCACCGACGTGGCCGCAGGCGAGAGTGAATCTATGTTCCGCGCCGTGGTACAATGCGTGCAAATGTCCAAGCTATACTGGCGGTTGGTAGATTCTACCGCCACGCCCCTCACCTTTGCCGACGCATTCCGCTTGGCAACACGCTCCGGCGGTGCGTTCTTTGGCAAGGTAGGCGCATTTGACGAGGGGTTTGCCTTTGACGCGCTCGTGTTGGACGATAGCCATCTGCCCACCCCCGAGCCTTTGTCTGCGGTGGAGAGGCTGGAGCGCTTTGCCTATCTGGGCGGCGACACCTCGGGCGGTATCGTAGCCAAATACGTAGAGGGTACCCGACTTTTCTAATCTGCGCTACCAAAAAAAAAGGCACTCGTTTTGAGTGCCTTTTTTGCCGTCTCTATTCCAAGAGCGTTTGTTTTCTGCGTTTGACAATACGGTTAACCCCCTCGAGAGATAGCACCAACATTAGGAAGAAGAATGCCAGAAACAGGGGAAACCAGGCAATATCCACGTGGTCGGCAATCAGTCCAAACACAGGTGGCATTGCCGTGGTGCCGATATAGGCGGAGGACATCTGCACGCCAATAATCCCCTGCGAATGCTCCCTGCCAAAGTTGGTGGGTGTGGCGTGGATAATGCAAGGATAGATGGGTGCACAGCCCAAGCCCAGTACCACCAAGCCCACTACCGCAGGCACGTGTGAGTCAAAAGGAATCCCAAGCAGCAACAACCCCACCGCCATCACACCGCACCCAATACGCATCAGCAGTTTATCTCCAAGCCTGTCTGCAAAGCCACACACCGCGCGCCCAACCGTCATACCGATATAGAAAAGGCTTGCGTAGCGAGCCGCCGTTTCTGCTGAGACGGCGTGGTGCAAATGCATATACTCTGCCGCCCAAATCATGGCGGTTGCCTCACAGGCGCAGTAGCAAGCAAACGCCAGAAAAAGCAACGGCGCGCCCTTGATACGGAAGGCGCCAACCAAGCCCAACGGCTTGGTCTTTTGCTCACTTTCGCCCTCTCGCGCGCTCCACTTTTTGCCCACCTTTTTCCACAAAGTGAGGGAGGCAAACAATACCGCCACTATGGCAATTTGGATATAAAACACCAGGCGGTAGCCACCCTCCCACGAGGAGGGGGTGGTCAGGGCATATCCCATGATAAAGGGGCTGATCAGTGCGCCCACACCCCAAAAGCAATGCAACCAACTCATGTGCCGCCCTTTGTAGTGGAGCGCCACGTAATTGTTGAGCGCGGCGTCGATAGCACCTGCGCCCAAGCCGTAGGGCAGGGTGAACAAACACAGCATCCAAAATCGGTTGCTCAGGCTAAATCCCAGCAGGCCAACCGCCGTCAGCGCCACCGATATGGCCACCAAAAGACCCGTGCCCAACCGCCGCAGAAGTCGCTCGGTAAACAAACTGGAAACCACCGTGCCGCCCGATATCAAAATGGTTACCAATCCCATTGCCGAGATTGGCACTTGCAGTTCCACCTGCATCACCGCCCAGCCTGCACCCAACAGGGAATCGGGCAGCCCCAGCGACACAAAGGCCAAATAGATGATTGCCAATAGTAACGTAGCCATAACGGTTTTATTATACCGAGGGTGCATTTTTGCTGTCAAGCAACTACATTTTCAATTTGCCGTTGCCAAGAGGAGCAAAAGTTGCTATAATATCTTCATACGGATAGAAATATGGTCTTTGAACATTGGAAAACACAACTACGAGAGGTAGGTCAACACACCTACGAGGACATTCTGCCCTCCCTTGCCGAGGGGGCGTCCTCTGTGAGCGCGCGTTTTCTTTCTCCCGAGGAGCTTTCCGAGGTCTACCAAGCCATTCTGCACGACCATGCCGAGATGTTTTGGCTGTCCCCTGCCTTTTCTGTTGGACAACGCATCTCTATGATGGGCACGGTCAGCGTATTGGAGCAAAAGCCCATCTATTCTCCCTCGACCGTTGCCTCGCTGAAAGGGCAAATGCAACGTATTGCAGACGACCTCAAGGAGCGCACGACGGGCGCCTCTCCCGAGCAGATCGAAAAGGAAATTTGCGACCTTATTTTGGCCTCTACACGCTACGATATAGACCCTATCTATAACCAAAACGCAGCCGCCGTACTGGTGGACGGCGTAGGACAATGTAGTGGAATTTCCCGTGCATTCAAGTACTTATGCGACCAAGTTGGGCTGCGTTGTTTCTTGATGAACGGTCAAGCCCCCAACCCCGACGGCAGCGGT
>JAFTOZ010000061.1 GCA_017463565.1 Clostridia bacterium | reverse complement strand
CACCGACGGTTACACCGGCGATACCTACTGCATCGCTTGCGGCGCCAAGGTTGCAGACGGCGAAGTGATTCCTGCTAGCCATACTTGGGACGAGGGTGTGGTAACTACCGAACCCACCTGTTCTTCGACCGGCGTGAAGACCTATACCTGTGCAACCTGCGGCGACACGAAGACGGAAAATATTGCTATTGACCTTTCGAAACATAGTTACGGCGAATGGATTGATGCCGTAGAGGCTACCTGTAGTAGCGAGGGTGTTGTGGCGCACAAGGATTGTACGCTGTGCGGCAAGCACTTTGATGAGAATAACCAAGAAATCGCAACCGTCGTGGTAAACAAGAATCCCGAAAATCACGAGGGCGAGACCGAGATCCGTGACAAGGTAGACGCTACCTGCGCTACCCCCGGCTACACCGGCGATACCTACTGCATTGCTTGCAATACCAAGATCCAAGACGGCACCGCAACCGAGATCGATCCCACCAAGCACGAGGGTGAGACCCAAATCCAGGGCAAGGTAGACGCGACCTGCACCACCGACGGTTACACCGGCGATACCTACTGCATCGCTTGCGGCGCCAAGGTTGCAGACGGCGAAGTGATTCCTGCTAGCCATACCTGGGACGAGGGCGTGGTAACTACCGAACCCACCTGCACCGAGACTGGTGTGAAGACTTATACCTGTGCCGTTTGTGGTGAGACCAAGGAAGAAACCCTTGAGGCCTCCGGCCACGAGATCGTGGATACCGGTGTGGTTGGCTATACCAAGTGTTCCGTATGTGGTACCTGGTTTGAAAACTTTGAGGTAACCTTTACCTTCGGTGCAAACGGCAATGCTTCACACTTCGATGGTAGCGACCTCGGCGCAAGCAAGTCCTATACCGAGGGCGACTATACGTTGGCTTTGACCGGCATGAGCAAGGTGTCCGGTGGCGCGTTTGACGCTATGGGTAACAGTGCTCTGAAGTTGGGTACCGGTTCCGTTACCGCTACTCTGACCTTTGCTGTGCCCGAAGATATCACTAAGGTGACTATCTACGTGGCAAAATATAAGAACAACGCTACTGTTGTGAGCGTTAACGGCGTAAATTATACGATCAACACCGCTTCTAATGACGGTGAGTATACCGCTATTGAGGTGGATACCACCACGACCAAGACGATTACCTTTGCGACCACTTCTAGCGGTAAGCGTGCGATGATCGACAAGATCGTCTTTGGCAAGGACGGCGGCGTACACACTCACACTGAGGAAATCATTCCTGCCGAGGATTCCACTTGTACCGAGACCGGTTTGACCGAAGGTAAGAAGTGTTCCGTTTGCGGTACCGTATTGGTAGAGCAAGTGGTGACCGAGGCCAAGGGCCACACCGAAGAAACCGTGACCGGCACCCCTGCAACCTGCACTGAAACTGGCTTGACCGAGGGCAAGAAGTGCTCTGTTTGCGGTGAAATCCTGGTGGCTCAAGAAACCATTCCTGCTACCGGCCATAACGACGAAGACGAAGACAACAGGTGTGACGCTTGCGGCACCACTATGGTCCCCTGCGATCACGCAAACAAGAAAGAAGAGGGCATGAACCACGTTGAGGCTGTGGCTGCAACCTGCACCGAGGCTGGTACTATTGCATACTACACCTGCGACTTCTGCAGCGACAGATATGCGTATATCGACAGCGCGTGGACCAAGATCGTGTCTGACGATCAATTAGTCGCTTCTGCACTTGGCCACACCGAAGTGGTTGTGCCTGGCACCCCTGCAACCTGTACCGAGAGTGGTCTGACCGACGGCTTGGAGTGCTCCGTTTGCGGCGTGACCTTGACCGAGCAAACCGTAATTTCTGCTCTGGGCCACGATTACGTAGACGGCACCTGTTCCGTTTGCGGCGAAAAAGAACCCGTGGTTGTACCTGAGGTGACCTTTACCTTTGGCGAGAATGGCGCTGCTTCACACGTAGACGGTAATTCCCTTGGAGCAAGCAAGTCCTACACCGAGGGTGAGTACTCGCTTGATTTGACATCCATGACCAACGTGTACGGCCCTGCCTATGACGCTAAGGGCAACAGCGCTATCAAGTTGGGTACCAGCTCCAAGACCGGTTCCTTCAGCTTTACTGTTCCTGCTGACGTAACCAAGGTTGTCATCCACGTGGCGCAGTACAAGGCAAATACCACGAAGATCGACGTAAATGGCACCGCTTATACGATCTCGACTGCTTCCAATAACGGTGCATATACCGCAGTTGAGGTGGATACCTCTACCAACAAGACCGTGACCTTCGCAACCGTTTCGGGCGGCGTGCGCGCAATGATCGATAAGATTGTGTATGTACTGGGCGCAGGCGGTGGCGAGGTTGAACCTCCCCACGAGCACGAGTGGGGCGAGGGTGAAATTACCACCGAGCCTACCTGCAAGGACGAGGGTGTGAAGACCTATACCTGTGCTTGCGGCGAGACCAAGACCGAAGAGGTCGAGAAGTTGGCTCACACCGAGAGCGAGTGGATCGTTGATAAGGACGCTACCTGCGCTGAGGCAGGCAGCAAGCATACCGAATGTACCGTATGCGGCGAGACCGTCAACACCGAAGTGATTAGCGCTACCGGCGAGCATACATGGAACGACGCAACCTGTACCGCACCTAAGACCTGTTCTGTATGTGGTGCAACCGACGGCGAAGAACTTGGCCATACCTGGGTAGATGCAGATTGTGACACTCCCAAGACTTGTTCCGTATGTGGCGAGACCGAGGGTGAGGCACTTGGCCATGCCTGGGTAGATGCAGATTGCGACACTCCCAAGACCTGTTCTGTATGTGGCGAGACTGAGGGTGAGGCACTTGGCCACGATTGGAACGACGCAACCTGTACCGCACCTAAGACCTGTTCCGTATGTGGCGAGACCGAAGGCGAAGCACTTGGCCAT
>JAFTOZ010000060.1 GCA_017463565.1 Clostridia bacterium | reverse complement strand
CCAAGTATTGCTACTTGACTTTTAAGGCGTTTTTTATAGGTTTTCAGTCATATTTTTTCGCGTTGATATTTTCGAGAACCGTGCTACACTAAGCCACCACGAAAGGCAAAAAAATCAGGCTTCGTATAAAGCCCGATAAAAGAAAAAAGCCCATAGCTCCTTGTAAAGAAGCTACGGGCTATATTGATTATTTTAGGTGAATTGTGATGCCGAAATACTCCGTATTAAAAAACAAAACGAACTCCGATTTCTCAAAGTTCGTTTTATTTCCTTTTGGCGGAGGCAGAGGGATTCGAACCCCCGTGGGCTTGCACCCTAACGGTTTTCAAGACCGCCTCGTTGTGACCACTTCGATATGCCTCCATTTGTTGCTTGCTTATTATAGCACGGCTTGGTGGCTTTGACAAGCGGTTTGGAAAAGATTGCTAATCCAAGGGGATTGCTAAACAGCAGAGAAATGATATTCAAGCAGATAAGTACGATATTGCACGAGTTAGCGTGGTATTGGGAGAAATAGGGCGCGCGCGATTTTCGCAGTATAAAAAATTGATACTTGCGCGAGCGCAAGAGGTGTGCTACAATTAAACATAACGTTACGTAGGCGCACACGAGAGATGAAAAAAGGATTGATCGTCAGTATTCTATTGGTGTGCTTGGGTCTGGTATTGGTGGCCTGCACACCGCAGCCCTTGGCGGCTCCGCAATCCCTGTTGTACGACGGGGCGATTTTGGCGTGGCTGCCCGTAGAGGGTGCGGTGAGCTACGAGGTGGACGTAGACGGCGCTACCGTGGCTATCGTGCAAGATAACTACTACACTTACACCACCAGAGAAAGCGTGGTATTCCGTGTGCGTGCCCTGGGCGAAAACGACCAGGTTGGCGAGTTTGCCGAATACGCCTATACTTACAATCCACCCACGGTGGAATATATGAATGCGCCCACCATTGCAGAGGTGAACGGCGAGGGCGAATTGGTATGGTCCAACGTACCCGGCGCCTCTGCCTACGTGGTGTGGGTCAACAGCAAAGTTTATGCTCGAATTGAGGGTAGCAACCGTTGCTACCTACATTTTGCCACAGACGGCGACTATGGTGTGCAGGTGCAAGCCGTTGGACACCCCACCCTGGCAGATAGCGCCAAAAGCACCCTCTACCGTGTGCAAGTGGTGCACGGACAAATCGTGCCCCCACGCTTAGCCGCCGCGAAGTTGAGTTTTGACGGCACAGGCGAGCCGCTTTTGCGCTGGCAGGGGGTTCACCGTGCATACGGCTATGCGTTGTATCTCAACCGAAACCTGCTTGCTGTGATTCCCCCACACGTGGGTGAGAGCGAGACCCATTCCGGCGAAATATACACCTATCCGCTGGATGCCTCTTTGCACACCGACTCCACCCAAACCTATACCTATAGCCTGATCACCCTCGGTGACGAGGGCAACCATATCTATCGCGACTCTGCACACGGTGACGGTCCGACTTTCCCATTGCCCACGCCATCTGCCCCCACCCATTTGGAGGCGGAGGGGCATACCCTCCGTTGGCAGGGGGTCGATAACTGCGCCCAATACTCATTGAGTATCAAATCAGGAAACTCCACACAAACACAGATTTCTTCGCAGACGGCATTCTCCCTCAGCGGACTTACCGACGGCACTTATCGTGTGCGCGTGCACGCTCTCGGTCGAGAGGGCATTTGTTCCGATTCTCCCCCTAGCGCCGAGATTGAGATTTCCGTGCACTCCGGCCGTGTGGCTGTGGACGCATTGCCTGCGCCCGTTGGCCTGCGCTGTATAGACGGTGTGTTGAGTTTTGGTTCGGTAGCAGGCGCAGATGCCTACGAGATTTTGGTGGATACCCCCTACGATACCACCCTTGGCAGTAGCACTTGGTACGTAAACAAACCCCAATGGGAGGTGCATTCCAGCTTGGCAGGGTCTATCCTCACCATCTACGTGCGCGCGCTCGCTCCCGCAGGCGGCGTGGACTCTCTGTGGAGCGAAGGCCTGTGCTGTTGGCCAACGGGCTATGACGACAAGGGAGATCCTCTGCCTACCTATACCTGCGAGCCTATTCCCTCTTCGTTGACCTATGACGGCACTACCTTGCGTTGGCGTGGCAGTTCATCCGGCTACGAACTTTGCATTAACGGCGAGGTATATAGCACCGCCGACCCCCAATATGAGGTTGCAAATCTAGAGGGCACGGTGCGTGTGCGTGCGCTTGGCACCGCTCCCACTCTGGACTCTCCCTATTCGGCAGAAAAAACCTTTATGCCCACGAGATTGGCTACACCCGGCGAAGTTACGCTGCAGGGCGAGATTCTCAGTTGGCAGACGGTGGCAGAGGCAAAAACCTACGCAATCGTATGGCAAGACGGTATTTACTACACGCCCTCTGCACAAATCTCTCTACGTGATTTCCTCAACCTAGACGGCACCTATCTTTTGTCCGTGTATGCGCTTGGAGAAGAAGGCAGTTGGCGCCTACCCTCTCTGTTGAGCGAGGGTGTATACGCTACGGTGGACTACGAGCCGTTTGGCACCGAGCACAAACCCTATTTGATTTCTACCGCCGAAGATTTGAAACTACTGGCGGAGCACCCCGGTGCGCATTTCCTACTGACGGCGGATATTTCGGTGGGAGAGATTTCTCCGCTATTTTCCGCAACCGAATCTTTTAGCGGCACGTTGAGCGGATTGCACGCAGACGGCCGTTATTCCCTGCTGGATATCCAACCGGATAGCACTATTGGACTGTTTGGAAACCTGGTGGGCGCAACCCTGCGCGATATCCAATTCGTCTTTGCCGACCTGAGTGGTGAGGGGGAAGTTGTAACCCTTGCAAGACAGGCCGTTGATTCCAAGCTTACAAACGTTTCAATTACCGCCAACCTGCGTGGCACAACGGTGGCAGGCGCCGTCTTATATGCGAAAAACAGCGTCTTTTCGGGCGTGAGCGTGCAAGCAACGCTTTTGGGGACTACCGCAGGCGGTATCGCGGTGGAGACAGAAAATACCACCATGCAATCCTGCCAAGTACAAGGCACCCTTTCTGCAAACACGGTAGGTGGTTTGGTAGCAAAAGCAACCGCCTCTACCCTGCACGGCTACGTAGGCACCGAGCAAACTCCCCTTGTGGCGCAAGGATTGCTCGTTGGAGGTTTGGTGGCGAATACCCACGGTTGTAGCGTTTCGGGCGAGGCAGATCTTTCGGTCACGGCAGACGGAGACGTATACGTGGGCATGGTTGCATATATGACAGGCGGATCCCTGGAGGGTCGCTTGGGATTGGCACTAACCCTCGGTGGTGGCAAAGCCTACGTGGGCGCACTCGCCACAGGCACCGCCACGCTACGCACCCAAAGCAAACTGGTTGTTTCGGGCTACGCAGACGAAGTATGTATTGGCGGTGTGGCAGGTCGATTGGATAGTACCCAGGACGTCAGCGAATGTAGCGCAACGTTAGAAATTACCCTCAAAACAAACGTCGGCTATATCGGCGGTGGCGTGGGTATGGGACAGGTGTCGGGCACCGCCACCTTCTCTGCTACCCTTTCGGTTGGACAGGGAGTACAAATTGGTTATTATAGCGGTCGGGGCAAAGACGCATACCCCGAAAGCTGGCAGGTGGTTCGCACCCAAGAAGGAGCATAACGCATGGCAAAATCACGGCACTTTTGGATTTTCATAGGATTGGCAACGTTGGTTTTTCTGTTGGTTGGCGTCAGCACGGGCATTGCCGTAGCAGACGGTAGCGATCTTGTTTTTCTCGATGGACAAGAGGTGGTGGAGGCCGTACGCAACGGCGATACCTATACGTTGGTCTATCGCCCCAATATGAGCTTGACCCTTGCTATGGAAACGGCAGACGGCACCCCTATCAGCGTGGACACCAACGCACCTATGACATCTGCCGGCACCTACGGCCGTTGGGTCACTTGCAACGGTATCACCAGTTATATCCAAATCGTCATTCAAAAGATGACCGTTCCTCTTGCGTGGCAAACGGAAACAATGGAGGGCATTTTCGGCCAGACCCACACCCCGATTGCGGTAGCAACGGACGGTGGAGAGTACCAGATTGATTACTACGCCCGCAGTGACTATTCGGTGGGCATTGAGGCTTTGGCTACCTATGATGCAGGTACCTATTCGGTGTTTGCCAAAATCAACGAGACCAACTACGATGGCAAGCTGACGGGCAGTTATCAAATCAAGCCCTATCCCGTGGCACTTTCGGTGGTAGAGGTGCAAACCCTTTCCTTTGACCAAGTGGTAGACAAATCCATGGCGGAATTGTTTTCCCTCTCCGTGGAGCCTCCTTTCAGGGCCATTTGCAAACTGACCGACGCCAATAGCACCATGTCCTATATCGAAACGGTGGGCGAATATTCGGTGCAATTTTTCTACGAGGGCAAGTCTTCCAACTTCCTCTATCCCTCCACCCCCGTCTATACCCTAAGCGTTACCAAGGCACAACCTGCGCTTGCAGGCGAAGCATTGCAACTTGCGTATCGGCCACAACTGGCAACCCTATTCCCACAAAATCTTTTGGACGCATACGGCTCTGCCTATTGGTTAGAAAACAGCGCAGGCGAAATCATTCAAAGACGTCCCGAGGGCTTTTCCTTTGCCTTTTTTGAGAATGACGAGGGTGCGCCCGGAGCGGCACTTGCCTCTTTCCCCACCGATATCGGTTCCTATTGGGTAGAAATCGCCTATTTGGGAGATACTAACTACGAGGGGTGCGCCGCCCTACAAATCCCCCTGGCCATCACCAAGCAGGACGTATCCAACGAGTTGGCTATGTGGCCTGCGGAAAACACACGCTACGACGGCAATGCTAAGGATATTATCTACGAAGTGGATAACGAAGACTACCGCCTGTGGACGGAGTCGGGAAACCAAGCAGATATCCGTGTGGATTACTACCAAGGAGAGTCCCTATTGCCCGGTGCGCCTAGCCTACCCGGGGAATACCGCGCGGTGCTCGTACTGGACAGCGCTTGTTTCGTTGGCTCGCACGAGATGGCTTTCACCGTCACCCACGCTGCGCTGTCGGAAGAGACGGTGCGCTATACCAAAGAGTGGGTCTACGGCCAAGAGGTACTGCCCTCTCCTACCGCAAGCGTCAGCGAAACGATTGACGGCAATTGGCAAATTCTTTATGCTGTAACAGGCTCTTCCGAATGGACGAATCAACCAAAGCACAGCGGTTGGTACGACCTGCGCATTACACTATCGGAAGATAGCCGCTATACCTTTGACCACGTATACCAACAAGGTCTGTACGTGGCACCCAAACCCGTGGCTCTGACGGTGCACGCACGCACGGTAGCCTATGGCGACTCGATCAACTGGGGCACGCCACGCTACGGCGAATTGGGCGTGGGTGACGTATGGTGGCCCGACGGTGGGATACTGGCTGCAGACCGTGCGGCATTTTTGCAGAGTCTATCCCTCGCCGTCCTCGTGGAAGGACAGGAGATTCTGGGAGCGGACGCTCGTCTGACGGCAGGAATGCGCCTTTTGGTTCAGCTTGTCTCGAGCGCAAGCGACTACGTGGTGAGTCTGGCGGAGGAAAGTTGGCTGACGGTTGAGGCACGCCCCCTGAGCGTGCGCGTAGATTTGCCATCTATCTACTACGGCGCAACACCGCGACCCTACGTCAGCGTCGATTCTACGCGCGTGGTGTTCAATCAAGATGCCGCCATGCTGGCGGATTGTTTTGAGATTGTATGGCTATCTGCCGATGGCGAGGTGCTCCCCGAGGCCCCCACCGAGGTGGGCAACTACGCAGTGCG
Source organism: Clostridia bacterium (assembly GCA_017463565.1). Taxonomy (GTDB): domain Bacteria; phylum Bacillota; class Clostridia; order Christensenellales; family CAG-1252; genus RUG14300. The sequence goes on along the minus strand of JAFTOZ010000060.1, from coordinate 29,568 downwards.
CACAAAACCCAAAGCAGATCTTTCTCCTGCGCTGGCGGCACTCGTGGCAAACTACGCCCCCATTCATACCACCACACAATGGCAAATCAAAAGCAAACAGGTAGCCACAAACCAAAGCGGCTTTGAGGTGGAAGGTCTATTTGAAGAGGGGCAGTCCCTCACGGTAGAAAAAGGAATTGCCGCCGACTATCAATCGGTTGTTAAACAGTACGCCGCTGGCTACAACGCACAGGCCGTCTATCAAATTGACCGCACACCCTCCTCTACAGGCACGGTGACGGTGCGGCTGGATATCACCGGTATCAAAAACGCCATTCTGTTGGTGAGTTATGACAATACCACTTGGCAAAGGGTGGATTGCACACAAAGTGGATCCTGGCTGATATTTGAGGCACCCTATTTGGCATCGCGCTATTTAGTATGCTCTCCCGAGGAAACTAACTGGGCGCTGATTGGCGGCTTGATTGCGGCAGGCGTTGCGGTATTGGTATTGATCATTTTGTTGGTGGTGCGTGCTACTCGCCGCGGCAAAACGCAAACTGCCACGGTTGCCACACCAAACGCAGACCGCCACAAGAGCGAGGAGGACGAGCTGGACGATATCATCGCCACCTTTGACGAGAGCACGGTGGTACGAGAGTTGACTCCTGCGGAGCGGTTGGCCCTGCGTGAAAAAGAGGAGAAATTCAATCAGTACCGTCAACGCTTGGCGCGTATGCGTGGCGGTGGAGATAAGGCTATGCAAGACAAACTGGCAGAGTACAGTTTGAGCTGTGCAGACGACGAGGCGATTATCATGAAGATGATTGCCGAGGACGAGGCTAGAGCCAAAGCCCTTGAAGAAGAAATTTTGGCAGAAGAGGAGGAAGCCGCGGCAACTCCTGCCGCCGTAATATTGGCAAGACCCGACTACGAGTTAAATGCTCGACAGGTGGCGCCGACCCATCGAAAGGATGACGATGACGAAGTGGACATATAAAAACGATACACCGGATTTTGATTGCTCGCTCTACCGCTATTTGGTGCGTGGCATAGAGGACACACCCCACTTAAAGGTGCTGTCTTTTATGGGAAAGCATATGCGCTCCCAAGAGTTTTTGTCTGCCATTCGTCACATGGCGGCATATTTGCGCTCCGTTGGCGTACAGGAAGGGGACGTCGTCACCCTCGTGATGCCCAACCTGCCCTCTGCGGTGGTGGCGTTTTATGCCATCAACTACACAGGGGCCATCATCAGCGTGTTGCATCCGCTGACCCCTGCCGCCGCCATATTGGAAAATATGCGCACCACAGGGAGCCGTCATTTGGTTTGCTTTGATAAGCTCTATCCCTACCAACACCCCCTGCTCAAAGATACCGATATCCACGTGACCCTGCTTGGTGCAGGCACCTACTATCGCGGTCTTCTGCGCTGGGTCATCGATAGCTACAACGGTTGTACTACCGGCCGTCTGCGCCGTATATGTGGCAAAGAGTGCGCCAAACGCGTGGTGCACTACTATCCCTCTACCGCCGTGGCACCCTTGGCGGAGAGGGCGCAAAGCGGAGAGCGCACCGTACTCTATTTGCATAGTGGCGGCACCACAGGCACCCCAAAAAGTATCATCGTCACCAACCGTATGCTCAACTCTGTTTCGCTGGGTATCATTGGTCTGACGCACCCCCTACCCCCGGGCTCCGACACTATGTTGATGGTGTTGCCCATTTTCCACGGATTTGGCATTGGCGTATGTATGCACGCCACCCTGCCCCACGGCATTCGCGTGGTCACCGAGCCCTCTTTCCGTCCCCACCATATGGCGCATATCATTCGCCGTGAAAAGGTTACGTTGCTTGCAGGCGTGCCTACTATGTTTGAAAAACTGCTCGCCACCAAGCGGATTGCCGGGCGTGGCTATAGCCAACTGCGCAACGCATATTGTGGTGGAGATATTTTGGACCAAGCCCTCAAGCAACGTTTTGACGAAACTATGCAATCGGTCGGTAGTCCCTGCCGCTTGTACCAGGGCTACGGCTTGGCGGAATGTGTGGCGGTATGCTCGGCAAACTCGCCTTTGGTTGGAGATATCTCCGGCTCTATCGGCCGTCCTATCCGTGGGGTGCAAATGTGCATTCTGGACGAAAACGGACAGCCTGCAGCAGAGGGTGTGCGTGGCGAAATTGCCATTGCAGGCGACACGGTCATGCAAAGCTATCTGCAACCTGCCGAAGAGGTGTTTGCCGTGGTAGACGGTGTACGTTGGCTGAAAACGGGAGATTGTGGCTATCGCAAAGGGGACGTCTTCTACTACGTGGGTCGATTCAAGCGCATGAGTATTATCGCAGGTGTCAACGTCTATCACCAAGAGGTAGAAAAGCTCGCAAGCGAAGTGGAGGGTGTGGTGGCTGCTGCCGTCACCGAGCGGTGGCACAAAGGCAAGTGCCACTTGGTGCTGTGGCTCGAGGCAGACCCCGAGGACGCCTCTCTCAAGGGGCGAGTGCTAGCGCATTTGTCCTCGCTTCTCACACGCTACGCCATACCGCGCGAGGTCAAAATCGAAACGCAACTGCCTCGCACCGCGGTTGGCAAAATCGATTACCGTTCCCTGTCCTAGCAAGAAAAAAACGCAGTCCCATAAAAGCAAGGACTGCGTTTTTGCTATACCGTCAACTAGCACTTGCGCAGGATCAAACTCAACCAACGCACATCTCTACCCATTTGGTCGGCGGTTTCCAATTTTTCCTCGATAGAAAACCCAACTCTACGAATACACTCTGTCAAATACCCCTCGTCAAAGGGGGCAAAATATCTCTCGTCCGCCACGTTTGCGCCGTTCACCTTGAGAGAAACGTAGGCCACACCGCCCACCTTCAACACCTTCCACAAATTGCCTAGCGCCAAGAATAGGTCGGGAGAGTGCACAAGTACCGCATTCGCCCATACCCCGTTAAAGGATTGTGCAAACTGTATATCGTGCAGGTCTGCCTCGTAGACTTCCAGCCCTGCGGCACGCGCACTAGCTACAAAAGCGGCACAGTTATCAATCCCTACTGCGCGGTAGCCTGCGCGAGTAAAGTACAACAAATCGCGACCGCTACCAAACCCAACGTCCAAAATACGATCCCCTTTTTGCAAGTACCGCTCAAACAGCGCGTAGGCTGCTTGCATATCCACCCCAAGAGTGGCGGCGGCATAGGCCTCTGCGTGGGTGTTGTAATATTCCTTTGTTTGGTTGGCTACGTCCTTATTCACCGTCTTCCTAACTTTTCCAGATCAATGCGCAACGTTTGCGTCTGTTTTTGTTATTGTATCTTAACCCCGCACCCCTTGTCAAGATACCCCTTTTAGTGTTGCAAAAATCCGAACGTTTGTTGCCGTGCATAGCTTGCCGACAGTGCTCATACTAACCGTATGAGAAGATCCCTGCCTGCATTTCTGTCCGTCCTTTGTTGCGTAGCCCTACTCTGCGGTGCCGTGGGGGCTACGCTTTTGCTGGGCGCAGACAGCGCAACCCTACTTGCCCAAGCAGAAACCGCTCAACAAAAGAGGGCGGAAATTGCCATAACCTTGCAGTTGGACGACCAACAAATCGTCTGTGCCTGCCGTCCCAAGCTACTGGGGGTGCTATCTATCTTGACACGAGGCGGATTCGGTGTGTACTTTGAGGAGCAAACCGCCAAGGGGGTCTCTTTTGCAGACGCGGTAGCAAGCGTAGACAAAGGGTTGGCAATCGATCTCGAACAAAAAATACGCCGTCTGGAATATCCTGCCAAAGACGCCACTCTGACGGTACAAGAAAACGGCATAATCTATACCCAAGAGGAAACGGGCTGGTGCTACTCTCGTCAAGAGGTGCTACGTGCGCTTGCGGCGGTATTAGACGGCAATTCGGCAGGGGTTGTGCGTGGATCTGCGGTACGGGCAACACACACGGTAGAGGGTCTTCGGCTGCGCACACAAAAGATTGCAGAATATAGCACAGACTGCGCTACCTCCTCCCCCGACCGCCTGCACAATATCCAACTTGCTTGTGCTGCCATCAACGGCATTGCCTTGCCACCGGGGGCGGAGTTTTCCTTCAACGATACGGTTGGTGAACGCACGGCAGAGCGAGGGTACCGCCAAGCAGGCGTGATTATAGACGGCGAGATGACCTTGGGCGTGGGCGGTGGCGTATGCCAGGTGAGTACCACCCTCTACAATGCCGCTATGCTCGCCGGATTACGCTCGGTATGCGTGGCACGGCACTCCTTTCCGGTGCGCTACGTGGCGGCAGGGCGAGACGCAATGGTATCCTCCGCTACCGACCTGCGATTTATCAACGACAGCACAGAGCCGGTCTATCTGTTTGCCCACCTCGTTGGAGACAGAGTGGTAGTGCGTATATTGGGGCTACCCTGCGGACGGATCGACCTCTCCACTACCGAACAGCGCACCCCGTCGCCCACCGTAGACGAGACGGGTGCGCCTCTATCCTCTACCGAGGGCTACGTTCAACTAAAACCCGGGCGTGACAAAGTGGTAGCGGAACTTTGGCGTACGGTAGACGGTCGCAGAACCAGGCTGCGCTACGAGGTCTATCCCGGCACACCGTCCGTTTGGCAAAAGGAAAACGGACAGCCCCAATAGAACTGTCCGCATACGGTAGATAACCGGGCAACTCTACAAAACGAGTTTGCCGTTTGCCGAGTCCACGACTCTCATAATCTTCATCTCCTGTCCGTCAAAGGCGTCTACGTAGATAAAATAGGTTTCATCACCCACCTTGCCGTAAATCTCCCAAGTCAGCCGCTCTTTACCTCCGTCCGTGGGAACGAGGGCTTGGCGCACCGAGTGGATTTCGATGTTTGCCGATACCGCCTGCCGTGCCTCTGTTTCGTTCACGGTGGGGGGATCAATCGTGCGCTCCGTGTGATGATACAAATAGCCCAAAGCCTCTGCCCCCACGATGTCGCCCGATTGGGCATTTACCTTCACCACCACCAGATCGCTATAGCAAATCACGCCCTCTTGGGTATGGGCAAAGTTGAGGTAATAGACAGAGTTGTAGTTGCTAACCCACACGCATTGCAGGGTATCAAGTCCGATAGATGACAAATAGTCTGCGCCGTACTGCACCGCTTGTTCCTCGTCAAGCGTGGTATCCTCGGGGCTGACGTCTGTGTCCATCTCCATCAACAAACCGCCCTTTTGCGAAATCTCCACGTCATAGTCCCCTCGGTCGGTACTGATACGAAAGCGGTAGCCTTTGATACTTCCCTCGATTGCGCCCAAATACTCCACCGATCGGGCGGTATACGGCACGTAGCCTGCCACTACCTCCCCTGCCTCCAGCGCCGACAGTTCTCGTCCGAACAAACCCTCTGGCGTGGGGGTCTCCAACGCATCCGAAAAGGGACCGTCGTAGATAAGCGAGGGATAGGCAATGGTGGTAGACTCCAACGTAGACAGGAAGACGGCAAACGCGCCCTCCGAGTCTGAGAGTGCCGTCATCCATTCGTAGCCGTCCTGCTCTACCTCGTCCCCTGCTTCCATCAATCCCCGCTCCACTTCCAAAAGCACCTGATACAGCGCAATCAAATTATCTCTGTCCTCCTCCGCAAGAGGTTCGCCACGACTGATTTTCTTGTGTAAACTCATGCAATAGTCGGCTATTTGATTGATATACTTGGTTGTTTTTTCGATAGAATGCGTATCTGCAAGGGTAGACAGGGCCGTGACGGATGCCGCCGCGTGGGTAGATGCGTCCAACAATAGGCTGGACCGAAGTTCCCCACCTTGCACCAATAATAGCTTGTTGAGCGTATCCGACAGATTGCTGACTCGGTAGGTCAGGGTATAGTAGGCTTGCCGATACTGGTTGTCAATTTGACGGCGATAGTCCTCTGTCTGTTGGGCTTGTCGCGCGCCCACCACGCCCCACGTAATGGCCATTGCCACCACGAGCAGGGACAGTACGAGGGCAACGATTGCCCAACGGTGTTGATATACTTTTGCTTTTTGTTCTTTCATAGGCTCTATACACAGAAATGGTGACGACCGATGGTCAATCGAATCTCACGGCTCCATATCCACGCTGACGTGGCGGTGTTTGGGTTGAAATAATATAAACAACCGTTGGTGGGATCCCACCCAGCCATGGCATCACGCGCGGCCTTGAGCGCCGTCTCGTTGGGGGTCAGGTTGATTTGTCCGTCGTCTACTGCGGTAAACGCACCCCGCTGGTAGATGACCCCTGCAATGGTATTGGGAAATGCGCTACTCATGACTCGGTTCAATACTACGGCACCCACGGCCACCTGCCCCGTATAGGGCTCGCCACGTGCCTCGCCGTAGATACACCGAGCCAATAAATATTCGTCCGAAGAAGAATAACCCCCTGCCCCGGACGAGGTTAATCGAATCCCCATTGCGGCGGCGGTACGTGACCCCACGATACCGTCCTGGGTCAAGCCGTTTCGCCGTTGGAAAAACTTGACGGCACTCACCGTTTGGCTACCGTAGATCCCGTCCACCGATCCGCTATAGTAGCCCCAATTTTTCAGCTTGGTCTGCACCTGCCGTACCAAAGAGCCGGTAGATCCTCTCTTGAGTGCTGCCGCCTCTGCCTCGGCAGGTTGCACAAAAAAGCACACCGCAACGAGGGTCAGCACAAGCACGAATAGGCTCACCAATGAAATCAGTTTTTTCTGTTGATAACTCATAGTTCTCTCCTATTGACAATTTTTGCGAAACCAATCGGCTATTGCCGAGCGGTACTCCACACCGTCCGTATCTCCGTCCACCGCCACAAAACAAAGGGGCGGAAAAGCCACACACCACCAGTTGTCTCCCTCTCCCGATCCCAAGGACAGTACGAGCGCATCGTAGTAGCCGGCAGGCAGGGTCAAGTCGGCATAGGTGCGCGTGGGGAAATATTCGTTGCATAGCCTGGCGGTAGCACGGTAGGGTGCGCCACTGCTTTTCAGCACCTGGTCGGCAATCCTTTCCACCTCGTCCAGACGGGTCGTGAGATATGCTTGCATATCTTCCTTGGAGTCGCACGCCCCGGCAGCAGGGGTCAGGTAAGCAACGACCGCATCACGTACCGCCAACTTGACGGATTGTTCTATGGCGGTGTTTCCATTTGCGCGAATGTGCAGGCGCAGATAGTCGCCTTCCTCCACGTCGGACGTGCAAGAGGCAAGCAACAGCCCTACCGCCACACTCAACAGAGATAGGGACAAACAAAGCAGATATGTAAGGGTACGAAGTCTAGGATTTTTCACGGTATTCTCCTTTTGTGCCAAGATGGCTCGAAAAAATCATAGACAAAAAGCCAAACCCCTATACAAGCGCAAAAAAAATGTGCTATAATGAGTCCATGAATAGAATTCGATTGATTGCGAATGCAAAACTAAACTTATGTCTGCAAGTGGGCGCTCTGCCCGAAGAGGGCGGTCTGCACCCCATAGACAGTTTGATGCACACCATCGATTGGTGTGACTATATCACGCTGACCAAGCGCAAGGACGAGGAAAGCACCTGTAACCCCATCGAGGGTGTGGAGGACAATTTGGCTCTGCGTGCGGCTCGCAACTTCTCTGCCGTGTTCGAAACCAACGGCGTAGATATCGATATCCGCAAGCATATTCCCATTGGTGGCGGCTTTGGTGGCGGCAGTGCGGATGCGGCGGCAGTCCTCAAGGGTATGGCTACCCTCTACGGCGTGGACTATGGCGCTCTGGCTCCCCTGGCGGCTTCCCTAGGCTCGGACGTGCCCTTTTTCCTCACCGGTGGCTTTGCCAAGGTGTCGGGCAAAGGCGAGGTTGTGCAACCCTTGGCGCCCCTCCCCCTCCTCTATGCGGTAGTGATTGTGGGCAAACAAAGCATGAGCACCGCAGAGGCATTCCGTCTGTGGGACGAAAGAACATCCAAACCTGCCGTTCTGCGCATGAACGATATCGAGCAAGCGTTGCGTAACGAGCAAACCACCAAGTTGATGACCATCAACAGTATGCAAAACGTTTGCGCCGGCGCTCTTCCCTGCATCAAAGACGCGCTTGCCGCTTTGGCAGACCCCAAGGCGCTGCAGGTGGCGATGACCGGCTCGGGCTCGGGCACCTACGCCCTATATAACAGCCTTTCCGCCGCAGAAGAAAAACAGGCAACCCTGTCCGACTGGGAGAGTCGTATCTGCCGTCTGGTATAAGTATGAAAAAACCCCTCATCAGCTTTGAAGAATTGATGAATAAGGTACGCTTGCAGTACGCCGAGGAGGACGCCCGACAAATCGAGGCGGCCTACCTTTTTGCTGAGGCCTATCATCAAGGACAAAAGCGCAAATCGGGCGAGGACTACATTATTCACCCACGCGCAGTAGCCGATATTATCGTTGACCTCGGATTGGACGCACAGACGGTACAAGCCGCCATGCTCCACGACGTATTGGAAGATACTGCCTGCACCCGTGAGGAAATGGGCGAAAAGTTTGGCGCCGAGGTTCTTTCTCTTGTTGAGGGTGTCACCAAACTGGACAAAATCAATTTCAACAACAAACAGCAAGCACAGGCAGAAAATCTGCGCAAAATGTTGCTTGCTATGTGCAAAGACTTGCGCGTGATTCTTCTTAAACTTGCGGACCGCCTGCACAATATGCGCACGCTCGGCAACGTAGAGCCCGAAAAGCAGCGTGAGACCGCACGCGAAACCCTGGATATCTATGCGCCACTTGCGGCAAGGTTGGGTATTATGCAGATCAAGAGCGAGCTCGAGGACCTGTGTATGCGCTATCTGTGGCCGCAGGAATATTACGAGTTGGCGCAACAAATCAGTAGCAAAAAAACGGAGAGAGACGCTTTCGTTGCCACCGTTGTAGAAGAGTTGGACCACGCGCTCAAGCCCTTGGGCTTGAAATACGAAATCAACGGCCGCAGTAAGCAGTTCTACAGTATCTACCGCAAAATGCAGCGCCAACATTGCGGATTGGACGAAATCTACGACCTGTTTGCTTTGCGTGTCATTTTAGATGAGGATAGCCACCATTGCTACGACGTATTGGGTGTTGTCCACTCCATTTGGACTCCCCTTTTGGGGCGTATCAAAGACTATATCAGTACCCCAAAACCCAACAACTACCAAAGTTTGCACACCACCGTGATTGCCCATGGTGGCGCCCCCTTTGAGGTGCAGATCCGCACGCGTGAAATGCACCGTGTGGCAGAATACGGCGTTGCTGCCCATTGGAAATACAAGGACGGCAAAACCGACAAATCCTTGGACCGCAAGATTGCTTGGATTCGTATGATCATGGAGCAAGAGGCAGACGTCAAGGACAGCAAGGAGTTGATGGACAATCTGCGCGCCGATATCTTTTCGGACGAGGTATTTGTGTTCACCCCCAAAGGCGACGTCATCGTACTGCCGGTGGGCAGCAATATCATCGACTTTGCCTACGCGATCCACACCAAGGTGGGCGAGCGTTGCTCGGGCGGCAAGGTGAATATGCGCATGGTCCCTCTCAGCACCCCCCTCAAAACGGGTGATATCGTAGAAGTCATCACGATGGGCAAGGGCCCCTCGCGCGATTGGCTGACGATTGCCAAGTCCAGTTCTACCAGAAACCGCATACGTGCCTACTTCAAGCGCCATATGCGGGAGGAAAACATCAAAATCGGGCGCAGTATGCTCGAAGCAGAGTGCAGACGTCGCGGCTATCCCCCCAAGGAGCTTTTGCGCACAGAGTGGATGGCAACCATTGCAAAACGCTATTCTTTGGTAGGAGAAGAAGACGTCTTTGCCGCGATTGGGTGCGGCGAATTGACGGCGTCGCAAGTGGCTACGCGCCTATTGGTGTGTCGCAAAGAAGAGCAAGCCGAAGCCGTCGATCCGGTGCAGGTAGCGTCCGCTCCCGATCCACGCTTTACCAAGGCCGTTGCCAAGGCAGGTAGCGTGCTCATCAACGGACAGGCAGGTATGTTGGTACGCATGAGCAAGTGTTGCTCCCCCGTGCCCGGCGACCCCATCGTGGGCTACATTTCGCGCGGACGCGGTATCAGCGTGCACCGTGCCGACTGTGTCAACGTGGTGGACGGCGAACGTGAGCGGCTGATGGAGGCCGAGTGGGCAGATGTGATTGCAGGCCGTTTCGACGTCAGTATGACCATCGTAGCAGACGACCGTCAACAGTTGGTTGCAGACGTATGCAACGTCATCAACAACTCTCCCAACGTCAACCTTTCCTCTATTGGCGCAGGCGTAGACCGCAGGTCCGGCCACGCCGTGGTCAACCTGACGGTAGACGTCGATACGGTCGAGACCCTGTCTGCCCTCAAACGCCGTTTCTCCCAAATCAAGGGGGTCATCAAGGTAGAGCGCAAAGTCAAATAGTCCCGCTAGAACAAAAAACTGCGTAGGTATATGCCTACGCAGTTTTTATGTGCTTTGTTTTCTACTCTTTGTTGAGGAATCTCTCTCCGCAACCGTAGTTTTCATAGACGTAGTCGATATCCTTGTCTCCACGTCCGGACAGACAAACCAATATGGAGCCCGACTTGTGCGACTTGGCGTACTTGATCGCATATGCCACCGCGTGTGCGCTCTCAATAGCAGGAATGATACCCTCGTAGCGACTCAACAGGAAGAATGCCTCCATCGCCTCCTCGTCGCTGATGGCAACGTACTCTACACGGCCACTATCGCGCAGATATGCGTGCTCGGGGCCAATGCCGGGATAGTCCAATCCGCTAGCCACCGAATAGACAGGCAAAGGCTCTCCCTTTTCGTCCTGCAACACGTAGGTGTTGAAGCCGTGAATTTTGCCCTTGGTGCCATAGGTCATGGTTGCCGCGTGGTCGCCCACCTTTTCACCCCTGCCCAAAGGCTCCACGCCGTAGATTTCCACGGGGTCCGCCAGGAAGGGCGTGAACATACCCAACGAGTTGGAGCCGCCACCCACACAAGCGGTGATTGCGTCGGGCATGATGCCCGTCATCTCCAAAAACTGCTCCCTTGCCTCTATGCCAATCACCGATTGGAAGTCGCGCACCATCTTGGGGAAAGGATGAGGACCAACAGCAGAACCAATGCAATAGATGGCGTCCTCGTACTCCGTCAAATAGGCCTCAAACGCCGCATCACAAGCCTCTTTTAGGGTAGCCAGACCCTTGGACACCGGGATCACGTTGGCGCCCAACATCTTCATGCGGATCACGTTGGGGTGTTGCTTTGCGATATCCACCTCGCCCATATACACGTCGCACTCCAAGCCAAAATAAGCCGCCGCAGTAGCAATCGCCACACCGTGTTGGCCGGCGCCCGTCTCGGCGATGATCTTTTTCTTGCCCATGAACTTGGCAAGCAAGCCCTCACCCATGCAATGGTTGAGTTTATGCGCGCCCGTGTGGTTCAGATCCTCACGCTTGAGGTAAATTTGGCAGTTGCCAAACAACCTCGACAGTCTTTCGCAATGATACACCGGGGTGGGTCTACCTTGGAACTCACGGCGAATACGGCGCAACTCGCTGATGAACTGCGCAGAGTGGCAAATGGCCTCGTAGGCATCGTCTGCCTCGCGGAAAGCCTTGGCCAACTCCTCCTGCACAAACGAGCCACCGTACTCTCCAAAATACCCGTTCTCGTCGGGGAAGTGTTTCAAATAGTTTTCAAAATCCTTATAGTTGTTCATCTTTTGCAAAACCTGTGAGTGTCGGCTATGCCTCTACCACAAAATATACCTTCTTCATCACTTGGGGCACAATGGGTCTATCGGCGCGGTTGGTTGCCACCTTGGCAATGCTATCCACCGTTTCAATCCCCTCTACCACGTGGCCAAAAGCCGCATACTGACCGTCCAAGAAGGTGGCGTCTGCGTGGCAGATGAAGAACTGCGACGAAGCCGAGTTGGGGTGTTGGGCACGCGCCATCGAAATAACGCCGCGCTTGTGCGAAATGGGGTTACGAATGCCGTTAGCCAAAAACTCACCGCGGATATATTCTTTGCTGCCACCCATACCGGTGCCCTCGGGGTCGCCGCCCTGGATCATAAAGCCGCTAATCACACGGTGGAAGATCAAACCGTCGTAAAAACCGCGACCAACCAACTTTTTGAAGTTAGCCACGGTGATGGGCGCACTCTTGCCGTCCAACACCAAAACGATGCTAGCGCCACTTTCCATTTCAATTTTGACAAAATCAGTTTCCGAAGACGATGGAATATACATAATCTCCTCCCAAATAAGTTCTACATTCACTATACCATATCCGCATAGGGAAAGGAACAGTTTTCGCACAATTTCTCAAATAGACCCCATTTTATCTACGTATCAACCACAAAACAGGAACGCCACCCCTCGCCCCCACTGCCCGGCAAAAGAAAAGCCGCATCTTTTCGATGCGGCTTTGGGTGCTTACCAAATGATGATACGCTTTTCGGGCGCGATATACATCTTATCGGTGTCTTTCACACCAAAGGTGTCGTACCACTCCTGGAAGTTTCTCGGAGGCATATTGGCGCGCAACATACAGGGGCCGTGCACGTCTACCGACAGCAGCAACGCTCTATATTCGGGCTTCGCCTTTTGGCACCATACTCTAGCCCAGTTGGCAAAATATTCCTCGTAGGAAACCCCTTCCGTTTTGGACATGATATCCAACGTCACAGCCATACCGCCGTTGTCTGCCATATTCTCGCTGACGATAAAGGCACCGTTCACCTTGCCCCAGGGCAGCTCGATACCGTCGAATTGCTCGATCATCTTTTGAATCTTCACGTCCAGACGCTTGAAGTCGTCCTCCGTCCACCATGCGTTGATATTACCGTTTTCGTCGCACTTAGCACCGTTGGAGTCGAATGCGTGGGAGATTTCGTGACCGATCACACCGCCAATACCGCCCAAGTTTTCGCTGCGGGTTTGCTTGATCGAATAGAAGGGAGCCTGCAGGATAGCAGCAGGGAAGGTGATATCGTTCACAGAAGGATCGTAGCAAGCATTCACCATATGCCCAGGCATTGCCCAATTCTCGGGCTCGGTGGGCTTGTTCAACTTGGCGTAGTTGTCCAACTCACGGATTGCCTTCAGCGAACGCACGATATCAAACAGCGAGTCCTCGGGGTTGAATACCAACTTCTCGTACAATGCTCTTGCCTTGTCGGGATAACCCATCTTCACGCCCATTTTGGACAGTTTGAGGATAGCCTTTGCCTTGGTTTCCTCGCCCAGAATATCGCTGGTTTTGATACGCTCTTTGTAGGTATCGATGATTTGATATACGATTTCGGTGATATCCTTTTTCGCCTCTTGGCCAAAGTACTTGTCGCCGTAGTAGATACCCACGGGCTCGGAGTACATACCCGATGCCAGGCTATAGGCAAACTTCTCGATAGAGGTCATCTGCGCAACGCCCATGATCGCGCGGTTATACATGCCACCCAGATCACGCAGTTCTTCCGACAGATATGCACAGGAGCCCAACAGACCCGTCACGTACGCCCAGTGCTTATAGAGCTCGAGGTTTTCTTGGTTGAACACCTTGGCAAAGTTCTCGAAATAGCGAGGCTCGGTAACCACGATAGTATCGGGAATTTCTCCGAACAAATCGGTCAGGAGTGCGCCAAAGTCGATCGTCGACAGCATTTCGGCTACTTTTCCCTCATCGGTGGGATTATACATCTCGGTGTAGCGCGACCATTCCTCGCGAGTCTTGACCAAACCGCCCAAAATCTCGTCGAAGGCAAGTGCGTCCTGCACGTACTTCTCTTGATCCTCGGCAGAAAGACCGGTCTGTGCCATCACCATCTTGGCTACGTTTGCCCAAATACCCAAAATCTGCGCCTTTTGCGCGGCCATTTCTGGTCTGTAGTAAGATGCGTCGGGCAGAATGACGCCGGGGCCCTGCATATACACCAAATGACGCTTGGTGTTCTTCATATCCGTCTCCACGCCAACGTTGATGGGGGTGGGAATACCCTTCAGGGACAACGCCTTGTACATACCGCCAAAGGCGCTGACGTCGGTCAGGGTGTCGATGATAGCCAGGTTTGCAAGCGCAGGCGCAATACCGTGTGCCTTTTTGCGGTCAGCGTCTTTTGCCAACGCATACAGCACGCAAGCACGCTCCAAATGCACGTTGGGATAAACCTTACTGGTGCTCATCTCCTCAAACTCCGCACGCATAATCTTTTCCACGCCATCAGACAACTCTGCAAAGCCGCCCGCCACAGGTTTATCGGCAGGGATTTCCAACTTTTCCAAAGTTTCTTGGTTGACGTACATATAAAGATCGTCTTGAATTCTAATGTCTTCCATAATCTATCTCCTTATCAATTACTTACAATTCGGGCGCAACGGGTGCGCATAGTACCATTTTACTACACATAGTACTCCCAAATCAATATTTTTTTGAAATTGCACGGCTTTTCGCCCCAAAATATGCAAAAAACAGAAGAAAAAGAAAAGGAGCCCATTTTCGTGGGCTCCTATTGGTCGCGTCTATTCGCTATCTTTTTTGCTCGCTACCTTTTTGGCTCGCACCTCGGCAAGGGCCGCTTCGCAGTCGCCACGGTGCACACACCCAGCACAGTCGCAACCGCAGGTGCCTCTCTTGGCACGTCTACGCCACGGCTTGATGGGCTTGATGATTCCCTTATTGTACAGCACCACCAGTACCACCACCAGGGCAATCGCCGCCAACCAAATGAAGCAGGTCCACCACCACGTACCGATGGTATAGAACATACTGCTCACCGCGTAGCTCGTTGCCACCCAAAACAGGAGCGTACCCGCAAATAAGCGTTTGGAGGACAACTCTGCTTTGGCAGTAGCCACCGCCGCAAAGCAAGGAATTGTCAGCATATTGAATACGATAAAGCCAATCAACGCAGGCACGCCTACGCCCGTTTCGCTAATCATCGCCGCTACCGCCGACAGACCGCCGTCCAACTCTACGTTCAGGCTAGCCGCGCCTAGGCAGGCAGCCAGCGTACCAAAGGTTGCTACCACGTTTTCCTTGGCTACCAAGCCCGTGATAGCCGCCACGGCAAACACCCAACCGGTTGCGCCCAACTGTGCGCCCCACCCCAAAGGAGTGAACAGGGGTTGAATAAACTGTCCGATACCTGCCAGGATACTTTGCCCCATTTCCTCGTCCGAAAGGAACTTCCAGCTCCACGAGAAGTGGCTGATCAACCAAATGATGATGGTGGACAGTAAAATCACCGTAAAGGCTTTTTTGATGAAGTGCTTGGTTTTGTCCCACAGCAACAGCATGGTACTGCGCAACTGTGGCAGACGGTAGGAAGGCAGCTCCATAATGAAGGGAGGAACGTCTCCTTTTTGTGTGGTGTGGTGCATCAACAACACCGCCACCAGGGCCACAACCATGCCCACCACGTACATGCCGTAGGTGATCAGGTCGGTATGCGGTAGACCAAACGATAATCCAATACCGCCTGCGATAGCAGTCAGGATAGGCAACTTGGCGCCACAGCTGAAGAAAGGTATCACACGAATGGTGGAAATCTTTTCCTTTTCGTCGCTGAGGGTACGCGTGTTGATCATAGCAGGCACCGAACAACCAAAGCCCATGATCATCGGCAAGAAGGCTCTGCCGGACAAACCGAACCGACGGAAAATACGGTCCAGAATAAAGGCAATACGTGCCATATATCCCGTATCTTCCAATATAGAGAAGAAGAAGAACAGCAATAAGATTTGCGGCAAGAAACTGATCACGGCAAACAGACCGCCCAGGATACCGTCACACAACAGACCGCTCACCCACTCGGGGGCTTGAATAGCCGCCAAACCGTCGGCAATTGCGCCCGTCAGCGAGTCGGTTCCCCACGAAAGCAGGTTCATCAAAAATACGCCGGGCGAGGCAATTCCGTCGGTGCCAAACAGGCCCTCCGCTACCGTACCGGGCAGGGATACCCAGTATTCGTTGCCCAATTCGTCCACCACGTTCGGCGAGAATGCCGCACCCAAAAACAGCAAATTCTCCGAGAAGGTCAGGTGGAAGATTACGAACAGGATCATCAAGAAGATGGGAATACCCCAAATCTTGTGGGTCAGTACACGGTCAATCTTTTCCGAACGGGTTCCCTTCAGCTCACGCTCTACGTTGCGGGTCAAAGAGGAAGAATAGTGCGCCGTAATATACTTGTAGCGACTATCTGCTACGATGGCCTCGAAGTCGCCACCAAAGGTATCGTCCGAGAAGGTCTTTTTGAAATCCTCTACCATCTTTGCCGAGGCAGGGTGTGCCTTGACTTCCAACTCATCCAACTCCACCAACTTGACGGCGTGGAATAGGGAATGCTCTACCTCTGCGCCCTCCAGCGCAATGCGGCAGTCCCCGATCAAGTGGCCAAGCGCGCTTTCGTTGAGTACGGTGACGGCCTCACGTGGGGTTTGGCTAGCCTCGTAGGCACGGGTCATCAACTCGTCGATTCCCTCGCCTTTCAGGGCAGAAATGGGGATAATGGGCAAACCAACGCGACTCTCTAACTTTTTCACGTCGATCTTATCCCCGTTTTTCTCCAGTTCGTCCATCATGTTCAGCGCCACCACCAACGGCACGTCAATCTCCATCAACTGGGTGGTCAAATAGAGGTTGCGCTCCAGGTTGGTTGCGTCTACGATGTTGATAATACAGTCGGGCTTATGGTCCAATAGATACTCGCGCGAGATGACTTCTTCTGCGGTATAGGGAGACAAACTATAGATACCGGGCAGGTCCACCAAAGATACGGGCTCGGGCGTTTTGCGATACACGCCTTCGCGACGGTCCACGGTCACGCCGGGCCAGTTGCCCACGTGTGCGGTCGCACCGGTCAACGCATTGAAAAGCGTCGTCTTTCCGCTATTCGGATTACCGGCAAGGGCAAAATGTTTCATTTCTTCACCTCCATCGTCACCTGCTCTGCCTCGCTCTTACGCATAGTCAGGGTATATCCGCGCAGGCGCACCTCCAACGGATCACCAAGGGGGGCCTTTTTGCGCAGTTGCACTTCTGCGCCGGGTGTCACGCCCATGTCAAACAAACGGCGGCGAACACGGCCTTCGCCTGCCACCTCGCAAATGACACCTTTATCTCCTACCGCAAATTCACTCAGCTTCTTTTTCATATATTCTCCTCATATGTGAAACTTCTTTCACATTCATCGTTATCATTATACAAAAACCAAATTATGCTTGTCAATCATTCACAAATAAAAATATGAAAAAAGTTTCACTTTATGAATTTTTTGTTGACAAATTGTCCAAAATGAAAAATATCTTGGGCAAAATCAAAAATGTGCCTTCATTTTGTTGACAAATTTTCTCTTCCATTGTAAACTACAAAAGCATCATTTATCGCGGAGTGGAGCAGTCGGTTAGCTCGTCGGGCTCATAACCCGGAGGTCGGAGGTTCAAGTCCTCCCTCCGCAACCAATTATGGCGACGTAGCTTAGATGGTTAGAGCGGCCGGTTCATACCCGGCAGGTCGTAAGTTCGAATCTCACCGTCGCTACCAAACAAGGCCCCATGGTCAAGTGGTTAAGACACCGCCCTTTCACGGCGGTCACCCGAGTTCGAACCTCGGTGGGGTCATTCAAATGGAAGCATAGCTCAGCTGGGAGAGCATCTGCCTTACAAGCAGAGGGTCATAGGTTCGAGCCCTATTGTTTCCATGAATCACTTAAATATCCGAACGCAAGTTCGGATATTTTTTTCTCTCCCTTCCTCATGCGCTCGCGCAATTGAGGTGGGAGAGAAAAAAAAGGCGTGGGCATCGCCCACGGATATTTAAGCGTTTATGAGAATGCCCCCAGCAGGGAAAGGGCGGATTGCTCCCAAGCAATCTTGCACTCTGTGCTCCTCTGCTCCAACTGCTCCATACCAACGAAAAAGCCGCACTCTTAGTACGGCTTTTGTTTGATATATCCTTTAAGATGAATTCTTTTACACTCTATTGGATATAGTATTTAACGTTGTTCAAGCCAACGCCAGTGATAGAGGTAGTAACATTCTTTGGTGCGGTGTATTCGCTCGCCTTATCATAATTTTCGTCCACGACCAAGGTCAGGGTATCAGTCAGAGTAATATTTCTATCAGTGTACTCGCCTGCGGTTGGCGTATAGGTGATTTTAGTTTCGGTACTAATCTCAACCACTTTGCCGTTCTTGATTTCCACAACCATCACGGCGTCCATGATCGTATGATTCTCTTCATCAAAATAGTTATCTACCTTAATAACGCCCT
Source organism: Clostridia bacterium (assembly GCA_017463565.1). Classification (GTDB taxonomy): domain Bacteria; phylum Bacillota; class Clostridia; order Christensenellales; family CAG-1252; genus RUG14300. The sequence goes on along the minus strand of JAFTOZ010000060.1, from coordinate 11,367 downwards.
CTGCATTATTCGAATTGATAAAGGCATTGATTTTCTCTTGAACGTTTACTGCCTCTTTCTCATTCAAGTGTACGTAATAGAAGGTAGAACCGTTTTTCGTTTCCTTCATAATGCAATCTACGTCTGAACTATCGAGCAAGAACACTGCTGTCATATAGTTGAATTGAGTATTAACAGACACTCCATTCAACTGATTTTGCTCATTCTTTCCCTTGCGAAGAATCTCCCAAACAGAGCCGTCAGAAGTCACGTTTCCAATCGTATACTTGTAGGTCTCACTTCCGTCTTCTTCGTGATGTGTTTTGTACTCAAACGAATTGTTGAACGCTACAAAACTACCACCGTCGAGGTCGTATGTATTCTTGTACATTCTAGAGATATATTTGTCCGTAGTTGCTGTTACGTTCCAACTCGGATCAAATTGATTTTCCGCAACAAGATCCAAGGAATAGGTATCCGAACTCTTAACGGCATTGATAGCATTCTTAATAGTATTCAGCTCGCTCTTGATTGCAGACTCATTTGTCACAAGACCACTCATAGCAGGGATACTAATACCACTATGATTTCCCGTCTGCTCATAAGAGAGGGCAAATGCTACCTTTACACCCTTAACAGGGAATGCGATTTCCGCAGAAATTCTATAATCTTCCAATGTCATCGAAGAATCTAGATTGAAGTAAATGGAGATTCCGCCAATGGGGTTGGTGAAGCTGACGTCCTTGATTTTAAGTTTTGTACCCAGGTTTGCGACGGCATTCAAGATCTTGGTAAGGATAGAATTTTGAGTGGCAGGCATGATGGTTGCTTTAAACTTATACTTCGCATCGTTGACCATGCTGATGTTCGTCAAATTATCTGCATCCAACGCATTCACCAAACTTTCGAATGGTAAATTCAAAAGAATCAATTCCTCTTGGTCACTCGGTACAGCAGAGATTCTCTTGATCTCTCCCTTGTCTGATACAACCACCTTTACTTTGGTAGTGCCTTCGGTATAGATATACTCTGTAGAATCGTACAACAAAACACCGCTGGTCGTTCTCTTAAACTGAACTTCGCCGCTTTCTTTGTCAAATCTGTACGCACCTTCGTAGTTAGCATTTGCCTCTCCATTATATCCTGCAATAGAAACCTTGCCGTTAAGATTCAAACGGAAATTATATCCAATGCTTTCGTCCTCAAGATAACGTTGTCTTGCTTCTACTACCTGTTCTGCAGTCGGCATCTGAATGGTCAACTTGGCGTTTAAGGTCAAATCGTTATATCCAGGCTTGCGGATCACGGCCTTAGCATTGTAATCGCCAGGATTCGTTCCTTTGTTGTTGGTATAAGATACGGTGGCACCCTCCGGTACTCCTACGGCAGTAATTGATTGTTCATTTCCAGTATAACTGACCGTTTTGTTTTCAAAGGTTATTCCCTCGAAGGTCAACAGGTTTGGATCACTTGTGACTTCTTCCTCTTCTCCGCATGCCACCAAGCACATCGCAAGAATTGCAACTACAAGGATTACAGCAATTAAAATGATGTTTTTTGATTTCATAGTATATCCTCCATTTTATTATTTGTGTATATATTCGTAGTCTTCCTTTGTGAGAGGAATGACTCCCTTGACCTTTCGACTCGTTTTGTACATCACATAAGGATAGACAAAAGGAGAAACTACCGCGGAAATGACCAACCCAACGAAAAACAGCAGACAGCCGATTAGGAATCCCAAAATTGCAAACAAAATCTTCACGGCAATCAAGAAGACAAAACCGTCCCAATCCAAGGTGAAAATAACGCCAGGAAATCTAATTGGTGCCGCTATAAAAAACATCATAATGTTTGTCACGATACCTGATGGTAAAAAGAACATGGATACCAAAGAAAATCCCACATAACAAAGCAGCAAGCCTATAAAGAATGTTGCGGCCGTCATTCCAGGATTTGAATGTTCTTTTGTCATAAAAAATATAGTAACAATCATAATGGCGATTGCCACCAGTGAGCCAAAAAACAAACTTCTCCGACGCCTTTTGTTAAGCCCTTCCCGATCTTCCGCTAATTTTCTTTCCTTTTCAGCCTCTGCGTTTTTGCGCTTACTGACTTCTTTTGCCAAACAGGATTTACACATAACTTTGGGCTTCAGCGTACCCTTATTACCTTCCACAACGGTGCTTCCGCAAACAACGCAGAATCCCAACGGAGCCTCTGGTGTGCTTTCCTCAATCACTTTCTTTACTGTGGTCGTCACGTCTGTCGTTAACTTCTCCGTGTCTATCGTAGTGTCTGCTACTGGCGTTTCTGCCGTAGGCGCGTCCACGCCTAACAACTCGTCCAGCGAAACCTCAAACAGCGCCGCCATTTTCTTGATCGTACTCAGGTCAGGCTCTGCCAAATCATGTTCCCATTTAGATATCGCCTGCGCACTCACGTTCAAGGAATCACCCAATTGTTGTTGAGTCAAATTCTTTGATCTTCTCAGTTGACTTATTTTTTTACCATATGTCATAATGCCTCCTCCTTTGTATCAAACTTTTCATGACAGAATCATTATATCCACTATCCTTCAATTTTTGCCGATTTCTCTCTCAACCGTTGGTTGCAAAACTATCTATTTGGTTGAAAACGCAATAATTAGCGCAAATACCTCGTAATAGTTAGTAAACATATACGCAAAAAAAATGCGCCAACCGAAGTTGACGCATAAAAACGCAACTCCGATTGCCGCGAAACAAACCTTTCATAGAGCAAGCACAAGCTGCAATTCTACCAAGGGGAGCTGCATTTTTGACAAAATACAGAACGGCGGAATTGCAAAAAAGGGCATACTGTACCATACCTATGCCTTGCTCTATTCAGTTTGTTTCGCATTTTTATTGTAGCACGAAAAAAGATTCATGGCAACCCTCAAATTGCACGAACCTTGTCAAAATTGCACAAAAACAACCCTTGTTATCCCATATTGATTGCCTCTCGGCATTATAGCAAGACAGATAGGGCATTCTATTCGACGTCTATATCGGAATATTGCCCTCTCTTACAGGGCTTTTCCATCGGTTTGTTTCGCTATTTCTCCCCTTCTATAACAGATGGAAATTGCTTTTGCGGAAAGTCAACAGTCCTTCGTCCCTCATCTTGCAGAGTTCATTCGACAGGGCGCTTCGATCGACCGACAGGAAGTCGGCGAGTTGTTGGCGGTTAAATGGAATGGTAAACGTTGTGTTCTTTTATGTTTTTGCATAGTATTGCTCTTTGTCCGCTTCCACGTAAATTATAGGAACTGTAAGATCGTCAGCAATACTCCAAACCGAAAAAACAAGCCTGCATGAGCAAATTCCACACAGGCTTTTTTCTTATAAAAGAAAAAGCGACTCTTTCTTATCTAACAGAGTCGCTTTGGAACGGAGAAGATGGGATTTGAACCCATGCTACGCTTCACACATACTAACCCCTTAGCAGGGGGTCCCCTTGAGCCACTTGGGTACTTCTCCGTACACTGGTGTGAGCGTATATATAATAGCACAGCCGGTAGGCTTTGTCAACAAATCGCACAAACATTTTTCGCGCATTGCAAGCGCACACTCCCCCACGCCAAACAAAAACCGCCGAGGGCGCCACGTACCCGATCCTGGGGACTCTGTTGAGACCTCCGATTTTGAGGTCTCGCAGGCGCCTACGGCGGTTATTTTGTTATGAAAGGCTTAGCCCTTGATAGCCAGCCGTTTTGCCTCTTTTCTGCGGCTGATTGCGCGTGTGATCACCTTCGACAGTTCTACGAACGGAATCACCGACAAGCCCAGACCCATTGCCGCAAAGAATTCCACAGCGGAGATAGCGGTAAAGTTGAATGCGGTATTCAAACCGGGGATATAGATGACCGCCACGGTAGCCAACAAGGAGAATGCAAACGCCAACCACAGGTACTTGTTCTGCTTCTTCATCGTAAAGATGGAGTGCGAGATAGAACGTGCGTTGAATGCGTGGAACATTTCGGTCATCGACAGGGTCAAGAATGCCATCGTCATACCGTCCTCGCTCTCACCGATATGCCAGTTGCCCAACTCCAGATAGTGTCCCAAGAAGAAGGATAGCAAGGTCAACAGACCCACGAACACACCCTGAATCACCACGTTGACACCCACACCGCCGGCAAAGATTCCCTCTTTGTCATCGCGCGGTTTGCGCTTCATCAGGTCGGCCTCGGCGTTTTCCATACCCAGTGCCAACGCAGGGAAGGTATCGGTAATGAGGTTGATCCACAGCAGGTGCATGGGGCGCAACAGCGTGAATCCCATCATAGTCGCCATAAACACGGCCACCACCTCTGCCAGGTTGGAAGAAAGCAAGAATTGGATTGCCTTACGGATATTATCGTAGATACGGCGTCCCTCGCCAACGGCGGTCACGATGGTTGCAAAGTTATCGTCCTGCAACACCATATCTGCGGCGCCCTTGGTTACGTCGGTACCGGTGATACCCATACCCACGCCGATATCGGCAGACTTGATACTGGGTGCATCGTTCACGCCGTCACCGGTCATAGCGGTGATATATCCCAACTTCTTCCAAGTCGTCACGATACGCACCTTGTGTTCGGGTTGCACACGCGCATACACCGAGAAGTTAGCAATTTGCTGTTCAAACTCCTCATCGCTCATCTCTGCCATAGCGGCACCGGTGATTGCTTGCGACTTGTCGGTAATGATACCCAACTCCAGCGCAATTGCAATGGCCGTATCGATATGGTCGCCCGTGATCATCACGGCACGCACGCCGGCTTCCTTACACTCTTGGATAGCTGCCTTCACCTCAGGACGCACGGGGTCAATCATACCAAGCAGACCCACAAACACCAAGTCGTGCTCGATGCTCTCGGGCGCGGTATCCTCGGGAACCTCGTCCAAAGGACGGTACGCAGCAGCCAACACACGGAGCGCACGGTCTGCCATACACTTGTTAGCAGCCAACACAGCAGCGCGATCCTCATCGGTCAAAGGCAAATCCTTACCGTCACGGCGAACGTGCGTACATTGCTTCAAAATCTCGTCGGGAGCGCCCTTGGTGAATTGCAGAATCCGACCGTCCGCCTCACGGTGAATGGTGGTCATCATCTTACGCATGCTGTCAAAGGGAGCCTCTGCCACACGGGGTGCGGCACCGTCCAACTCGGTCTTGCTGATACCCAACGTATTGGCGTAGTTGACCAATGCACACTCGGTCGGCTCACCCACGGCCTCACCCTTTTCGGGGTCGAGGGTTGCGTCCGAGCACTGTGCCATTGCGCGTGCCAGCAGCTCAACCTCCTCGCCGTAGTGGTCCACCACCGTCATCTTGTTTTGAGTCAAAGTACCCGTCTTATCCGAGCAGATGATTTGCGTACAACCCAGCGTTTCTACTGCCGTCAAGCGCTTGACGATGGCCTTCTTCTTTGCCATACGGGTCATACCCATAGACAACACGATGGTCACCACCGTTGCCAAACCCTCGGGGATAGCCGCAACCGCCAAAGACACCGCAATGATAAAGGTATCCAAAATGGTATCCAAAGGCTTGCTGATCAGCTCTGCACGGTCAAGGATGATCTTGAACACGAAGATGAACACGCAGATCGCCAACACCAGAATGCTCAGGATCTTGGACAGTTTGTTCAGGCGTTGTTGCAGAGGTGTGGTTTCCTCTTTGGTTTGTGCCAACACGTCCGCAATCTTACCCATTTCGGTATTCATACCCGTAGCCACCACGACAGCCTTTGCACGGCCGTACACGATGGTACTACCCATATACACCATATTCTTGCGGTCGCCAAGGGGTACGTCCTTGCCGTCGGGAGCGCTCAACGTGCCCTCGAACTTCTCCGAAGGTACGCTTTCGCCGGTCAAAGCGGCTTCCTCTGCCTTGAGAGAAGCAGCCTCGATCAAACGGCAGTCAGCAGGCACGGAGTCGCCGGCCTCCAACACCACGATATCGCCCACCACCAGGTCCTCGTTTTTGACCTGCTTGACGATACCGTCGCGCACCACCTTACAGGTAGATGCCGTCATCTCCTTCAGGGCGGCGATGGCTTGCTCTGCACGGCCTTCCTGGATCACGCCCAAAATAGCGTTCAGCAGTACGACCGCCACGATAATGATAAACTCCGCAAAAGATTCGTTACCACCGTTGACACGGTCGATAATGACCGTCACCAAGTTTACGGCCGCCGCGACCATCAACACGATGATCATGGGGTTGACCAATTGCATAAAGAAGCGCTTGATCATAGACACTTTCTTTTGCTCGGTCAACTTGTTAGCGCCGTTCTTTTCCAGGCGAGCCTCTGCTTCGCTTTGGGTCAGACCTTGAGGACCAGATTCAACCTGGCTCAAAACCTCACCGACGTCTTCAAGATAATACCTCATATTTTCCTCCTAATGAAATACATCCATATAAAAAAGACTCACACGCCCTATGCCTTTGCATACGTCTCGGCGCATGAGTCTCATTGTTTCAAACCGTCCCAGACCCAATGGGTCGTGCGAATGTTGGTACCGGTTACGCATTTCTGCGCCAATTACTCCCTCGATCGACCCCCACGTGGGCCGATTGCGACAACTGAATTATAAAATAATTATAAATGCTTTGTCAATATATATGTGGCAATTTCTACCAACTCAACCCTTCCTTTTCCAAGGATTTTTGCCGTATTTTGCCCTTTATCCGTCTATTTTCTCCCAACGCGCATATAGCGTGAGGTCGGAGCAAATCTGCACGAAATCGTTGAAAGCAACCTCGCCCGTACCCGTAGCAAACTTACGATACCAACCCAAGAAGCGGAAGCCATCCAACTTGGGGGTAGGAATTTCTTGATACTTATCCAGGAAATAACTGCCGTACGGAATCTTGTTGAACACGTATCCGTTTGCCGTTTGGTACATCTCATAGCCGGGAATCGTGCCAAGACCGGGGTCGAAAGTCACGGTGCAAAGATTGGTTTCTTCCTTTTGCAGACTTGCCACTTGGATCCAATAGCCCTTGGTGACGTCGTTGGGGTCGGAGCCTATCTTCGTCCAGATGGCTTGGCGTGTTCTATCGTAGTAGAAGTCACCGGCAATACCGTCCTGCTCGTCGTTGGGGGTCAGGTCACCCTGCAACCACGTAGGTTGACGTGTCAGATGAAATACCATCGGCTCTTGGTTGGGGTCGGCAGAAAGAATAGTCACCACGTACTCGTGTCCCACCAACTCACAGCTGACTTGCTGTTTATAGTTGAAATAGTGCACGGTGGGCTCTTGGCCAGACATGGTCACCTTCACGCCGCTACCCAGTTCGTCGCTAAAGGTCTCCCACTTTTCAATGCCCAAGCCGTCCTCACCCTTCATCTGCGAAACGTCCACACGGCCCTGCTCCGCCAACGTACCGTCGGCAGACTCGTAGTAGAATACCAACCACGGCACGCCGCTCAAGTCGGTGCTCAACTTCACCACGTTCATAGAGGCACCGTCCTCACCGTCACGGCCGTACGGCACGCGAACGATCGCAGTATCCCCATTGTCATAGGTCAAGGTTACCACCGTCTCGCGATTCGTATCGTCGTAGGTATAGGACGTTTTGCCGATACCGTTGCCCTGCGGCAAAGGATAGCGGTCCACCGTATCGCTATTGGTATAGGCGATTTCCAGATATACCACCCCACCGTCGTCGGTCACGGAATAGATATCCTTAATCTGCAGCCCAGTCTCCGTATCGTCCCAAGCAAAAGAGCAGCCTGCCAGCACAAAGCACAGCACCACACTCAACGCCAGAATCAAAGCTAATGTTTTCTTCATACCTTACCTCCTAATAAGTAAGCGCATTTTGTTGCATCTCCGCCATAGAGGGCACCTCACCAATCAGATAGCCGCCCTTGGCAAAGACAAATTGAAAGGGTTCGTACCCCACAACGAGGGTAACGGTTTTTATCAAAGTATTTTGGTCTACCTCCAAGCCCGACAGCAATCCACCCATCGCACCCAAAGAGCCAATCGAAGAAGGTCTCACAGGAGGCAGAACCAAATACTCGCTCAACAAATCCACCTCGGTGGTATCGATAGGACTGTCGTGCGTTGCGCCGTTCAAGTGAATCATCACGTCCGACGACAAACCCACCGTCGTCACCTGCGAATAGTTTGCACCGCCGCCGTAGAATAGAATGGGAATATTCACCTTGCTTACACCGTCCTGCACGTATTCAAAAGGCATGCCCTGCAGAATGCGTTTGATGGGGAATATATTGTCTATGCTATAGCCCTCCTTGCCCAGCAACTCACGCACAAGCACCGAAATACTCTCGTTAATCAAACCGGATACGTCAAACTCGTCCCACGTCTTGTAGTCGTAGAATTTCGTTTTGCCCGACAGATTGACTTTCACGGGATATGCCGTACCGCCCATCCGTTTCGGCGTAAATTCCGTTCCCACCAACATATTGTTGAGCAATGCAAAGAAGGGAGCGATATTGGTAGGCGACTCGGGCGAATGCAGGAAAGGCCCGTTGAACAGGGTTTCCAGCGCAATCGAGGTCAAGCCCGACCGATAGAAACTACAATCCAATATCTCGGTACTGCCTGCCCATTGACCGCGCACCGACTCGTCCGTCAGCGCACGTTGCAAGGTAGTAAGCGCCTCCGTCAACCGCGCTTTGCTTCCGTACTGACCGCGCACACCTGCGGTGCCGTCCAAATACTCACGCAGGAGCACGTCGCCCTCTGCCTCTTTTGACAGATAGTCCGTCAAGCTCTCCACCACCTCGCCGTTTGCCGTCAGCAGGGCGTGCACCACCGTACTGTTAATGGTGGCGTATTCGTTTGCCCCGGTCACAAACAGGAAGTTGCGTGCGTTAGACAGACGGCAGTTTCGCACAAGCAGCTTGTCGTTGGAAAAACTGCGTAGCACCTGGCGGCCGTTGGACAGACGCATATTGCGCAATTCCACGTTGTCGCCGTGCACTTCTACCACCGTACCCACCGTACCCAAGAAGGACAGCGAACTGACGTCGTCGCAGTTTTTGACTACTACGTCGTTCAGATACAGACCGTCACCGTCTACGTACATACCGATATTGTCCTGACCGTAGACGGATATCAGGTTCATATTGCTGAGATCCGAGCCCACCGCACCGCGCGGATTACCCACGGTATAGAAGGGCAAAGGACCGCGGAACAAATCGTTTGCACCCGGCGTAGGCACACCGTTCACGCTTGCAGAGGGATACGCCAAATTATGGAAGTTGATCATATGGCCGTTGCCATACATATCCTTCTTGACGTGCAAGCCCACACACACCGTTGCGTCCATGTGCATGTCTTCGCTCGTTGCCTCGTTCCATTGGTCCAAAAAGCCGTGGTGATATTCGGTCGGGATATATTCCACCACCGAGCGCAAATCCACGCTACCGTCTTTTTTCTGTTCGCCAAAGCACACCTCGCCGGCGCCGTACTTGCCGTTTTCGGTAGCCGCCACAAAAGAGGTTTGCAGTACCACAATCTCACCCTCTTCGGAAAAGTTGGTACAATCCATCAGGTCGGCAAAGGTATAGACGTTCACACCCTCGTCCACCACGGTGATATCGTAGCCACGCAGGGTAATGCCCTCGCCGCCAAGACTGCTCTCTACCGCAAAAGAGGCTTTGCCTGCCTCGCGAATGGCGGCTTTGCCCACCACGGTAGCACGACCGCCCGAGGTAGAGGCGGTTTCCATATCCATCTCGAGCGTTGCCGCACCGGATGCCGAAACGCTGACCGTCTCCAACATGGATGCAGGAACTGCCACCAGCTGCATGCTCACCGTTGCTGCCACTTTTTCGCCACCCGCCAAGTCGTACTCACCGTAGTAATTGACAGGGTCAACCTTGCACTGGTTGGACTGTGCCGTCACAGGAGACAGATATACCACGCCCTCTTTGTACAAAATGGCAGTAAAGGAACGGCTAACCGTACCCTTGCTATTGGCGCAGGTCACGATGACTTCGCCCACACCCAACGTGTTCAAGTAGAAAGTGCCGCCCTCGTGGCTGACCGCCGCCAACGGCTGGGTATCCTCTGCATCCTTGTTCTCCACTCGCCACACCAGGCTATTGCCGTCGCTGATTTGGTGGTTACGGTTATTCACGCCTACCGCCGACAGCACCACGCGGTTGCCCTCCTTATGTTGGAATGCCTCAATTTCATTGAAGTCCCATTGGATATGCGAAATATCCACGTCAATCAAATTGTAGGATACGTTGACCGTGACGATCGTCAAGGTAGAGATCAAAAAGGGAATAATCAGGAGGACAATCAGATTTTTCTTTTTCATATCAGTTCTTAGCCTCCAATTCCATAAACAGTCTGCCCGCGTTACGGAACACGTACACCACGGGATATGCGCCCACGATGGCAAACACACCAAAGCCACCCAAAAAAGCCAGGTAGCCCTCTACCCCAAAGTAGGACAGCAAAATGGCGGTGCCTGCAAACAACAAGGGGAGCAAATAGGCAAAGCTACCCGAGAAGAAGGAGTTTCTTGCCTTGTTATGCCGAATGCGCAGTTCTTCCAACAGCGAAATCATCTCAAAAATAAACAGGAACAGGGCGCACATCACCAAGGTCAGTAGCCCGTATCCCCAATGCATGGTTTGCGTTGCCATCAATACCACCATGGACACCACCATAGACACCACAGAAAACAAATAAGGGATTGCCACCTTGACCGCAAGCTGTGTTTTGTAGGCCACGGGAATGGTCTTCATAACCTTGATGGTAGATGCCTCCATGCCGATATAGTTGTTGGCGCCTTGGTTGATGACGACCGAAAACAGCATCACCACCAATACGTCCACAAAGGTCACCAATCCGGGAACAAGTGCCGCATAGTACATAATGGTACCCGATCCAAGTACGGCGTTGATAGAGCGCACCACCAGTTGCAAAAGCAGGGGTTGCACCAATAATAGCCCGGTGAAGGAATAGATATAGTCGGAGTTTTTAGCAATCAGAGCAAACTCCTTTTTGATGAGCGCCACCAAGGGCGACACCGCCTTGAAGGGGCGGGGTTTTGCAATATGTGCGTCCGATATGCGCACGTTGCGCACCACGTGGAAAGCATAGATCGCCACCGACAGACCAATGCCCATCACGCCTGCCGAAATCAGCAAGAAAGGCAACAAGGCGCCCAACGAGCGGTTGACAAACAAATCCACCATAAAGTTGATGGGGACTGCATAACGCTCAAAGGTACTGAACTTTGCCAAAGACTGGTCGGAGAACAAAGAGAGCATATCTCCGCCTGCTACCAACTGAATAAAGATATCCAGCACGTAGGAATATAGCAGGGTCAACACCACGATCATCACCAACGACAGCGAAAACTGCACCGCAAAGT
>JAFTOZ010000059.1 GCA_017463565.1 Clostridia bacterium | reverse complement strand
TCGTGTGGCGGTTGCTTTATGCAGGTGGACGACTCGAACCTGAGCGACCTGGATCGCGAGGGCTACGTGATCTGTCCTAACTGTGGACGTATCTTGTATAAGGAATAGTAGGCGAAACAAAAGTAGTGAACACGTCACTAAGTAAAAATGCAGGTCGTAGAGGCCTGCATTTTTTTGCAATTGGCTACCGTCTTGCGCCCGAGGCAACCTACGTGGATCAATTCCTTTTAGGAATGGCAAGGACACGCTACAGGCGGTTGACACGGAGGACCATGATGGCCGTCCAACGCAGGTCGGCAAGAAAGAGGGGGTCGGTGAGGGTGGTGTCGGCGAGGTTTTGCAGGGCTGCCAGTACACCCAAAAGGGTGGCACGGTAGGACAGGGCAAGAGAGTGGGTGGTGTCGGCGGAGGCGGAGAGGAAATCCTCGGTGAGCGCGCTGAGAGAATCACGTAGGGCAAGCACACGGTTTTTGGCGTAGGATTGGGTGGCGCCCTCTGCGACCATCGCGGATAGCTCGTAGAGTTGGTTGAAAAGTTCCAAGGGGTAGTCCAGAGTCGGTTTGATTTTGGCACGGAGGCTGAGGGGAAAAAGCGAGGGGTCCAAAGACTCTGCCAAGATAGGGTAGAGGGAGTAGCCGCTTTTGTCTGCTACGCGTTTGGCCTCGTCGTAGGTGGGGTATGCGGCAACCAGTACCTGATAGGCACCGTCAAAGGCAATAAAGCCTGCTGCCGCTTGGGCACGGACTCCCTCGGCGGCGGTACGTGCCTCGCCAAGGGTGGCGTACGTACCGCAAGATAGGGCATAGACCTGCCGGGGCGGGGTGGAGAAGACGTCGGTGACGTAGCCTGCAACACCTTTTGGCAAAAAGAAATCTGCCACCAAGAAAAGGAGAGAGGCAACGATGAGCAGCACGCAAAGTATCATCGCTACGGCACGGCCTTTTTTGTGGCGGCGGGGCTTTGGGGCGCGGCGGGATTTGGTGGATCTTGCTCGCATATCCTCTACCGTGTGCGCGGCGGTTGGTTCTTCGTAGGGCAAATAGGGCGCACTCATACACGAATGTTATGCAGAAGGATAGCAAACTATGCCTGCCCCTTGCTTTGGGGGAGGAAATGTGGTATGCTATGTATATGGAATGGAAAAACGTTGAAGACGCTGAATGTGTAGATGCGCTTGCGCCCACTGACTGTGAGGAGGAAATCGTGCACGGCGGTTGTGTCTGTGCGGATTGGGATAGCGTGGAGCCCGTGCCTCGCCCGCTAGTAGAGGCGGAAATTCTCTATGAGGAGACGGTAGGAAGCCCCTCGTTGGTGCGGGCGCTTTTGGACTGCCGCAAAAGGATAGAGGCGTTGGAGGCGCGCGTTGCCGCCCTGGAGGCGGAACTCAAGGAAGTGGGAAAACCCACCGAATAGAATAGGAGAACCAGATGAAGCTTTGGCGCACTTTGAAGGATACCTTTATATCGTCACTGCCGTTGGCAGTGGTGATTGCGGTATGCCTGATTGTGGCGCCTTTGCCTGACCCCAGCAACTACGGTCGTATCGTCGTTGGATACGTTGGCGTGATCGTGGGGCAGGCTCTTTTTTTGGTGGGTTTGGACGTGAGTATTTTGCCTATCGGCCGTATGGTGGGCGGTACCTTTGCCAAGTATAACAAGCTGATTTTCGTACTGTTATTCGGTTTTATCTTTGGTCTGTTTGCCACGGTAGCGGAGCCTGCTCTGTCTGTGCTTGCCAAGCAGATTTCTGCCCTGCAACCCCTGGTTAATAATACCTTGTTTATTTGGATTACCGGCGCAGGTATCGGTTTTGGCGTGGCGCTGGCTTTGCTACGGATTGCAAAAAATATCAATATGAAGATATTGTTTGCTGCCCTCTACGTGTTGGTGTTTCTACTGGTGATCTTTGCTCCCGGTGAGTTCGTATCCCTTGCGTTCGACGGTAGCGGCGCTACCACGGGCGACGTATCGGTGCCCTTTATTTTGGCGCTGAGCATTGGTGTGTCGGCAACTTTTTCCAAAGGAAAAACCAACGAGGATTCCTTTGGTATTATCGGTATCTCTTCTATTGGTCCTATCGTGGCGGTATTGGTGTACGGTATTATTTTGAAGGCCGTGCACGGGCCTTTGCCTTCCTCGCCCGAGATGGATATGGGCGCAAGCGCAAGTTTTGTGGACGTTTTGTTGAACAACTTGTGGGGCGTGGCGCTGGCGGTACTGCCGATCGTGATTATTTCCATTCCCGTGTTGCTGGCGGTGGTCAAGATTCCTAAGCGTGCCTTTGGCAAACTGATGCTTGGTGTACTGCCAGTGTATTTGGGCTTGCTCATCTTTATGTGCGGTATTGATTTTGGGTTTTCCTTCGTGGGGCAGTATATGGGCCAGATCTTCTTTGCGGAAGGAAGTCCCGATTGGTTGCCGTGGCTGTTGCCTGCGGTGGGGTTTGTACTGGGTGCTGCTATCACCGTGAGCGAGCCTGCGGTGACGGTGCTTGGAGAGCAGATAGAAGCCTTGACGAACGGCCATATCAAGAAAACCACCATTCGCCTGACCCTGGCGCTGGGTATTGGCGTGGCGGCGTTACTGTCGATATTGAAGATCTTGACCTCGGTGAATATCCTTTGGTTCCTGGTGCCTTTGTATGCGGTGGCCCTGGTGATGATGATCTTTACCCCAAAACTCTTCGTGGGGTTGGCGTTTGATAGCGGCGGCGTGACGGGCGGTGCTTTGACTTCTGCCTTTTTGACACCGCTGACGTTGAGTGTTGCGGCGCAGGTGGCAGCGATAAACGGCATAGAGGGGTCGGTGATTGAAATGGGATTTGGTATTATTTCCTTTATTTCGGTGACGCCTTTGATTGCCGTGCAGGCGTTGGGTATTTTGTATAAGGCAAAGACAAAGAAGTTGGAGAGCGCACAAAGAGAGGAGTCTTTTGCTGCGTTGGCTTCCTTTGTGACGGAATGCGAGAGTGGCGAAAGCTTGTTGGTGGAGACCCCTGTGGCGGCGTGTGCAACCTGTGCGCAAATGGCGGCAGATAAGGAGGAAATCACCACCCCAAGTATGGAAGATAGTGGCGGAAATCCATGGGTAGAGGTACCTGTGGGAGCATGCGCGATACGTGCGCAAACGGCGGCAGAGGAGCAGAAATCCACGGAAAATGCCGCGGCGGAAAAAGAGGAGTGCGGGGATAATCCCCCGGAGGAGGACGGGCATGAGTGAGCAAATGCACAGTCGGTTGCAACAGTTAGTGGTGATTGACAAAAAGAAGCAAAAAGATAAGCTCTTGGACTTGCTGACGGCGCACGGCGCGCAAGGCTTGAACGTGATGTACGGCAAGGGCTCGGCAGGGGGTAGCGTATGGGCGCAAGCCTTTGGCTTGGGCGAGGAAGAACACAAGGTGATGATCACCTGTTTGATTGCGACCGAAAACGCAGCAGAGGTGTTGCGGTTGCTATGTAAAGAACACGAATACGGTAAGCCAAATACCGGCATTTGTTTTTGCATTCCTGTGGAAGGATTGCTGTTTTAGGAGGGAAAAACAATGGATTTGAAAGCTTTGTACGTGATTGTAAACGCAGGCTTTGCTTCGCGCATCGTGGATATTGCGCGGGGAGAGGGCGCCGGTGGCGCTACCATTTTGAACGCACGTGGCTCGGTGGAAAAGCCCCATACCATCATGGGTATCACCATTGACAGCGAAAAGGAAATCGTGCTGACGGTGGTGGATAGAGAAAAGGCGGTGCGGATTATGGCGAAGGTGAAAGAGCTCGCAGGCGTGGGGACCCCTGCGCACGGCCTGTGCTTTTTCGCGCCGGTAGAAATGTCTACTCTGTCGGTATAGAGGCAAAAAAAAGAGCGTGTAGAACACGCTCGAAAGTCCAAAGTACTGCGCACTTACTCTGACTATTCGCACCGGAGCGATCCCACGGTAGGTGGCTCCTCCTGAGCTACCTCGTGGCACACAACACGGTCTGCTTAATGCTGCTGCCGTCAAGCCCTGACATGGTTCACAGTGCATCGTTGCACAAGACCCAGGTATCAACACTCCTTGTCGCAGTCAGCCTCCCATACGGATAGCCTCGGTAAGCGGTCTGTCTTGCTGTAGCGGATTGCAAGTTACAGGGCACCGCTAGCTCCCCACATAGCGCAGCATATACAGTATAGCCGATTCTTTGGATTTTTGCAACCGTTTGGGGCAATTTCCTCTCTTTTACCTATTATGCGGAAAAAAGTGTGGAAAAAGTGGCATGAAAGGGTTGATTTTTCCGGCATTGTATATTATATTAGAGTTGTGCTTTTCGATAGTGTATTGGAGAGTGGGCTTTGCGCTCACTCTTTCGTTTTATAGGAGGTAGTAATGGCTGTTAAAGACGTAGTGCAACAACTGCTGGAAGAAAAGGTGGCCGCAATGGGCTATGAGCTGATTGAGGTGACCTATCAAAAGCAATACGGTTCTATGACTCTGACCCTGTTTATCGACACGGACAAAGAGGGCGGAATCAGTTTGGACGACTGTGAGGCGGTGAGCCGTATGGCAGATCCTGTGTTGGACGAGGCAGACGTGACGGACGGCGCTGCTTATACCCTGAACGTGAGCTCGCCCGGTTTGGACAGACCCATCAAAACCGAGCGTGACTTCCGCAAAAAGGCGGGGAGCAAGGTGGAGGCTTCGCTGTACGTGGCGCAAAACGGCAGTAAGAAAATCGTGGGCGTGCTGTCCGCTTGGGACGAGGAAACCGTGACCCTGACGGTAGCAGGGAAATCAATCATTTTGAAAAAGAAGGACGTGGCGGTGCTGAAGCCTGTCATCGAATTTTAGGAGGAAATATGAAAAATAAAGAGTTTTTTGAGGCGTTAGAGGCATGGGAGCGCGAAAGTCGCATCGACCGTGAGGTGTTTATTTCTTCGCTGGAGGCCGGTTTGAGCTCGGCTTACAAAAAGGAAACGGGTGACAGTCGTCCTGCAATGATCGAGTTGAAGCCCGAAAAGCACGAGATCAAGGTGTACGTCTATCGCACCGTCGTGGCTGAGGTGGAGGATCCTGATAAGGAGATTTCGCTGGAAGAAGCTAAGTTGGTGAAGAAGTCCTATAAGGTGGGCGATTTGGTGAAGGAAGAAATTTCTCCCAAGTTGTTTACCCGTATTGCTGCGTTGACTGCTAAGCAAGTCGTTACCCAACGTTTGACCGACGCTAAGAAGGAACAAATCTTGGAAGAAATGAACGACAAAGAGGGTGAGATTCTGCCTGCTGTGGTGCGCCGTATTGAGGGCAATATCGTATACGTTGAGATTTTGTCCACCCAGATGGAAGGTGTGATGAATCAGCAAGACCAAATTGCTCGCGAGACCTATCGCGAAGGTCAAACCATCCGCGTTTACGTGAAGAAGTTGAAGGTCAACAATTACGGTACGCAAGTGTTGGTGAGCCGTAGCTCCCCAGGCTTCGTCCGCCGTTTGTTTGAGTTGGAAGTGCCGGAGATCAAGTCGGGTGTGGTGAGCATCAAGAAGGTGGTGCGTGAGGCCGGTAACCGTACTAAGATTGCCGTATACAGCGAGGATAGCGACGTTGATGCAGTCGGCGCTTGTATCGGTCCTAAGGGTACCCGTATCGGCGCAATCGTCAAGGAGCTCAACGGTGAGCGTATTGACGTGATCCAATGGTCTCCCAACCCCCTGGAGTTTATCGCAAGCGCAATCAGCCCTGCAAAGGCTGCTTTCGTGCAGGTGAACAACGAGGCTTATTCTGCAAGCGTGTACGTAAACGACGATATGTTGTCCTTGGCTATTGGCCGTGAGGGTCAAAACGCTCGCCTGGCTGCGAAACTGACCGAGTGGAAGATTGACGTGAAGCCCTATTCCAGCTGTGGCATTTTGCCCAACCTGGAGGACGAAGAAATCTAATGAAGGAAACCTTGCGTATGTGCATGTGTTGCCGTAGGATGTTGCCTCGGCACACCCTGGTGCGCGTGGTGCGCTCGCCCGAGGGCAAGGTGTCGGTGGACCCCACCGGCCACGCTCCCGGTCGTGGTTGCTACTTTTGCCGCGAGGAGCAATGCTTGGCAAAATGTCAAAAAAGCAGGGCGATTGCACGTGCGTTTAAGTGCGAGGTAGACAAGGCTATCTACGAGGAGGTGCTGGCGTATGCTGCCGAGTGAGCGCTTGCATTCCTACATTGGCTTTAGCGTGCGCTCACGCAAAATCATCATGGGCGCAGATAGCCTGCTACGCTATCGCAAAAAGGTGTTTGCCGTGTTGATGAGCGACAGCATTAATCGCACTGCTTGCGGAGAGGTGAGCCGTTATTGCGAAAAGAACGGAATTCCCTTGGTGCGCTGTGACGACGAGTTGTTGAGTGCTTGTCTGCACGTGGAAAATTGTAAATGTATTGCCCTGTTGGACAGTAACCTGGCCGGCGCGGCATTGAAAGAATTATCAGTATTGAACGAGGTACCGAATGAGTAGTAAGCAAACTGAATCGAACAACAAAGCAGTAGGGAATATGAACACCCTGTATGAAGAGTCATTGAAGCCCTTGATTGCACAAGTCAAGGAGGCACGCAAGGCTGCCGATTCTTTGTTGATGCAAATCCGCGAGAGAAAGGAGCAAATCCACGCCGCACGTTTGGCAGAGGAAGCTGCATTGCGTGAGCAAGAGGCTCGCGCTGCCGCAGAAGAGGCCGCACGTCAAGCAGCAGAGGAAGCCGCACGTCAAGCCGCCGAGGAGGCAGCTGCGAAGGCGGTGGAGCCCCCTGTGGTGGAAGAAGCGCCTGTGGCAGAGGAAGTTCTTTCTCCCGTGGTGGAAGCGGAGCCTGTAGTGGAGGAAACACCCGTCGTAGAGGAAACCCCCGCGGTGGAAGAAGCACCCGTGGTGGAGGAGCCTGTGGCGGAGGTCGCTCCCGTAGTCGCTCCCGTAGAGGAAAAGAAGCCGACTATCTTTATTCCTGCGGATTCTCCTATCAAGTCCAAAGAGGATGCGGAAAAGGAGCGTTTGGCGGCGTATCGCGCACAAAACGTGCAAGAGCCGCGTAAGTTTGTGCCCCCTTCACAAAAGCCGCGTACCAATGCACCTCGTCCCGATGCGCCTCGCGGTCGAGAGGGTGCGCCCCGTCCTAACCAGGACCGCCAAGGCGGTCAAGGTGGCCGTCAACAGCCTGCTGCAGGTACTACCTTTGTGCCCCCGGGTGGCGGTCGCAAGGATAGCCGCGGTCAAAAGAAGGATTACAATCCCAACCGTGAGTATGAGGAGAAGCGCAACAAGGGTCGTGGCCGTCGCGAGGTAGAGGAAGCTTCGGAGGCCGAGATCAATCGCCGCTTTAAACAACGCAACAAGAGCAAACAACAAGAGCAAGCCGTGGTGCAACGTATTGAGCACGCGGTGGTGAACGTGGATCCCGTGCCCATCAAGTTGTTGGCAGAAAAGATTGGCCGTCCTGCAACGGAAATCGTCAAGAAGCTGTTGATGCTGGGTGAGATGAATACCGTGAACGACAGTATCAGCTTTGAGATGGCTGAGATGTTGGCAGACGACTTTGGCGTACTGTTGGAGTTGGCTCGCGCAGAGACCTTGGAGGAGAAGTTGAACTCCTACCTGGAGCAAACGCAACAAGACGATAGCGGTCATATGGTGAAGCGTGCGCCTGTGGTGACCATCATGGGTCACGTAGACCACGGTAAGACCAGTCTGTTGGACTATATCCGTAAGACCAGCGTGGCAAAGGGCGAGGCCGGCGGTATCACCCAACACATCGGTGCGTATACCATTCGTCTGCACGACGAAAAGATTACCTTTATCGATACCCCCGGACACGAGGCGTTTACGTCGATGCGTGCTCGCGGTGCGCAGGTGACGGATATTGCCGTGATCGTAGTGGCCGCAGACGACTCGATCATGCCCCAGACGGTGGAGAGTATCAACCACGCCAAGGCTGCAGGTGTGCCTATCATCATTGCCGTGAATAAGATTGATAAGCCTGCTGCCAATATCGATAAGGTCAAAAACGATCTGACGAAGTACGACCTGCTGATTGAGGAGTGGGGCGGTGATACCATTTGCGTGCCTGTGTCGGCAAAGACCGGACAAGGTGTGGAAGATCTGTTGGAGCAAATCTTGCTCGTGGCAGAGGTGAACGAGTTGAAGGCCAATCCCGATGCGCCTGCTCGCGGTACCATCATCGAGGCCCGTCTGGACAAGAACCTGGGTAGTTTGGCAACCGTCTTGGTGCAAAACGGTACCTTGAAGGTGGGCGATTACGTGGTCGCAGGCAGCGTGATGGGCCGTATCAAGAAGATGATCGACGATAAGGGCAATACCATTACTAAGGCAGGTCCTTCCGTGCCTGTGTCCGTACTGGGCTTTACCGAGGTGCCTCACGCCGGCGACCAAGCGGTTTCGGTGGAGGAGAAGTTTGCCAGAAATATTGCCGAGGAGCGTAAGGAGAAGGAGCGCCTGGAGCGCTTGAACCGTTCTTCCAACAACCTGGAGAATCTGTTCAAAGAGATGACCGAGGGCAAGTTGAAGGAATTGAACCTGATCGTCAAGGCAGACGTGCAAGGCTCGGTCGAGGCGGTTTGCCAAGAGTTGAAGAAGCTGACCAACGAAGAAGTCAAGGTGAACATCATCCACTCGGGTGTGGGCGCCGTGAGCGAGTCGGACGTGGTACTGGCTATGACCTCGAGCGCAATCATCATTGCTTTCAACGTGCGTCCTGATAGCAACGCCAAGACGGTGGCTGCCCGTGAAAAGGT
>JAFTOZ010000058.1 GCA_017463565.1 Clostridia bacterium | reverse complement strand
CTCGCGAGGATTCGCCTACTAGCAGGGTAAAGATACCGCCCTCTATAGCCCAGTCTTTTCAAGCCACTTTGTAGTAGGCAAAAGATCTCTTGTCGAGGGTGAATCTGACTTGTTTGGATTCGCCAGCGGCGAGGAATACCTTCTGGAATCCCTTGAGTTCCTTGTCGGGACGGAAGGGCGTGGACTCGTTGTCACGCACGTAGAGTTGGACGATTTCTGCGCCATCGCGCTCGCCAACGTTGCGGACGGTGCAACGCACCTCGAGGGTTTCGTCATCGTAGATTCGAGCGGCAGACACCTCTAAATCGCTATATTCAAATTTAGTATAGGACAAGCCGTGACCAAAGGGGAAACGCACCTCTTTCTTGGCGGTATCGTAGTAACGGTAGCCTACAAACAGACCTTCGCGGTGCTCAACCGTACGAGGACCGCCGTGGAAATAGGGATCCCCAACAAAGTCGGTTGCCGCAATGGGGTAGGTCTCTGCCAATTTGCCGGAGGGGCAAACGTCACCGAACAGTAGATCGTAGTATGCCTCACCTGCGCATTCGCCTGCTAGGTACATATTGATGACGGCATCTGCATCGGCAGCCCAATCGGTGGTGACGGGAGCGCCACCAACCAGTACGATAGCAACGTGGGGGCAGACCTCGCGTACTGCTTTGATAAGTTGGGTATGTCCGCGGGGGATATCCAGATTTTCACGGTCAAATCCCTCCGACTCGTAGTTAGAGGTAAGACCCACAAACAAAACTACCTTGTCGTGTTTTTTGGCAAGTGCTACTGCTTCGTCCAACAGTTTTTGGTCAAAACCGTCCCCTTCTAATGTATAGCCTGCGGCATATTCGTAGGGTTGGTTGGCCTCTGCCAAAACTTGTGGCAGATGGACTAACTGCTTGGGAACGATCAGAGAGGAGCCACTACCTTGGTAGCGAGATTCCTGTGCCAACGCGCCGATAATAGCAACGTTTTCGCCTTTGGTAAGGGGGAGCAGGTTGCCCTCGTTCTTGAGGAGAACCGCCCCCTCGGTGGCAATACGGCGAGCCAAACGGTGGCTTTGGGTATAGTCGTAGTTGAAATCGGGGGTAACTTCGGGCGCATATCGCAGAATATAGGCAAGCATACGGCGCGCCACGGTGTCTAACTCTTCCTCTTTCAGCACACCCTCTTGCACGGCTTTGACGATCTTTTTGTCACCCTCGCCGTAACTGGAGGGCATTTCCAGATCCATGCCGGCACGGATACCCTGCACGCGGTCGTTGGTTGCTCCCCAGTCGCTGACGACGATACCTTTGAACCCCCACTCATCACGCAAGATTTGGGTCAGAAGATAGTGGTTGTCCGAGGAGAACACGCCGTTGATACGGTTGTAGGAACACATAACCTGCGCAGGTTGAGCTTCCTTGATAGCATATTCAAAGGCAGGCAGATACAGTTCGCGGAAGGTACGCTCGTCCACCACCTCGCTGATAGACATACGCAGATATTCCTGGCTATTAACGGCGTAGTGCTTGAGGGAAGTACCGATACCTTTGGATTGCACACCGTTGATGAACGATGCCGCCAAGTGGCCTGCAAGGTAGGGATCCTCACTATAATACTCAAAGTTGCGACCGCCCTTGGGAGAACGCTTGATATTGGTGCCGGGGCCAAGAATCGTGATGACCTCTTGGTCGCGAGCCTCGTCTGCCATAGCAGCACCCATTTGGTAGATCAGATCAGGGTTCCACGTAGATGCACAGGTAACAGCAGGTGGGAAGCAAGTAGCAGGTACCGATCGTTTCATACCAAGACTTGTATCGGAGTTGTCCTCTTTGCGCATGCCGTGAGGACCGTCTGTCATCATGACGGAGGGTATGCCCAGCCGTTCGATTGGCTTGGTGTGCCAAAAATCAAGGCCGGAACAAAGCGAGGCCTTTTCTTCTAACGTCATTTGCTCCATCAACTGGTCGATGCGTTTTTGAATATCCATATGAGCGCTCCTATTAACTTTGATAGTTTAATTATATATTTTGAAAAGGGTGGTGTCAATAGTGAATCGGCGATAATTCGGCATCTTTCACCCCTTGCCAAAAGGTTTGGGCATTGACAAAGGGAAAGGGGTAGTATAAAATAGATATTAGTAATATACATTTTGCAGTACAAGGGTTACCTATGAATATTTACGGAAACGTGTATGGAATCAAGAAAAGCGTGCTTTGGCGCATTCAATCGTGGGAGCAAAGCTACGACCGCTCTTTGTTTATCGACAGAGGCCTGCTGGACGAAATGATTGCGATCACCCACTTGATTGGACGGGAGATCTGTGTGTTCTTATCCAGAACCGGCCGACTGTTGGCTGTTGGTATTGGAGATAGCACTTCGGTGCCGCTGAAGGATCTGACCAAGCGGAGAGGACAAAAGAGATTGAATGGCGTGCGTTGCATACATACCCATCCCAATTGTACCGGTAAACTGTCTGATTTAGACGTGAGCGCCCTCGAGGGATCAGGATATGACTGTATGGCCGCTGTTGGCGTGCAGAATGCGCATATGATCGATATGGAAGTGGCCTATCTCAATCCGCAGGGAGTAGAGAAGGTCTATATCCGTGGCAAGTGTTTCAAGGATGAGGATTTGATGGCCCGTATCGAATATGCCGACAGTACGGTGGTACGTGCCAGTGCCGAGGATAACGGTCAACGCACCTTGCTGGTTCACGTATCGGATGATGCAGACGTACAAGCCTCGCTAGACGAGTTGGCCGCTCTTGCCAAGACGATGGGATATGAAACGATCGACCGCGTGGTACAAAAACGTTCTACGCCCGACCGCGCAACTATGGTGGGTAGCGGTAAGGTACAAGAGTTGGCTATGAAATGCCAGGTTGGGCATATTTCTACGGTGTTGTTCGACCAAAGATTGTCTGGGGTGCAATACCGCAACCTGGAGGCCGCTCTT
>JAFTOZ010000057.1 GCA_017463565.1 Clostridia bacterium | reverse complement strand
TGCCTGCGGCATGAATTGTGCCTTACGGCACATTGGTTGCAATTCAATTCATGGAGCGGAGCGAGAAATCATGGCGAAGCCAATTCATGATTCGTCAGAATCAATTCATTCGTAAAAAAGAACAGAGCAAGAATAGAAGGAAGTTTCTCCTTTTACTCTTGCTCTTTCTGTTTACAATTAGGGTTTGGGCTTAGCCCATTTGCGTTTGACTAGTCAAATGCGATGCTTGCACTTTTGTCAAAGTACAAATTCTCCGCTAAGAACATCGCCCTTTGTGGAAAGACTTTTTGCTTTTTCTTTGGAAATTACAGAGCGGAATCTGCCGCTTCCTCGGCGAACAGACGGTCTACGTCTGCTTTGAAGATGGTTTCCTTTTCAAAAAGAGCCTTGACCATATTGTCCATAAGCTTGCGATGATCCTTCAGGACACTCAACGCACGCTCGTAGCAATCGTTGATGATCTTTTGGATAGCGTGGTCGATACGGCTTGCCATTTCGTCCGAAACGTCCTTGTGGGCGCTCCAACTCTTGCCCACGAACACTTCGCCGTCTCCGCCCAGGTAGATGCAACCCAATTCGCTCATACCCCACTCGGTGACCATATTACGTGCGATTTGCGTAGCACGTTGGATATCGCTGGATGCGCCTGTGGTGACGTCTTGAATGACGATTTCTTCGGCGGCACGGCCACCCAACATCATCGTGATGAGATCAAGGAGCTTGCCCTTGGACATATGCATATCGTCCTCGTCGGGGCGGGTCAGGGTGTAGCCTGCGGCTTGGCCACGCGGAATGATGGACACCTCTTGCACTTCGTCGCAATTCTCCAGTACGCGAGCAAGAATGGCGTGGCCACTCTCGTGGTATGCGGTGATACGGCGATCCACGGCGGTGACGACACGGCTCTTCTTTTGGGGACCCATTTGGGTTTTGTTGATACCCTCCAGAATATCCTCCATCAAGATGACCTTGCGATTTGCACGTGCGGCGAGAATGGCGGCTTCGTTGAGAAGATTCTCCAAGTCTGCACCGGTGAAACCAATGGTCATAGCGGCAATGGTATGGAACTCGATATCGCCGGCGAGGGGTTTGTTGCGTGCGTGCACCTTGAGGATTTCCTCACGGCCCTTGACGTCGGGAGCGTTGACGTAGATCTGACGGTCAAAACGGCCGGGACGCATCAGAGCAGGATCCAAAATGTCGGCACGGTTGGTGGCTGCCATGATGACTACGCCGTCGTTGACGTCGAAACCGTCCATCTGCACCAACAGTTGGTTGAGGGTTTGCTCACGCTCGTCGTTGCCACCGCCAAGGCCTGCGCCACGGTGACGGCCCACTGCGTCGATCTCGTCGATGAAGATGATGCAAGGTTTGCACTTCTTGGCCTGGGCGAACAAATCGCGCACACGGGAGGCACCCACACCTACATAGAGCTCCACAAAGTCGGAACCGCTGATAGAGAAGAAAGGAACGCCTGCTTCGCCGGCAACTGCCTTGGCAAACAAGGTTTTACCTGTGCCGGGAGGGCCTACCAACAAGACACCCTTGGGGATACGTGCGCCAACCTGCGTGAACTTTTGGGGATTGGACAAAAACTCAACGATCTCTTTGAGCTCCTCTTTCTCCTCTTCGGCACCTGCTACGTCGGTGAAGCGCACCTTGGAGGAGCGCACCATAACGGCACGGTTGTTGCCAAAGCTCATCGCCTTGTTGTTCAAATTGTTGTTTTGGCGAATGATGATCCACAACAGCAATACAGCCAGACCAAGGGGGAGCAACGTGCTGAGAAGGCTGGTCCACATAGCACCCTGCGAGGGGTTGTTGAAGGAAAGATTGACCAAAGGCGCTCTTTCGTCCTCGGGCAAAAGGGCGTTGGACTCTCTGACCTTGGCGTTGTAGGCCTCGACCACCTCAACGATACTCACACGGTTGTCGATATTGAGAGAGGCATCGTAGCGAGAGGGGAAGTTTTTGATCTTGGAGTTGGTATAGCGAATCACCACCTCGTAGGTGCCGCTGACGTGAATCTCGCTGATATGTCCACCGTTGAGTCGCTCGATGAATTGCGTATAGGTCAACTCCTCCGATTGGTCAAACGCACCAAAAGCCAGAGCCAACAGCATAGCAAGCACCGCCGCGATAGCAATCAACGTTATAATGCGAACTGCTTTTTTGTTTTTCAATGTAACCTCCACACCCAACTAAGGGTGATTTGTATTATAGCATGTGCGCCCACGATGAACAACTGATTGTGCACCGTATGGCAATTTCTTCCTAAATTATAGGGTTATTTCTTTAACTTAACATTAATTTTCCAATTTTTTCCACCTTTGGAGGCTTGGAATATCAATTATTCCTCTGCAGGAATGACCTCGATGGCGTAGGTGTAGGTAAACTCGCCGTAGGTGATGGTAGCGGTGGTTTGGCCAAGCACGACTTCCTCGGGGGGAATCACCTCGGCGGAGATGGGTCTGCCCATACGCCAAATCAGCTCTTTGCGGCCGCTGTTGTAGACGGCGTAGAGCATCAACTTTTCGGGATAGGGTACCTCGCCAACGGCAAAGACGTTGTTGTCGAAGATATCCTCCGACTCGGCCTCGAGAGCAACTACCCTCTCTATACCCACGTCTACCAGGGTACCAGCGGAAACTGCGCCAAGTTGAACCGTAAGAGGTTGGGAAAGGGCGGCGGTGGCGGTGTTGGGCAGGCTGACGGAGAGAGGAATGAGATCCAAATCCAAGGAATAGCCCTCGGCGGTGAAGTGGGCAAAGGTGAGGTCCACCGTGACGGCGGAGAGGTCGATAGCACTACCCTGCTCTACGTACAAAGGTGCGTGGACGTTCATAGACAGTAGCTCGTCCTCCACGGGAGTCAGCGTCAACGTAGCCCGGAATTCCTCGCCGTCTACCTCGGCGGTGACGGACAAGGTGGTGGCCTCTACCAACCAGAAGTCGGCAGGAGAAACGTCGGTGATGCGGGCGGCACCCGTGGTAGCGTCGTTGTAGAGGGCGTCGGCGACCAACCAGTTGGACAGCAGGGTGTAGTCGGCATTGTACTGAACGTGGCGGTATAGATAGGGAACCCAACCCTCGGCCAAAGAAAGAGAAACACCCTCGGCCTTGCGCTCTACCAGCGTGATGGGTACGCTACAGGAGACGTCCTCGTAGCGCACGGTGACAGACTGGGTGCCTGCGGTAGCGACGGTGGGAGAAAAGACAAGGGAGGACGCGTTGCGCACGCTGCTGGTACCGTCGGAGTAGAGGACGGTGACCTCGATATCGGAAAAGTCGATAGGTTGCCCCTCTACGTATTGGGTACGCGCGGGCGCGGTGTGCACTTCGATAGATATGGCCTTGCGCGGACGAATCTCGACCACCATCGTGGTAGTGAAGGTGCGCCCTTCCTCGGCGGTATAGGTGACGGTGAGGGTCTTTTTGCCAACGGTGGCGGAATCAAACCCCGAAACCATATCCGCAGTTACGGGTACCTGTTGGGCGGTGCCGCCGGAGTAGACCACGGTGAGAACACACCCCGTCAGATCCAAATCCTCGCCGGTATGATAGACGGACCGCTCGGGCAGAGAGTGAATGGAAACTGCCGTGACACCCTCGGGGGCACAGCCAACCAACAAAACTGCAAGCAACGCTACAGCTATCATAAGGACTACGATATACTTTTTCATACCTTTATTATAGTGGTTTCGGGGAGCCTTGTCAACAACCGCACTATTGACAAACGCCTTCGTTTAGTATATACTGTATAGGGAGGACCCTATGACAGAATATGAGTTGAGTAAATTGGCAGATATGCAGGACGAGGACGCCGTAGACTTGGCGGATTTTGATCTGTCTGAGTTGCTGCCTGAGGAGGAAGCCTCTCCCACTACCTTCAAAAAGAAATATCTTGCCTACTACGACGATATTAAAACCACGCCTTACGACGATTGGTGAGAAGGAGAAAACTGCAGTACGGGCACTTTATCTTGGGTTGGATAGAGTGCCTTTTTTGTTGGAATATGATATAATAAATCCGTCTTCTCAAATCGACACGTGAGGGCAACCGTGTCGAGTATTTTTTGAAAATCCCCTGCTATAATGGAGGTATCAAAGCAAAAGGAGAAGGAAAAAATGAACACAGATAAAATTTATGCCGAGCAAATTGTAAACGAATACTCGCCCAAGCAAACCTCTAAGGTGGTGGCACTACGCAAGTTGGACCAGAAAGCAAAACGTCCTGCGGAAATCTTTGGATATACCTTTGGCGTGGTGTCTGCGCTGATTTTGGGTACGGGCATGAGCCTGGCGATGGGCGTGATCGGCGGCGGTGTGCTGGTGGCTACCGTGATGGGCGTCATCGTGGGCGTACTTGGTATCGTTGGTTGCGGCGTGAACTATCCTATCTATAAGAAGTTGTTGGAGAAGGGCAAGCAAAAGTACGGTTCTGATATTATCCGCTTGGCAAAAGAGATTGCAGAGGAAGAATAGGAAAATGGAAAGCAACA
Source organism: Clostridia bacterium (assembly GCA_017463565.1). Lineage (GTDB taxonomy): Bacteria > Bacillota > Clostridia > Christensenellales > CAG-1252 > RUG14300. The sequence goes on along the minus strand of JAFTOZ010000057.1, from coordinate 4,170 downwards.
AATTAAATAAGTCGGAAAGTAAATACTACAATACCGCTTGCTTGATGGATGAAGCGTTAATTTTGTTGCTCGAAAGAAAGGAATATTCTTTTATTACCGTCAAGGAAATCTGCGAAAAAGCAGGCGTCAACCGCTCTACCTTTTACCTGCACTACGAGACGATGGACGATCTGCTGTCTGAGTGTCTGCGATACTTGGGGAGCAAGATCGTGCAAAAGTACGAGAATAAGGTGATGGACAGAAAGACCATTCAAAGTGCGCCCTTGGAGGATTTGCTCCTCATTACCCCCGAGTATTTGCTCCCCTACCTGGAATTTCTTCGGGGAAATAAGGTGATATTTAAAATTGCCCACTCCCAACCCAACGTACTGAAGGAGCAATACGTGGTCAATCACCTGCACAAGCAGATATTCGAGCCGATTCTGGATCGGTTTTCCGTACCGAAAGGGGAGCAAAAGTATATGATGAGTTTCTATCTGTCGGGCATGAGTGCGGTATTGATGGAATGGGTCAAAAATGATTGCAGGGAAGAAATACCCACCGTTATGAACATACTGACGAAGTGCCTGAATTTGGGAGATATGTCGTGCGTAAGGGGAAGAAAATCTTAAAATTCATCTGTTATCCACATATAGCGATCGTCGTATGCGTTGCGACCTTCGCTGTTTTTGGCTTGGTGTACAGCCTGACCTTTGAGAATGCAATTCCCGTGTTGCAGTATCTGTCCTATATCCTGGCAGGGTACGCGCTTTTTTTGATTTGTTGCAGAATCCCCAACGGGGTGAGAAAAATCAAGGGTCTGGTGGGAAACAATCGGTTGCTATCGAGATATTTTGGGGATCTTGGCTACCGTGTCAAAATCTCGCTGTTTGTCGGCGCTACCATCAATGCCGTACGCACCCTTTTCTATATGGTGATGGGCATTGTCAATCAATCCTTGTGGTTTTATTCCCTGTCGGTATACTACGCCTTACTTTCTGTCATGCGGTTTTTCCTGCTGAAGGATATCCGCATGGAATATCAGGCTAACGTAGAAAAGCAATGGCGCAGATATCTGTTTTGCGGCGTTATCCTGGTGGTCGTCAACCTGGCGCTTGGCGGTATTGCATTCCTTGTGATCCGGCGCAACCAGGGATTTTCCTATCATTTTATAGAAACCATTGCCATTGCGCTGTTTACCTTTATCAACACCATTTCGGCAACCGTCAACAGTATCAAATATAGAAAATACCACCAACCCATTATCAGCGCGGTGAAATTTGTGAGTCTTTCTTCGGCGCTTGTTTCTATGTTTGCCCTGGAAACGGCTATGCTTGGCGCATTTGGGCAGGAAACAAATCCCTCCTTTCGGTTGATCATGACCTCGGCAACAGGTGGTGCGTTTGGGTTGGTGATTTTGGCGATTGCTGTATTTATGATCGTGAAAAGTTCGGTTGAACTTCGAAAAATAAAGAGAGGGACACCCCCTGCCCCCTGCGACGAGGAAGAGGGAGAGTGAAACTACTTGAATGAAGGATAAAAAAAGAGTTAGATTTCGGTCTAACTCTTTTCTTTTCGCCGCTTGCGCTTAGCCTCAATCGTAGTCTACGTCCTCGATGATGACCTTGTCGAAGTCCACCGCCTCGATGAAGTCGCGCGGTTTGTATTCGGCAATATGAAAGCGCTCCAAATGGTGCCAATGGGAGGACAGGCTGACGGGCGTGGAAAGATCCAACTGGTGGCATATCTCCTGGAGATATTCCTCGTAGCTGTCCTTTTCCAGAGGCAGATTCGTGCGGAAAATGCGATCTGCCAACAGTTTTTCTCCCTTTACTATCTTGACCCAAAGTTTCATATGCACCTCTTTTTTATTATACGGACAGGGAAAGGGAACTGTCAAGGGGTTGAGGGTTGGTAAAGCCCCCCGGTAACTGTAGGAATTGTAGAGGAAGGAAAAATGATTTTCCATTGATTTTGGGGTGGCGGATATGGTACAATGGTTGGCGTGAGGTGTTTTATGGAGCGTGGCAAGTTTATCGTATTAGAAGGCATTGACGGCAGTGGTAAGTCTACCCATGCCAAGTTGTTGTGTGAGGCTTTGAGGGAAAGAGGGATCCCCTGTGAGCATACCTTTGAGCCGACCGACCGTCCTGTGGGCGCACTGTTGCGTCGCTATCTGAAGGGAGAGTTGAAAACTTGTGAGCGCACGATTGCAGGTCTGTTTTTGTCCGACCGCTTGGACCATATCACCCACCCCGAGGGATTGTTGGCAAAGCTGAACGCCGGTATCAGTATCGTGTGCGACCGCTACTATTTTAGCTCCATTGCCTATAACTGCATTAGCGAGAGTATTGAGTGGGTGCGCAATTTGAATATGGCTGCACGCGAGTTGCTTGCGCCCGATCTGGTGATCTTTTTGAATATTCCTGCCGAGATCATGGAGAAGCGTTTGGAGCGCCGCGATTACAAGGAGATTTATGAGAACTTGGACAACCAACGCAAGGTGCGTGCCCGTTACTTTGAGGCATTCAAGGCGGTGGACGACCCCGTGGCCGTGATTGACTGTTGCCGAGAAAAAATTGACGTGGCAAAAGACGTATTGCATACGGCGCTGAAGTTGTATAAATAAGAAAATAAGCGTGGCAAGTGCCGCGCTTTTTGTTTGTCTATTTGGATTTAATTTTCATCTTTATCTTCTTTTCCCTCTGATAAATCTGCCCGTTTTGAGCGAGGTCGCACTATTGGGCGGTGGACTCCTGAATGATTTGGCAGGCTACGTGGATACCGTCGGTGGCGGCGGACATGATACCGCCTGCGTAGCCGCAACCCTCGCCACACGGATAGACGTGGGGAGAAGTGAGGGACCGGTATTGTTCGTTGCGCAAAATTCGCAAGGGAGAGGAGGAGCGTGTTTCGTAGCCGGTGAGCAGGGTGTCGGGAGCGTCAAACCCCTTGATTTTGCGCCCGAATCCTGCGAATGCGGCACGGAGAGCGTCTCGCACGTTGGTGGGCAAGCCCTCGTCCAGTCGGGCAAACTGTACGCCCGGTTGGTAGGTGGGTAGCACGCTACCGAATGCGTGGGTGGGGTGTCCTGCGAGGAAGTCCCCCAAGCATTGGCAGGGGGCTTTGTAGTCCTCACCGCCAAGCGCAAAGGCTTTTTGTTCCAGTTGCAGTTGGAAACGCACACCGTCGAAAAGGTCGGAGCCGTAGTCTTCGGGACCAACTCCCACCAGTAAGGCGGCGTTGGCATTGACACCGTCTCGGGCGGAATAACTCATACCGTTGGTGACGACTGTGCCAGGCTCGGACGAGGAGGCCACCACCACGCCACCCGGACACATACAGAAGGAATAGACGCCACCGAAGGGCGTGTGTTGGACTAATTTGTAGTCGGCAGGCCCGAGGGCAGGATGGTCGGCAAAAGCGCCGTAGAGAGCCCGAGAGACGGCTTTTTGGCGGTGTTCGCACCGAACGCCCACCGAGAAGGGCTTGGCCTCCATAGCAAAGCCACGGTGGGAGAGCATTTGGTAGGTATCACGCGCGCTGTGGCCGATAGCAAGCACCAGGTGCGCGGTGTGGTAGGTGGCGCAAGAAGTGCGTACCTCTACCCCATCTGCGACAGGAAGCACGTCCTGTACCCCCTCGCGGAAATGGATCTCGCCACCGAGGGATAGAATGCGCTCGCGAATGCCACGTACCACCTGCACGAGGCGGTCGGTACCTACGTGCGGTTTGGAATCGTAGAGAATGGCCTCGGGTGCGCCGTAGCGTACGAAGGTTTCCAACACGTAGCGTTGGGAGAGTTTGTCCCCTGTGCCTGTGTTGAGTTTGCCGTCCGAAAATGCACCTGCGCCACCCTCGCCAAACTGTACGTTGCACTCGGGGTCGAGGGGTGCCCCCTGCCAGAAGGAATTGACTAGGCGAGAGCGGTTTTCCACACGGTCGCCTCGCTCCAATACGATGGGGCTAAGCCCTGCCTCGGCCAGCACGAGGGCGCAAAGCATACCGCCGGGGCCAAAGCCCACCACGATGGGACGGTGCGGAAGGGCGCCTGCCTGTGGGGGTTGGAAACAAGGCACAGACTCTACCTCGGTGGAGATGCCCACCGAATAGACCAACTTGAGCGCATCACGGTGACGTGCGTCTACCGAGCGGCGAAGAAGGACGAACGTGCGCACCGCACCGGGCCGT
>JAFTOZ010000056.1 GCA_017463565.1 Clostridia bacterium | reverse complement strand
GGCGGTTTGTTTGGTACAGGCACCCATCGTTCCCACTCCCCTGCCGACCTCAACGTCACCCACTACGTTGGCGTGGTATCTCCCTTGCGCCGCTAAGTGATACGGCAAACTTTCCAATCGCTTCCGAGTAGCAATATAGAAAAAAGTACGTAATAGATAATCAAAAGTAAATAATAGGAATAAAAAGTAAATAATAGGAATAAAAAAAACACCGAGGTTTCCCTCGGTGTTTTATTTGTTCGCTAACTATTCAGCCAGCTTCTTATACTTCGCATAACGAGCCATAGCTTCCTCTTCGTTGGTAGCAAACAGATCGTCAGCCTTCACGCTAATCTTCTTCAGTTGAGCGTAGCGGTTCTCGCCCTCGAGGAACTCACGGTACAAACCGTTGGGATCTCTGCTGTCCAACTTGAAGGGGTTCTTGCCTTGGTCTGCCAGAGTGGGATTGTAGCGATACAGTTGCCAGTAACCGCAATCCACAGCCTTCTTCATTTCGAGTTGGCTGTTACCCATATCCTTCAAACCTTGGTTGATACAAGGAGCGTATGCAATGATCAAGCTGGGACCGTGATAAGCTTCTGCCTCCATGATTGCATCCAAGAATTGCTTTTGGCTTGCGCCCATGCTCACTTGTGCAACGTACACGTAGCCGTAGCTCATTGCCATCATACCCAAGTCCTTCTTCTTGGTCAGCTTACCGCTAGCGGCAAACTTAGCAATAGAAGCGGTAGGAGTAGCCTTGGAGGATTGACCGCCGGTATTGGAGTACAACTCGGTATCCAGCACCAACACGTTCACGTCCTCGTTCATAGCCAACACGTGGTCCAGACCGCCGTAACCGATATCGTATGCCCAACCGTCGCCACCGAAGATCCAAATAGACTTCTTCACCAAGCAATCCTTGTCGGCCAAGATTTCCTTCACCAGAGCGGTTGCCTTGCGGCCGCCCTTGAAGCCGTCCAACAGAGCCAGCAACTCAGCAGAAGCCACCTTGCTACCCTCGGCGTCGTCCATCTTCTCAACCCACTTGCCACAAGCAGCCTTCAATTCCTCAGCCACGTCCAGAGCAGCCAAAGCCTCGATAGCGGCCTTCAACTTCATGCGGCGTTGACGCACAGCCAGGTGCATACCGTAGCCGTACTCAGCGTTGTCCTCAAACAAGCTGTTTGCCCAAGCAGGACCGTGACCTTCGTCGTTGGTGGTGTAGGGACAGGTAGGAGCACTACCGCCGTAGATAGAGGAACAACCGGTAGCGTTAGCAACGATCATACGGTCGCCGAACATTTGGGTAATCACCTTCACGTAAGGAGTCTCACCGCAACCTGCACAAGCGCCACTGAACTCAAACAAGGGCTTGTTGTATTGCGAGAAGATAGGATTGTTGCGCTTGATGGGAGCCTTGGTCTCGGGCAACGACATAGCGTACTCCCAGTTAGCCTCCTCAGCAGCTTGCACTTCTTCGAAGGGACGCATCACCAGAGCCTTGCCCTTGGTAGCGGTTTCGGGACAAGCGTTCACACAGACCTTACAACCCAAGCAATCCATGGGGCTCACTTGCATACGGTACTTCCAACCCTTGGCGTGCTTGCTGTCCACAACCTCAAAGCCGGCGGGACGCTCAGCCAGGATTTCCTCGGTTTGCAAGGTAGGACGGATAGCAGCGTGGGGACATACGAAGGAACAGCTGTTACATTGCGTACAATTCTCAGCAATCCACACGGGCACAAAGGGAGCAACACCGCGCTTTTCATACTTGGTGGTACCGGTGGGCACAACGCCGTCGGGAGTGAAAGCACTCACAGGCAGGCTGTCGCCGTTTTGAGCCAAGATGGGGCTGACGAAGTTGCAGAAGTAATCGTTAGCAGGCATAGCCAAAGGCTCAGCGCCCTCGGTGGTGGTAGCCCAACTTTCGGGGTAGTTCACTTGCACCAGGTTCTCAATAGCCTTGTCTACGCAAGCGTAGTTCATGTTCACCACAGCATCACCCTTCTTGCCGTAGGTCTTCTTGATAGCTTCCTTCATATAGCGCTCAGCATCCTCGTAGGGGATGATGTCAGCCAACTTGAAGAAGGCAGCTTGCATCACGGTATTCACACCCTTCTTAGCGCCGATGGATTGGATCACCTTCAGACCGTCCAGGATAAAGAACTTCACGTGCTTACGAGCGATTGCGTTCTTCAGAACAGCGGGCAACTTCTCATCCAACTCCTCAGGAGTCCAGATGCAGTTCAACAGGAAGGTACCGCCGTCCTTGATAGCAGACAGCATATCGTAACGGAGCACGTAGCTTTGGTTGTGGCAAGCCACAAAGTCGGCGTGGTTGATCAAATAGGGACTTTGGATGGGAGTGTCACCAAAGCGCAGGTGGCTGATGGTGATACCGCCCGACTTCTTACTGTCGTAGCTGAAGTAGCCTTGAGCGTACTTGTCGGTGTGGTCGCCGATAATCTTGATGCTGTTCTTATTAGCACCAACGGTACCGTCCGAACCCAAACCGTAGAACAAGCAGCTACGGGTGCCCTTAGGAGCAGCGTCGATGGGCTCCACCACGGGCAGACTCTTCTTGGTCACGTCGTCGTCGATACCCACGGTAAAGTGGTTCACACCGCCGCGGCGCATATTCTTGTAGATAGCGTTGACCATAGCAGGGGTAAATTCCTTGCTGCCCAAGCCATAACGGCCACAGGTCACCTTGATAGAAGACAAACCAGCCTCCTCCAGTGCAGCCAACACGTCCAGATACAAAGGCTCACCCAGAGAGCCGGGCTCCTTGGTACGGTCCAACACACTCATATAGCGGCAGGTAGCAGGCAGCACCTTCACGAAGTCCTTCACAGAGAAAGGACGGTACAAGCGCACCTTCACGGCACCAACCTTCTCGCCACGGGCTACCAAGTAGTTCACGGTCTCCTCCACGGTATCAGCACCGGAGCCCATCACGACGATAACCTTGGTTGCCTTGGGGTGACCAACGTAGTCAAACAGATGATACTCTCTACCGGTCAGCTTGCTCACCTTGCGCATCATACGCTTCACGATGGTGGGCACGGCGTCATAGTACTTATTAGCAGCCTCACGGCCTTGGAAATAGATATCGGGGTTTTGAGCGGTACCCTTTTGCACGGGGTGCTCGGGGTTCAGCGCGCGAGCCTTGAAGTCCTCAACGTCCTTCATGTCCAACAGGGGACGCATCTCGTCGTAGGTGGGCAGGGTGATCTTGCTCACTTCGTGACTGGTACGGAAGCCGTCGAAGAAGTGCAGGAAAGGCACCTTACTCTTCAGAGTAGCCAAGTGTGCCACCAAAGCCAAGTCAGCCACCTCTTGCACGCTGGCAGAAGCCAACATAGCAAAACCGGTCTGACGGCAAGCCATCACGTCCGAATGGTCGCCAAAAATGCTCAAAGCATGGGCAGCCAGGGCACGGGCGCTCACGTGGAAAACACAGGGCAACAACTCACCGCTGATCTTATACATATTAGGAATCATCAACAACAAACCTTGGCTAGCGGTGAAGGTGGTCGTCAAAGCACCGGCGTTCAACGAGCCGTGCACGGCACCGGCAGCACCGGCCTCAGATTGCATCTCAGCCAAGCGCAGAGTCTGACCAAACAGGTTTTTGGTTCCTACAGCTGCCATCTCGTCCGAAACCTCTGCCATAGGAGAGGAAGGAGTGATGGGGTAAATCGCCGCAACTTCACTAAAAGCATAAGCAATAGTCGCCGCCGCGGTGTTGCCATCTACGGTTTTCTTATAACTCATATGTTACCTCCAAAAAGAATTTCATATCGTAGGGTGACGCAAAGCGCACACTTCAATTATTATAAAACCCCTTGCCCCAATAGTCAATAGTTTGAATCCAATTTACGCGCGCGTTTTGCGCGTACACGCACGCGACCCATCCCCGCGTCCCCTTTTTGCCACAAAAAAAGGCACGCATGTAGTGCGCGCCTTACCTATGGCTATCTGCCACAGCACATTTTGTATTTTTTGCCCGAACCGCAAGGACAGGGATCGTTGCGACCGATCTTTGCGCTCTTTCTCATAGCGCTACCCTGCTCGTTGGTCACCAAATGGTCGGGGTACTCTTGCAATCTGGTCTTGGTCTTCACGGGTTGTTGGGTTTGGCTGACGGTGGGTTCCAAGGACAGCTTCAACAACTCACGCACCATCGTCTCCTGCATGGTTTCCACCATTGCCTCAAACATTTCATAGCCTTCCTGCTGATAACTCACCACGGGGTCACGCTGACCGTATTGGCGCAGACCGATACCCTTACGCAAAGCGTCCATATTGTCGATATGGTCAATCCAGTTGCTATCCACCACGCGCAACATCACGTCGCGCTCGATATTAGCAAAGCTAAAGGTAGCCAACTCGGGCTGACGGGCCACCAATTCGGGGTGCTCCTGCAGAATAGCTTGGTGCTTCGCGTTAAAGGTTTCCATCTTTTGCTCGTAAGCAGCCAAGGCACACTCCACCACCGCGTCGATAATCACGTCGATATTCATCTCGGCGGCCAACGTCTCGTTCACTACGTTGCTACCCTCGGGCACCACGCGTGCCTCCAGGTAGGAGTTGATGGCGTCGTAATCCCAACCCTTATAATCGTCACGGTAGTCCACGATCTCCTGCACCACGCCTGCCACCACGTCGGGAATCAGCTTCTGCACCTGATCGTGCACGTCCACACCCGTCAACAGCTTTTCTCTTTCGCCGTAGATCACCTCACGCTGACGGTTCATCACGTCGTCGTAAGCAAGCACGTGCTTACGGATAGAATAGTTGCGGTCCTCAATCTTTTGTTGCGCCTTCTCAATCTGGTTGGTGATCATCTTCACGCTGATGGGGGTATCGTCAGGCAATCCCAATCGGCCAATCATACCGCGCACCGAATCGTTGGCAAAGATTCTCATCAAATCGTCTTCCAAACTCAAGAAGAACACCGAGCTACCGGGGTCACCCTGACGGCCGGCACGACCGCGCAACTGGTTGTCGATACGGCGGCTTTCGTGGCGCTCGGTACCAATGATACGCAGACCGCCCAGCGCAATCACCTGCATCTTTTCCTTGTCCGTTTCCTCGCGAATCGCAGGATAAGCGGCGGCGTAATCCACCTTAGCCTTTTCAATCAAAGCAAAACGCTCGGGATCTGCCGAGGGAGCAGAAAATGCAGTCACTTCCGCCAACACGTCGTGGGGATATCCCTTCATCTCCAGTTTGCGCTTTGTCAAAAACTCGGGGTTACCGCCCAACAAAATATCGGTACCACGGCCTGCCATGTTGGTGGCAATGGTCACCTTTTTGACCTTACCTGCTTGCGCTACGATCTCCGCCTCCTCCTCGTGGTGCTTGGCGTTCAGTACGCTATGCGGCACGCCTGCTTTGCGCAGCAGCGCAGACAACTCCTCCGACTTCTCTACGCTCACCGTACCCACCAGCACGGGTTGACCCTGGGCGTAACAGGCACGCACCTCCTCCACGATAGCGCGCAGTTTTGCCGCACGCGTGGTATACAGGCGGTCGTTCTCGTCACGGCGGCGAACAGGCAGGTTAGTAGGAATGCAAATGACGTCCAGACCGTAGATATTTTGGAACTCGGTCTCCTCCGTCTTGGCGGTACCCGTCATACCCGACAGACGGCGGTACAGGCGGAAATAGTTTTGGAAAGTGATGGTAGCGTAGGTCTTGGACTCGTTGCGCACACCCACCCCTTCTTTGGCCTCGATAGCCTGGTGCAGACCCTCGCCGTAGCGGCGACCAATCATCAGACGGCCGGTGAACTCGTCCACGATAATCACCTCGCCGTCATTCACCACGTAGTCCACGTCTCTCTTCTTCAAGAAGTTAGCGGTCAAGGCTTGCGTGATGATATGTTGCAGTTGCAGATTCTCGCCCGAAGACAAATCCTCCAAGCCGTAGAAATCCTCCGCCTTCAAAATACCCATATCGGTCAGGCGAATGGTCTTTTCCTTTTCGTCAATCTCGTAGTCGCCGTTGCACTCCTCTTGATACTTTTTGCGGCGCTCCTCACGGCTCAGCTCGCTATCGTTGGTAGATTTCGCAGACAAAGTGCGCTCGATTGCCGCCATCTTTTCCGTCAAAATGCTACCGCTCTCCTCCCTCACCTCGGGTGCTTTCAGGGTACGCACAAAGCGGTTTGCCTTCACGTATTCCTCGTTGCTGATATTCGTTTGACCGCTGATGATCAAAGGGGTACGTGCCTCGTCGATCAACACGCTATCCACCTCGTCCACGATAGCAAAGCGCAGCTCACGTTGCACCTTGTCCTGCGCACGGCGAGCCATATTATCACGCAGATAGTCAAAGCCAAACTCGTTGTTGGTACCGTAGGTGATATCACAAGCGTACATACGGCGCTTTTCCACCTTGCTCTGTCCCGAGCAAATCACACCCACCGTCAGTCCCAAGTAGCGGTAAATCTGACCCATCCACTCGCTATCACGAGTAGCCAGATATTCGTTCACGGTCACGATATGCACACCGCGACCCTCCAGCGCCAACAGATACGCAGGCAGGGTTGCCACCAGGGTCTTACCCTCACCCGTACACATCTCGGCAATACGGCCTTGATACAGGGCAATACCGCCCAACAACTGCACGTGGAAATGGCGCATACGCAACACACGCCAAGCCGCCTCACGTACTACGGCAAAAGCCTCCGGCAAAATCTGGTCGGTGGTCTCACCGCCTGCCAGGCGCACGCGGAATTGCGAGGTACACGCCTTCAATTCCTCGTCGCTCATTGCGCTATACCGATCGGCAAGCGCCTCGATTTTTGCGGCTATCTTCTCCAGCTTTTTCAGTTGTCTTGCATTTGCATGACCAAACGAATTACTCATGGTATCCTCCTTACGGGCACGGGATATTCTCTATCCTACATCATGCCCACCGAATATTAATTATACCTTAAAATCATACTTTTGTAAAGAATATTTATTTCGCCAACCCCACACTATCGGTATAATGCCCACAAAAGATTGGACAAGGTGTCGAAAATAGGTGTATAACCTAATAGGGTTTAACTTGATTTTAGTTATTTTCGCTATACTTTGTCCAAGACGCATATACGAGGTGAAGCATGAGAATTTTATTAGTAGAAGACGACAGAGATCTATCGGGTGCCATTGCACGTATGTTGCAGTTGCACGACTACGAGGTCAGCTGTGCCTACGACGGCATCGAGGCCCTCGAAGCACTTGCCGCAAACGCAGATTTTCAACTGATCATCATGGATATTATGATGCCCAGATTAGACGGTATGGCAGCCCTCAAACGTATGCGCCACGACGGTGTACGCACCCCCATTTTGATGCTGACCGCCAAGGCAGACGTAGACGACCGTGTCAGCGGCCTGGACGCCGGCGCCAACGACTATCTGCCCAAGCCCTTTGCCATGAAGGAGCTGATGGCACGTATCCGTGCGCTCACCCGCCGTTTCGAGGAAAGTGCGCCCCTTCGTTTGGGCAACCTCACCCTCACCCCCTCCACCTTCGAGCTTTCTGCCAAGACTTCTCTGCGCCTCACCAACAAAGAGTACAAACTCATGGAGTATCTACTGCTCAACCACGGTATGTATCTGTCTACCGAGCGCATTATGGAGCATGTATGGGACTACGATAGCGAGGCAGAAATCAACGTTGTTTGGGTGTTCATCTCTGCCCTGCGCAAAAAGTTGGAGTCCATCGGCGCAGACCACACCATCAAGGCCGCGCGTGGCGTAGGCTATCGATTGGAGAAAAAGGATGATCAGTAAACTTCGCCGCCGATTTATTCTCATCACCGTGTTGGCGGTGGTGGTATTCGTCTCCCTCATCATTGCGGTCATCAACGTCACCAACTTTATTCGTGTCACCGATACCGCAGACCGTATCCTAGATGCCATCGTCGAAGGAGACGGCCGTCTGCCCCCTATGCCCAGCCAAGGGCCTATCGACCTCAGCACACGCAACAACGCACGCTATTTTTGGGTCAAATACAACTCCAACGGCTCTATCAAAGAGGTCAACACCCAAAACGTTGCCCTCATCTCCGACGAAGCCGCCAAGCAGTTGGGCACACTCGTACGTAACAAAGGTATTGCACGCGGATTTAGCGCAGACTACCGCTACCTCGTCACCAAGGACGGCTCTATGGTCGTCTTTGTAGATACCACCCGTATGAGCCAGAGCGCCGACACGTTTATGATCGACAGTATCATCGTCGCCGCCGTCAGCCTCGTTCTCGTTTCCTTGCTGATTTTCGTGGTCTCCCGACGCGCCCTCAAGCCCATTGTCGAGGGATACGAAAAGCAAAAGCGTTTCATCACCGAGGCATCGCACGAGCTCAAGACTCCCCTCACCGTCATCTCCGCCAACAACGAGCTACTGGAGATGGAATGTGGCGAAAACGAATATACACGCGCCATTTCCAAGCAGGTAGAAAAGATGGTCTTCATGACCCAAAACCTCACCGCGCTCGCAAGGCTGGACGAGGGTCGCACCCTGGACCCCTCCCAGGAGTTTTCCCTCTCCGACACCATCTTGGACGTGTGCCACCAATTCCGCCCTGCCCTGGAGGCAAGCGGCAAGGTATTCGAGCATTCGGTCGCAAACGTCACCTACAAGGGTCACCAACCCCTCTTGCAACAACTCACCAGCATTCTTCTGGACAATGCTACCAAATATTCCCATAGCTACGTCAACCTCTCCCTGACGGCAGAGGGCAAGCACCTGGTGCTCACCGTCAAAAACGACGTGGTAGACACCCCCGACGGCGATATGAGCAAGTGTTTCGAGCGCTTCTACCGCTCGGACACCGCGCGCACCCAAGCAGGCGGTAGCGGACTTGGTCTTGCCATCGCCCAAGAGATCGTCAATCTCCACCGCGCCACCATCGCGGCGCAGGTCAGCTGTGGCGAATTCATCATCAAGGTGCAACTGTAATCTTAGGTAAAGTTTATACTTCATTTAGTTTGCCTTAAAGCAAACTTTAGGTTTATCCCTCATAATACAGACATAGAAAGTTATCTTCATAACCTTCGAACTTATTTGCAGGTCCTTTCCCTCCCCCCTATGTTACCTGCAAATAAAATATGGCCTCGCAATGCGAGGCCTTTCTTTTTATCTTTGGTATATTCTCTTTCCTACCCTACTTTTTCGGCTTAAAGCTATCTTTCAAGCCCACCACTTGGTTGACCACCAAATGCGCAGGGGTGGAGTCCTTTGCGGTCATATAGTAACCCATACGCACGAACTGATAGTGGGTATAAGGTACGGTAGCGGCAAAACCTGCTTCTGCCACGGCGCCCTCTACCACCGTCTTGCTGTTGGTCATCAAACGCTCGTCAAAGTCACGGCCGGTGGTATCGTCGTCCAACAAATAGTCGTACTCACGGATAGTCAAAGGCACGCAGTTGTTTGCGTCCACCCATTGAATGGTTCCTTTCACCTTAATACCTGCGTTCACACCGCCTTCTGCGCTATCGGGGATAATCTCTGCGTGCACCACCAATTTGCCGTCTTCCATGCCGTGCGACACGTACTTCACGATATACGCACCCATCAGGCGCACCATACCGTCCGGCTTCAGGCGGAAGTACTTGGGCGGAGGATTGTCCGAAAAGTCTGCTGCGTCAATATACAACTCGTGCGAGAAGGAAATCTCACGCAGACCCAACTCGGGTTGCATAGGATTCTTTGCCACGTGGAAGACCTGCGCCCCGTCTACGTTGTCCAACACCAACTTGATGGGGTTGCGCACGACCATTGCACGCAATGCGTTCACGTTCAAATACTCACGAACACAATGCTCCAACATAGCGGCGTCCACCTCGCTGTTGGCCTTTGCCACGCCAATACGGCCACAGAAATCACGCAGAGCAGGTGCAGGATAGCCACGCTCACGCATACCGCTCAAAGTAGGCATACGGGGGTCGTCCCAACCGTCTACTGCGCCCATGTCCACCAACTTCTTCAGGTAACGCTTACTCATAATGGTACGCGTCAGGTTCAGACGGGCAAACTCAATCTGTCTGGGGCCGGGAATAAAGCCACAGTTAATCTTGACCCAATCGTACAAGGGGCGGTGATCCTCAAACTCCAACGTACAGATACTGTGCGTAATACCCTCGATACCGTCCGAAATAGGATGGGCAAAATCGTACATCGGATAGATACACCATTTGTCACCGGTATGCCAATGATTAGCGTGCAATACGCGATATATCACGGGGTCACGCATATTGATATTGGGGCTTGCCATATCAATCTTTGCGCGCAAAGTCTTGGTGCCGTCTGCATATTTGCCTGCACGCATCTCCTCAAACAAACGCAGGTTTTCCTCCACAGAACGGTCACGGTGGGGGCTATTGATACCGGGCGTAGTCAAATTGCCACGGGTAGCCGAAATCTCCTCTGCGCTCATATCGCACACGTACGCCTTGCCGTCCTTAATCAGTTGCACGGCACACTCGTAGATCTTGTCGAAATAATCGCTTGCATACAGCTCCTCGTCCCACTCAAAGCCCAGCCAACGGATATCACGCTTAATGCTCTCCACGTACTCCATATTCTCTTTGGTGGGGTTGGTATCATCAAAGCGCAGATTGCAACGGCCGTGGTACTTTTCCTTAATGCCAAAGTTAATGCAAAGGCTCTTGCTGTGACCCACGTGCAGATAGCCGTTGGGCTCGGGAGGGAAACGGGTCACGACCTCGCTCACCTTACCGCTTGCCAATTCCTCGTTAATAATGTCCTCGATAAAATTACTGCTTACGATCTCGTCCATAGACACTCCTTAATGACCGCCACATTGCGACGGAAAAACCAAATTTTCAGCGTGCACACGCATACGCTCCCCTTCTTTTACAAAGCCAAACTTCGCAACGTACGGATGGGTACTCTCTACCACAAAGTCGTTACCGCACAGGGTCAGCATATAAAACAGGCTCCGCAAGAAAAAGTCCCCAAATCCACGGCCGCGCAGGTCCTCGTAGATTCCCAACCGGCAAAGCACCACCTCTTTCGTGTTGGGCATACGCAAGTGCGCCACACCAATCGCCACCTCGTCCAACCGCAGCAGAACAAACATTCCCTCGCTGGGTACGGACTCGGTAAAGATACGGTTCCACACCTTGCCAATCTTTTGGGTATTTTCCTCATAAACCAGTTCTAACATAGTACACCTTATATTATTGTAGACTTCCCCCACCGAATTGTCAAGTGGCAAACTCCCCCTACCGCCATTTTGCACACTTTTTTGCTATTGCAAAAGTAAACAAAAAGAGCGCAAGCCTCGCTTGCGCTCTTTTCTGTCCGGGCTATTCCTCCCAGTCTACGTCTGCAATGGCAATCACGTCCACAAAGATCATCTTTGTCGGGCTGTGGTGTTGCGGATGGCAATAGCGGTAGGACAAGTCGCAAATATGCTCCGATCCTCTGCGCAAGGTACGCACGCATACGATAATCAAATTGACAAAGCGAATCACAATGCCCAGAGGTGCCCACAATACGGCCATAAACGCCTCGTGAGTCAACTTATGGCGCACGTCCTCACGTACCCGCACCGTACTACCGTAGGCGGTTGCCGTGTACCCATAGTGGCGATACTCGCCCATGTTGCCCATAAACTTATGATAGTCAAAGATAGCGTAACTCAGGCCAAACATACCCAAAATGCTCACGATCACACCAATGATCGCACCTGCGTGGGCCTCAACCCCAGTCGACAGTACGTCCACAGACCAGAAAAACAGCCCGGTATAGAATGCGCTCACCAACAAATAGTGGATCTCCAATATCAAGCCCAAAATGTGTCGCTTATCATGAAGCAGACGCTCGTACAGCTTCACAAACAGACGGAAAGAAAACAACCCGCCCGTGAATCTCATAACGGTAGCCATAAGCCCCTCCCCAAACAAAAGATGATATCCGCACCGCAGATATCATCATTATACAATACTCGACAAATAAATACAATCTATTTATTCACTCTTACCAAAGGAATCTCAACCTATATACCCAACTTTTCCTTAATCACTTTCGCACGGAAAGCCTCGTATTCTTCCTGTGAAATAGCCCCTACTTTAAGCATTTCTTTTGCTTACTCAAGTGTCACGTTTGCTCCCTTTTTCTTATGTCGATATGTCAACTTCGTTGACTCGATATGCTTTCACTGCGCTCAAGCTCGATATATTGTCGCTCCGCGCCAATTCGATATGAGATAAATCCCTCGTTTGCGAAGCAAACATATCGAGTGCGTCAGCACATATCGAACGCCACAGGCGTATATCGAAAATCCCGTGAGGGATTTATCTCGCTGCGTGTTCTCCGTTAAGGATAACACGCTAAGACTCACCTCTTTTTTTTTAATTTTGGATAAAAAAAAGAACGGCACGCCGTTCATCTTTTTTGTGAACTTGATGAATAGATAGATTCAAAGGAAATGATTCCTTGGTGAAAACTT
>JAFTOZ010000055.1 GCA_017463565.1 Clostridia bacterium | reverse complement strand
TATCAATATGACCGTTGCCACCCACTTGCAGCAAGTTCACCTTGGTACCGTTACCCACGATCTTGACCGAGGGAGGCACAGGCACGCTCAACCAACTGTTGGTAGCCATGCTCTGCACGTCACCGCCGTAGTAACCCACAAAGGTCTGGCGCACACCCTCGCCCAATACGCGACCGTCCGCCAACACCACGGTATTCTGAAGAGCCGCTAACGAGCGACCCACCAGACCGCCAACCGACACGCTATTACCCTTACCGCTCACGGTAGCTTGGGTGCTGATACGCACGGTCACGCCGTCAATCACCGCCGAGCCGTAGGAATAACCCACCGCACCGCCGGCAAACAAATCGTCTGCAGTATCCACGTTTTCGGCCAAAATATGACCGTCCAACATCACCGAAGTATAATTCAGCTCCCGCAACACGCCTTGGATTTCCTCCTCGGGGATTCCTGCCAGGCGGTCGGTGCGATATTGCTCCAACCAAGCCTCCAACAATCCGTTCGAAGCGTTGCGCCAAGCCGCCAACTCGCTATCCGAGCCGCCCGTCGAGCCACGCACGTAGCCTTGGTTTTCACCAACCAAGCCACCCACGCTAAATCTACCCGACAAGGTCACGCCGTGTGCCACGTACACCAAGCAGTCGCTGATTTCGCCGCTATTTCTACCTGCCACACCGCCTGCGGTCGCACCTGCCATATCGGCAGACAGCACCACCAAGCAATGGCGAATGGTGCCTTGGTTTTCTGCCGCCAACACACCAATGGTCGAAGACACACGGCTCATATCGGTAGCAAGCACCACGTTCACGTTTTCCAACACACCCTGGTTAATACCAAACAAAGGCACGGCCTCCGGCACGGTGCTGGTATCAACGCGCGTAGAGTGGCGGTTCATGGTAATGGTAAAATACGTACCGTTATAGCCACCCTGGAAGGTACCCTTAAAGGGATTTGCAATACCAATGGACTCAAACTCCATAGAACTCACGGTAATATCTGCGCCCAGGGTAAACGTGGTATTTTCAAAGGTATATCCACCGCCGTTGACGTCCTTCGACAGCGAGATCAACTCCTGTTCGGTAGTCAACACGGTACTCATAATCACCACCTCATAGCGCGAGCCAATCAAGTCAAACGCAGCCAGATAACGACCACTATCGCCTGCGGTCACGTCCGTCTCCAGAGCAGTCACGCGCAACGCCTTCGACAGCTGATTATCGCGCGAGAAATCGCTATACCAACCGCGAATCGCATAATCCCCTGCCGAGGTATCGTTCCGCATATCCACGTAATAGGTGGTCTCCCCGTCCACGGTATAAGGCAGGAATTCCACCAGGATACGGCCCATACCCACCTCGCGCATCAGGTTGACGGTACTCTCCAAGCCACCTTTCACCTCGCCGATCAAAGGCAGGCTGTTTGCGGCGTTTGTCAACACCCACACGTTGGTATTATTGTTGCCGTCCATACCCAGCGCCACACCGCCGAGGGTTTGGCTATTGGTCACGAGCGCTGCCGCAGTTGCATCGATAATCACCGAGCGCAGACCGCCCTCGCACACGCCCACCGCGCCCACGTAGCGCGAATTTTGCGCCTCGTCAGCGTAGTCCGTCTTACCCAATCGGCCACGCACGACCAACTTGGTATTCACCAGGCTACCGTCCTCGCCGATATATCCAAAGATACCTGCATACACGCCCACCGCCGTCATATCCGCGGCGAGGGTAATGGTATGACCCTGACCGTCAAAGGTAGCGTTGAAAGGACGTCCCAACATACCCACACCCACAAAGTAGGGCGAGCCGTAAGAAGCGGCGTCAATCACGATATCCTCAGTCAGGCGGAAGGTCAAACCGTACAGGTCATAGCCCTGGTTAGCGTCCTCGGCCAGCGCCACAAACGCCTCGAGCGAACCGATCTCGTCCTGCAAGAAAGAAGCATACAGCACCAAACCTTGGTTTGCCGCCGAGGGCAAATAGGTAGTACTCACCCCCACAAATTCGGGGTATGCCACCGCCTCGCCGTTTTGCAAGGTATACCAATCCTTCACCTCGCGCTCCGCCGAGGGATTCACCAGTTTCACACCGCTGATTGCCCCTGCCTCCTGCACGAAGGAAATATTCAACTCACCCGCCGCGACGATAGTCACCACGTTCACACCGCCGTTAAATCTACCCTGCGGCACGACCTCGTCCTTGGTATCGTAGAAGGCCTGCTCCGCGCGGTTTTGCTCCACGCTATAGCGGCTGTTATAATCCAGCACCCATACGTTCTTCGCCTTATTCACGTCGGCGTAATTCACCACCGCGCCGTCCACGTCGTACACCAGCGCCTTATTCACCGCCACACGAGCGGTCTCCAAGTTTGCGCGCAACGTGGCGTTCTTGCCGTACTCAACGATGATATTTTCCAGTTTCGCACCGCGGTCCACGCCCGACAGCACGCCGGCATACTGGGTATTATCTCCGCCAAAGCTGCCGTGATAGACGATATGCAGATTTCTCACGCGTGCGCTGTCCGCCAACAGACCAAACAGGCCCACGTAGCCACCGCTAGCCTCCACACCCTCCGCAAAGGTCAGGGTATGACCGTTACCGTCAAAACTGCCGATAAATGCCACCTCGTGGTACTCACCGGAGCCAACTGCCGTCTCCAACTCACCGCCGATAGGCGTCCAAGTACCATCGTCAATGGTAATGTCGTTCACCAAATAGAACTCCACACCCAGATAACGGCGTCCTTCCACGCCCACCATATAGGACAGGTAGCGCAGATCCTCTGCCGAATCGATAGAAGGTTTCAAGAAGAGTGCCAGATATTCCTTGCCGGTATAATCGTCCGCAAGGCCTGCCACCAGTTGCTCGTGACGGGTAGGCTCCGCCAAGGTACGGTCGATAAATCCGTACGCAGGTGCGCCGCCGTCGTTTGCAATCAGCGCAAAGCGCAGCGAGCACACGGTCTCCTGATTCTCCTCGTCATAGGATTCCAATTGATGGCTGATCGACAGGGTACCCTCGCCGCACTGATACATCACGGCAGGGGGTGTCACCGACAGATCCGCACGCGTACCATACGCGCCCAAAGTGCTACCCTCAGGCAGTACCAACCAACTGTTGCGGATACGGGCGGTTGCGCCCAGATAGCCCATCATACCGCCGATCGCGTCAGCGTGGATATTCGACAGTTTGGTATTTTCATTCAACACCACCACCACGTTCTCCAGCGTACCGTTAAAGGACCCCGCCAAGAAGCCGGTGTAGTTTGCTCCGCGGTAACCGATGGTCTGTCCCTCGTCGGAAGCTCGAATCACGAGGTTACGCACCACGGCGCCCTCGCCCACGTAGCCAAACAGACCGCAGTAATCAGCGTCCGCCGTCAGGTTGCCCTTCACCACGATGGTATACGCCATGGTATTATCCAGGCTCACCGTACCGTCCAGGATACCCGAGAAGGGGTGTGCCTTCGTGCCGATAGCAGGGAAGTCCGCCAAATCCACCACCAAGGTCTTGATAGCGGCGCCGTACTCGTCGTAGCCCAGGTCAAAGGTAAAGCGAGCGCCACGGTCGCCGTACTGATTGATATTGTGCGCAAACGCCGCAAAGTCAGCGGCATCGCGAATCACCAGCGAAATAAAGGATACGGTATAGCGTTGTCCCGACAGGCTCAACACGGGTTGATAGTACACGTTACCTTCGTCCACGTCCACCACCAACTTACCGTAAGCGTTCAAATAATCTGCGTGCGAACTCAGGCTGATACGGCGGCTGATATCGGTATACAAGTCGTCGTAATACGCAAAGCCGTCCACCACGTGCAGAGAGAAGCGCTTGATCCCTTGGTCGAGCGAGGCGGTATCAAACAGTATATTCATCTTGCCCGAGCCCAGCACGTCCAGCACGTTAGCCTTACAGTCAGCCACGGCTACGGCGTCACCCTCCACGGGCGCACCCAACAAATCGCACGCGCTGTTGTAGATGATCACCCACACGTTGTCCAGCTCGTTGCCAACCGCACCCACGCGACCGGCCAGCGCGCCCACTCTTGCGCCCTCCTTATTGCTATAAGGAGCACTGCCCAGGTTGATCGCCACGTTTTCCACACGGCCGTCCAGAGCGCCGGCCAGCGCACCTACGTACAAACCGGTCGAGCCCAACGTCACGCCCTCCTGTACGTCCACGATCAGATTGCGAATGGTCGCACTTTCCGCCACGTAGCCAAAGATACCGCAGTAGTCGTTTCCTGCAATACCGCTGCCCGAGGCAAAGGTGATGGTATGACCGTCACCGTCAAAGATTCCCGTAAAGGGATATTGCTTGTTGCCGATAGGTTGCAGCTGACCGCCCGCAGGCACCGTCAAGCCGCCCTTCAAGCGGAACATAACACCGTTGAACAAATCGGCAGAGTTCACGTAAGTATAGACGGCAGCAAACTCCTCCACCGTATCAATCACCAAATCGTAATAACATACGTGGTAGAGCTTATCCTGCCAATCCACCTCTGCAGTAAAGGTGGTAGAAGTACCCAGGTCGCCCTCCAATCGGCTGATATCCGCATACCAATGCAGGGTATATCCGGCCACGGCAGGCGCCTCAAAGCGCAGCACAGACTCACCGCCTGCGGTGGCAGTCACCAACACCTTCACGCTCTCCGTACCCACGATTTTCAATACGTTAAAGCCCGAATCGGCCGTGCCGGCTGCCCCCGTACGAACGCTATTGGACACGATCGCCCAACTGTTCACGCCGTTTGCAGTACCGCTTGCACCTGCGGCCAAGCCCTTACGGCTTCCTTCCACGTCCCCAGCCAAACGCACGTAACTATCCGCTACGCGTTGGGTGGTATATCCCACCAAACCGCCGGTATAGGTGCTATCCACGCTACCCAACTTACCCAGCACGTCAGCAGAAATAGCGATCAACTCGCCCTCGTTATAACCCACGGCACCGCCGGTATAACTGTCCGTACCTGCTGCGTACAGCACGTAGCCCTTCTTTTGCTCCAACGAGCAGGCCTGCACGGTACCCTTATTCATACCCACCAGACCGCCTGCATAGCTTTCCGCCGCCAGGTTTGCGCTCAACACCACCTCGGTGGTATACACCCAACCCAGGTTCACACCGGCAGCGCCGCCAAAGGCCTCCGTCGTCACGCTTGCAGCGAAATGCACCTGTTGCGTGGTATGCAAATTACCGATATATGCGCCGACCTCGTTTCGTCCGACCAGACCGCCAACGCCACTCTTCGCGCTCATCGTTGCGCCCGAGGCAGTATAGCGCACGCCCTCCACACGGCCGTGGTTAATACCAACCACACCGCCTGCGTAGCAACCGTCCTGGCTCACCGCCAGGGTCCAATCAGAGCCGTCCACTCTTTCGCCCAGGGAAGCCGTACCATCCACCACGGGCGTACCGATCACACCTGCGCTCGTCACGCTCAGATTCCGCACGGTACCGTAGTTCACGCCTACCGCGCCGCCCGATGCGGCCATACCCAACACGCCTGCCGATACGGTACCCGAAGAGAGCACCACCTTGATCCCCTCTGCGCCGTCAGTACCAATCACGCCGTCCGCCAGGTTCACGCCGGCAATGCTACCCACGTGATAGCCGTAAGCACGGCCTGCCACGTCGGCACCTGCCACGTTGTCGGTAGTAAGACGCAGGGTCAGCGCACCAATGCGACCGCCGTTCACGCCCACCAGAGCGCCTGCAAAGTCAGCGTCACCGCTCACGGTTGCATAGCTTTCAAAGGTCACGTTGCTGATACGGCCCAGGTTCACCGCCGCCAACTGACCCAATACGCTATACTCCTCGTAATCCACGGGGGTTGCATAGTTCATACCTGCCGCCACGTAATAGGTCAGGTTCGTCACCTCCGAGCAAGCGGCAATGGTGCCAAACAAAGGTTGTGCCACACCGCCTTCCATCTCAAAGGAATAACCGTTACCGTTCAAACCGCCCACGAAAGGTTGCCCCACACCAACGGGCGCAAAATCTTCGTGGTTCACGTTCAATTTCAGAGCAACGCTGCCCTGCAGTTTCAAAATATAAGATACGTAGACCTTAAAGCCGGCGTTGATCTCCTTCGCAAAGGCATACCAATCTGCCTCGTCGGTAATTTGCGAGTTGGCAAACACGGCGTAATAGGTCTTACCCTCCACACCGCGCACGCCGTCCGCCTTTGCCACGGCAGGACTATAGCCGGTACCTGCCGCGTCGGGCACGACCTCTGCGCTTTCGGGCGAGCAAGTATAGCCGTAGAAGGGCACGTCGCCGTCTGCGGCCATAAAGGTAATGGTACCGCCCTTAGGTTGCAGGTCGGTATTGCCGTAGATATCCACGGTAATATCGCCCTTACCGTAGCGCACCATACGGTTGGGTTGCACGGGCTCGGTTGCGCTGTCCGTACCAATCAGGGGGTCTGCCATGGTAGGCAGGGCATAACGGTCGTCGATTGCATACACCGTCCACAGCGAATCCAGATCACCGCCTGCGTTGTTTGCCACCAACACGCCCACTTGCGTACCCGCAGTAGCAAAGCCCTGCTCAAGTGCGGTCACCACCACACCGCTATACACGTTGCCCAGGTTATACGCCACCAAACCGCCTGCATAACTGGTCATGCCGGAGGCAGCCACGATGGGCAAAGGAATCAATACGCTCTCCGCCAGGTTGCTCTTCAACTGTGCGTTCTTCAACACGCCTGCATAGTGGTTCAATCCCACGATACCGCCGGCAATAGCCGCATCGTCCACGCTTGTACCTGCGTGTGCGCTCACCGCCGACAGCCAACCTGCCTTGCTATCCGACTCACAGACGTAATTCACCTCTACGTTTTTCACGGTAGCCGAGTTGATACCAACCACACCGCCCATCACACGTCCGCTCATCATGGCTTGACGGTAGGTCACGTTCACACGTTGATTGTGCGAACCTTGTCCCACGTTGCCGTAGTTATAGGCAACGATACCGCCAAAGACGCTATCAGCAGGCAAATTCAGCGAGGATTCATATTCCACGCCCAAGCGAATCACCTGTGCGCTCTCACCCAAACAGCCAAACAAACCGTAACCGTCAGAAACGACCGCACGTTTCAAGGTGCCTGCCATATAGATCACGTGTCCTGCGCCGTCAAAGGTACCCTCAAAGCGATTCTCGGGCGAACCGATAGGACAGAATTCAACCGCCACTCTCAGGTCGGTACCCAAGGTAAACTTCACGTCCTTATAGGTCTGACCTGCGTTGGTGGTAGAAGACAACAGCTTCAGTTGATCCACCGAGGTAATACGGCTCAGGATCACGCTGCTAAAATACACCGCGCCCATAGGACGGCCGGGCTTAAAGGCTCCCGTTTCCGTCATAGAATCGGGCACCATCTCACTCTGGTCGTAATCGGTATACCAGCCGGTAAACACGTGCGCGGTATCCTCGATCGCAATGGTAAAGGTAGCTTCTCCGTACTCGCCCAGGGTCGCAACCACCTTACCGTCACGCACGTAGATCATATTCAAGTCTGCCTCTTGCAGCTCTTCCAGGGTCTCCACCACCTTGCCAAAGCAGGGGGTTTTGTGGGTAGACACGCCCACCGCGTAGTTAGGCTCCTCGTTGGGGTACTGACGGTAACTGCCTACCACCCAGGTCGTGTTCATCGCATAGTTATAACCGCCCATATCCGCACAAATCAGCGAGGTATAGGCAGAGTCGGCACAGTCGGGACAAGCGCCCGAAGCGTCCAACTGGCTCACCATCACCGCAAGCTCCCCTTTCATATAACTCACCTGCGCCGTACCCGTCAGGGTTGCCGCGTGGGGAATTGCGGTTTCCATAATATACTTGTACTCGTCGCGGCTATCCGCGCCCACGCCAATACTCGACAGCAATTCCGTTGCATACTCCAAGTCGTCGGACGCATACTCCACGTTGGTGCTCTGCAAAACGTCCAGAGCCTCCTTATAATTATCCACGGTATGGCTACAGGTGCTCACCAGGGTAGCACCGCCAACGTTAGCGGTATCGTCAACCGAAATCAGCGAACCCATAAAGGACAGCGGATTTTCGCTTGCGCCAACTGCGCCGCCAATGGTGGCGTTGCCTGCGCCCATGCTCAACAGTCTGCCCGAAATCTTGCCGCTCACCGTCACCATATTATAGGGAAGCCAATCGGTAAACTGATTGACGCCAATCATACCGCCCACCTTCATCGCGTCGGCCAACACCTCAATAAAGCCCTCGATCTGCACGGTGGTACTCTCGATCAAGCCCTTATTCAAGCCAACCAAGCCACCCACCGTTGCGTTCGCAGCAATCGCCGTCATACGGCCTGCCTGGCGCATCAACAGGTTCACGTTTCGCACGGTACCGCTATTCACCGCCGCCAAAATACCCATTTTAATTTCTTCGGTACGTTTGCTGCTGTCGGTACGTCCTGCAAAATCACCCACGTTCATCTCGCCGGCAAAGTCAATATTCAGGTCGCTCACCTCGGCACCCGTTTCCAACTCGCCAAAGATACCCATGGTTTCGGTGCCCGACATCACCACGCCTGCGCCAAAGATCAAGGTATGACCGTTGCCCAACAACGTACCCTTAAATTTCTTCACGTGGGGAATTCCCTTCTCCACCAATACTTGCTTGGGCTCACCCTCCTCTGCGTCCACCGCAAACTCGGTTTTCACCCACGAATAATTCAAACCGCCGTTCATCTCCTCTGCCCATTGCACCAGATTGCCGGCAGTTTTGATTTCCGTCGTCAGGAACACGGCGTACACCGTGGTTTGTCCGGGGTTAAAACTGGTGCGATACACGGGATAACCACCGTCTGTGCCCACCACTTCGTTATCTTGGATATGCGTGGCGTTCGACAGCGAACTCAACCAACCGTAGAAGGGAGAGTATTTCTGTTCCGCCCGCAACACCATGGTGCCGTTAGCGTCCATTGCCACCGTCACGTCACCGCCACCGTACACGATCATGCGATAAATAGTACCGCACACCGTATCCGAGTCGGTACCGTCGTTTTTCGTGGTTTGATTGATACCCAGATCCGAGCCGTCCGCATCGCCACGGTTCAACACCCAGTTATTTCCTTTGTTCCAAGAGGACATAGCCGATTCGCCGTTACCCGCAAGATAACCCGAAAACTCACCGCCCTTGGCGTCGTCACCTACCGACTCCGGAATATCCGTACTAAAATAGATGGCGTTATTCTTCAAGCTGCTCAGTCCGCTCAACGTACCCTCAAAGCGGCCCACTAAGCCACCCTTATAGACCACGCCACAGTAGTTGTAGCCCTCATAACGGCGGTTGATGGTCTTCAGACTGCCCCCAAGGTGCAGTACGTTTTCCTGCAGACTCAAGCTTGCGCCGGATGCGGCAATACCCACGATACTGCCTGCCACGGCGCCGTGTTTTGCCGACAACTGGTCGCCGATAGAGGTCAAGGTTGCGCCCACCGTCAGATCACAACCCACCAGTTGCAATCCGTCCGCATAGGCTGCCACACCGCCTGCAGGATACACACAGTTCTCACCGTTGGGATCCTCGCGCAAAAAGCCCAGCACACCGCCAAACAAATCCTCGCCCCAGCCGTACACCACGCTATCGCAGGTCATCACCGCGGCGCTCACACGCATATCACAGTTTTCAAAAGAAGCAGGTTTCGTCACGGTGCCCTCGTTCAATACCAACGCCTTGGCATAGCCGGTCACACCGCCTGCGTGCAACACGTTGCGCAGACCAACCTTGTCCTGCGTATCGTTTTCACCTTCCACGTACTTATTACGTACCGTCACGTTGCCGGCCACCATCACAATGCTGTCCACCACGCGACCGCCTTCAATCATACCAAACAGACCGCCCACGTTCAAGGTATAGCCGCTCTTCCCCTCGGGGTTATTGCCATACACCATCATCGTGCCCATATAGGAGATAGAGCAACGTTGAATGGTACCGCCAAAACGGGCGGCCAGACTGCCGTAGTACAGAGTAGAACTAGACCCCAAACTTGCGTTTGCCTCGTATCGACCGTCAAACACAAAGTTCAGATCCTCCAGCGTGCCGTTAAAGATAGAGAACAAACCGCCGTACGGATACCCCTTTGCGCCCGTAGTGCTCAAATTGGGGCGATAGGTAACGGTGTGGTTTTCTCCCTCTACCCTCGTATTCGTCTCGTCGTAGATTGCGCCCGAGATGGTACTCACGTTGGCAACGTAAGCCGAGGATTGCGGATCCTTATAATAGCGGTTATTCCAATCGTCATCGGTAATCAAAAAGTCCTCGACCAACAAATAGTCTTTGTTGCCGCCCGTCAACAGCACGTACGCCAGCTCGTTTGCAGTTTCCACCAAATACCAGGTTCTACCCTTAATGGTCTTGGTTTTGCTGGGTGCCGTCTGCGCCGCCGCGTGCGCCGCCTTCACCTCAATGGCAGTTGCCACGGGTGCCAGATAATCGGTTTCGGGTTTCATCACCGAATCCACCACAGTACCCCCCTCCTTGGGGAGATAGATACAGGCCGACAACAGTCCCGTCATCAGGACGATCAAGCCCAGGGCTACTATGATGCTTCTAACGTATGTATGCTTTTTCATAATCTTCTCCTATTAGATTATCGCGCTTTCGCTATCTATCTCAACTCTGCCGTAGCAGATACTGACTCGTATTCTTTTGGGGTGCTTACCGCCCTATTTGTGGGCGGTAATTCCCTTTTCGCTATCACCGATGATGGCCTTGATACTGCCACATTGCACCGTCACGACTACGTAGTAATCGCCGCTAATGCCGTCCAGATTGCCATCGGGCGTTACCTTCACACCCTTCTCGTAGCGTTCGTTGAGCACAACCAACTCGTTGCTGCTCTCCTTGTAGTTAATGGTAATCACACCAAACAGACCGTCGTAAGGCTCGCTCTCACCTCTTGCGTCTGCAAAGGTCAGCACAGCCAGGCCGTTTTCGTCGAAGCTCACGCTCACACGCTCCTCATAGAAGCGCAACTCGTAGCGGCCGTTACTCTCGTTCTTGGTCGCCATATCCACCGTCACCTTATCGCTCAGGCGGAAGTGGTGCTTCACACCGTCCTTCACGTAGTACCAGATGGAGATGTGCTTCTCGCCTGCCATGTTGCATGCGCTCAGGCGATCGGGAGACACGAATCGTCCGTCACCGATGGTTGCGCTGATGGTTGCGGTACCGTCCTCGCCAAAGTAAGTAAAGGTAGTCCATACGGCCTCTACGATATCAAAGGGTACTTCCTTCACACCGCAGTAGTTCACGCCTTCCACCGTCACGCGCGCAACGTAGCGACCCACAGCGTTGGGCTCAGCCACTTCTTCGCCGTTCAACAGATAGGTCACCGTCACGGGTGCCAGACGTCCACTCACGTACGCCGTCACGTACATAGGCTCGCCGTCCACTCTCATCTGGTTGGTGTTGGATACGATGATGGTCTCGCTGATATCCTTCTTGGCGATCACGTAGCGCACCGCAATCTCCTCGCCCACGGTATCGGTACTGTTCACGTAGCGCACGTGCAGGGTCATCGTGTACTCACCTGCCGAGGTAGGCAGAGCGCCCACCATCACGCCGTCCACGGGTTCACGTACCCACTCTTCCATACCGTTGGTATATACCACACGGTACACCTCTACACCGCTATCCGTCACGGTATAGGGCAAATAGCCCTCCTCACCGTACACCAAGCGGATATAGTCCTCACCGTTTTCGGTTGCGTTGGTATGCACCGTCACCTTCTCTTGCAGGCTACCTGCGGTCACCACGTTCACCGCTACCAGGATCTCCTGACCGTTATGGGTCAGGGTGCGACCCTTGCTATCCAGTACGATAGCACGGAAGTAATACACCGACTCTACGTCCGAAGCGGTAATAGCAAAGTTATTTGCGTCCTCGTCGGTATAGCCCAGCAAACTCACCTCGCCGTCCTTGCTCACGTGCGACACGGGCACCCACGCCACACGAATATCCTTCGTATAGCGATGACCGCCGTATGCCACCCACACAGACAACTCGGGCAGGTCCATAGGCACTAAGGTATCGCCTACCGCAATCTCTTGCTCGTACTCGCCGATTGCTGCCAGGCCGTCGATATTGGCCGAATATACCTGCAGGGTAATTTCCTTACTCCAAGCCAGTTGTCCTGCCTGCACGGTTGCCGACAGATGGTGGATATCCTCGATTGCCAACCAGGGCGACTCGCTCCAGCTCAACGCATAGGTAGGCGTTTCCACACGCAGCATACCCGAGTCGGTCACCAAATACACCTCTTGGCTAAAGGTGGTGGGCAGGCCAAAGCTACTGCCACGGCGCACGCTGTAATAGTCAGCCAGCGAATCGCCCAGCACCACACGCTCGGCCACCACGCTCACCTTCACAGACACCGTTTGCCCAAACACTTCTGCGCTCACGGTATAGGTGCGGTACACGTTTTCACCCTCGTACAAATCAGCAGGCTTCCAACCCTTCACGGTATGGGTACCCTTCTCGTCGGTATAGGACAGGCTATCCCACACTACGTCGGTCACCATTGCGGTGCCGTCTACCATCGTCAACCACAGCTGGCTGGGCAGAGCAAAGTATTCGCCCACACCCACGACCAGGTCGCTAAGCAGAGCCAACTCGGTGTTGCCACCAACCTTGTTCACCACGTAGCGCACGGGTGCCTTTTCGTCCAAAATCTTCACGGGCACGTCCACGCCCACGGCCACGGGTTGATAGCCGCCCAGCGCGTTACCTACGTACAGGATCGCATAGTAGCGGCCGCCCACAAAGGACAGATCCACGCCACTCAAATCCCAACCGCCGGTGCTCTCGCTACCCAGTACGGGCTCCGCAAACACAAAGCGGTCTGCGCCGGAGGCCACCATCACGGCAGTATAAGCGTCCAGTACAAAGGTGCGCACCGAGCCGTCCTTCATACCAACCGTCACCTCACCCGAGGGCAGAGCCACCTCGCCCTTCAAGGGATCAATGCTCAGGGTGCCCACGTCAACGGAAGAAATCAGTTGTTGACGGACGTTCAGTCTATACGCATAGACCTGATAGCCCACGCAATCGTTGCCCAATCTTGCCTCGATCGCAAAGGATCCGCCGGCATAGGTAATGGCGCTGTCGTCAAACTCTGCGCCCTCCTCGGTCACGTAACGTACGTCGTACACAATGCCACCCAACTCAACGGTCTTCGGCAGACTGTACTCATAGGGGTTCACCCAGGTAGCAAAGGCAGCGGCTAAGCCCTCACGGTCGGTGATCTCTACCGAGGACAGGGACAGTACGCCAAGGCCCTCTACCTCTACGGGTTGATAGCCACCGATATCGTTACCTACGATCACACGTACCGTCACCTGCTTAGCCGCAAAGCCAAGTTGATCCAGCACGTTGCCGTCACTATCCAGATATTCTACGCGCGCCACGCGCATATACACGCTACGGCCGTCCAGGCTCACCGCCACCGTCTTGCCCTCCAACGCAGGCAAATCATACGGATTGATACTGCCGTCTGCGCCCATCACCGCACGGAATTCCTCGGCAACCAACGCTTTCTCAAACAGTTGACGGTTCACGTGATAGTAAATCTGCATCGGCAATCCCTCTGCCGTCACCTCTTGATAACCGCCCATTGCATTGCCTACCAACACACGCACCGCCACAAAGCCGTCCGTGCCGTTGTAGTCATACACCAGTTCCTCGCCCTCAGCCAAAGCCACGGCCAAGCGCACAGGACCTTGCCCTGCCAGGTAAGTGTCCACCGTCAAGGGTTGACCGCCCAAGTACAACAAGCGCACGCCGTCCTTCTCTACCACGGTCAAAGCCGCCGTATACGGATTCACCTCCAGGCGCAGGTCAGCAATGTGCGAAATCAGCACGTCACGTACCGCAATCGCCACGTCTACCCATTGATAACCGCTACGGTCGTTACCCACGCGCACCGAGGCGTGCACCTCTTGCGTGGTATAGTCGGCCGCCACGTCCAACAGGCGGAAGTTGCTCTCATTCACGGCAAACAGCACCGATGTGGTGTCCTCACCGTTGAAGTAAACCTTCACGTAGTCGGGCATCATGCCACTCTCCAGGTAGGGGTTATAGGTAAACTCAACCAACGCACCGGCGGCATCCTTGGTCATAGCCACCGCACCCGAGGCGTCTGCCACCATACGGTTGACCTTGATCAACACGGGGATCGTCTGATAACCACCCATCGTGTTACCCACCAATACGTACGAGGTCACCTCGTTGCCCAGATAGTGGTAGTTGATATTTGCATAGTTCCACAGTACGTTCAACTCGCCCGTCTTGCCGTCGGTATATACCACCTCAATACGGCCGTCAGGTTGCTTCGTCGCACCGTCTGCGCCCAAGTAGGGAGTGATCTCCTGCGTAAACACGCCGTTTTGCAGGTACTTGTCGCCCACACGTGCAGTGATACGGTCCAGCACGTTCAACAGCATATCCACGTCTTGATAACCACCCACGCGGTCACCCACCTTCACGGTCAGCACGTAGTATCCGCCCTGATAGAAGTAGGTATTGTTATTGATATATTCGGCGTGTCCATAGACGATGGAATTCACGTCCTCCACCATCTCGGCAGTCACCTTGCGAGCGTTTGCGATATTAGCAATCACCTCCAAGGTACCCGAACCCATCTTGTTCTGATACAGCACCTCAATCTCGGTGGGCAGCGCAGCGGTATCGTAAGGATCAATCTCAAACTCTGCCTTCTCCACCGCCATGATATAGCGTTCCTCAATCTCCACGTACACGCCCACGTAGCGACCCTCCGCACGGTCAGCACCCTGCGTCGACGAGCCCACGTTCACGTACACGTCTTGGATAAATTGCGTTCTGCCTGCGCTTGCGTAGTTATAGTCGATCTGCGTCTTAGACCAGTCAACCGTCATCGAGCGCACGCTACCGGTACACCAACAATCACAGCTATCCTCGCACTTATCGCCCACACACTCGGTGCAACCGCAAAGATCGCGACCCACCTCTACGCCGTCCACCATTGCGCGGCCAACGTAGATATTCAGCACCTCGGGCAACACCACGTTATACGGATCAATCTTGATAATGCGGAGCATTGCGTACTTGATAGC
The DNA here is from genome assembly GCA_017463565.1 of Clostridia bacterium. GTDB lineage: Bacteria > Bacillota > Clostridia > Christensenellales > CAG-1252 > RUG14300. The sequence goes on along the minus strand of JAFTOZ010000055.1, from coordinate 15,895 downwards.
CTCAGCCTCCTCCAGCACGTTTGCGTACGCATCTTGCAGCGACTCCTCCACGCGCAGTTCATACAAAGCATTCATCACCGCCACATACTCGTGCAAGCCCAAGCTACCCTCGGCAATCTCCACCACCTTTTGTGCAATCTCATCTGCACCCAGCGCCAAGATTCTCTCTGCTAAGGCCGCAAGACGCGCACTCTCGCCGGCCAACTGACCGTCGTAGCGGATATTTCTGCTCACGTGGTACACGGGGAAGCGGAACACCTGCGTACCAAACGCCACGTTGCCCAGGCTGAAGTAAGCCTGTTTGCTCTCCTTGGTCCAGATGACGGTCATCATCACCTTCTCACCGCCGTGGTATCCACCGTCACGCACAAACTCAAAGGTCAGCACGTTGGGATAGGACGAGGAATCAAAGTCGTCGTCCACGATATAGCGCAAGCGCTCGCCGTCCTCGGTATAGATCAAAGGCAGGTTATTCTCGTCGCGCGCCACGGTACGGTTAATCACGGTCGCCTTATACTCCAGGTGCACGTAACCAACCTTCGCAGTACCCATCGCCAGGATAGCGCCTTGTTCGCCGCCCAGCTGGCTATAGAAGGTCTTACCGCGATAATCTGCGCCCACGATATGGCTCAGATCCCACGAAGCGTTCAGGTTGCGGGTGGTATTATCCTCGGCAAAGTGCGCCACAACCACCTTCGGCAACTCCAATCTCACGTAGCTGATCTCGCCGGTTGCCACGTTACGCGAGGTCAACATCATGCGTGCCGCGCCGTCCAACGGATCAATCTCGTAGCAACTGTCCTCGCGGAAGAACTCAACGCCACCCACGGTATAGCTAAAGCCGTGCGTCACCATCTCACCGCTCACAGGATCCAGCATCGCAATGATCTCGTTGCCGCTCATCACGTAATCGATGGTCTTATCCAGCACCACCACGGGCACGGTCACAATCTGATAGCCGCCCAACGCATTACCCACGCGTGCGTCCACCGTAGCGTGGCTATTATCCACCTCACGACCCAGCACGTACATATCGTAGGTCTTGTTGGTCCACTCTACCGACATAGTACCTTCGGTACCGTCCACAAAGCGCACACGCACCGACTGCGGCAGGGTCTCGGTCGCATACGGATCGATTGTCAACTGGGTAGGAATCAAGGATTCCACCTCACGGTTGACGATACGCACCTTCACGGTATGCTGTTGATAGCCCACCCACTCGTTGCCAATGCCTGCGGCAATCTCATATTCCATCCACAGACCGTCTGCGCTACGGCTCTTGTAGCCCATATATCCGTTGATGATACTGTTGATATTCCAATCCACGCGGCAGGTTGCGGTGGTACCGTCAACGTACACCACGTCCACCTCTTGGTGTTGACCCACCACGTCGCCGTTACTATTGTACTCGTACACGGTACGGCCGTAACTCGACACGTGGCGAGGATCGGTTGCCAAGTAGGTATTGCCGTCCTTGGTATTCACGATACCGTACGGGTCAAAGTAGAAGGTCTCGTCCGCGTTGATACGCAGGCTATCGATGGTGCGGTTTTGCACGGTCGCTTGGATGCTCACCTGTTGATAGCCGCCCAGCGCGTTGCCCAACTTCACCAACACCTCGGTCTCACCGCCGGTGCTATTCCACTTAGAAGACAGCGCCGACAGATCCCACTTCACGCCGTTGAAGTTTTGCACGACGGTACCTGCGGGCGTCTCCACGGTAAACTCACCCGAGCGGAACACCATGGTGCTGTCGTCCTCAAAGCGCACGTTCACCTCGTTGGGATACACACGCTCGCCGGACACCTCCGCATTCACGTCCATTGCGTTCACGTTACCGTAAGGATCAAACACGAATGCAGGCACGTACACCGTCTTGATCACCTTGCGCTCGATGGTCACCTCAAAGCTCACGTACTGATAGCCGGCCTCACCGCCGCCAATCTTCGCAGTAGCCTGGTAGGTACCGCCCTCGTAAGAGGTATCGATTGCCGACAGATCCCACTCGATGGGATAATAGCCTGCGGGCGAAGAGGCAAAGATCACCTTACCGCGCGAGGACAAGGGAGATTGCAAGAAATCTGCCAGATCCATCTCGTTGGTGGGATACAGCCACTCAGACAGCGCATACTCCTCCACCGCATACGGATCAAACACGTAATCGGGTCGCACGTTGGCCAAGTTCACCTCAGCCACGGTACGGTCTGCGATATTGATAGGCACCTCAACGGTCTGATAGCCGCCCTGCTCACTACCCAGGGTCAACTTCGCCATAAACACACCGCCGCGATAATCCACCGACACCGCCTTGGTATCCCAGATCACGCCACCCTCAAGGTCAAAGGTACCGCCGTCCACGATTGCCTCAAACACGGCCTTGGTACCGTCACGGTACACCACCTCAACACGGCGAGGATAGCAATTCTCATCGGTGCCGTCGGTAGGATCAACGATCTTGTGGTTTTGCTTATCATACACGTACAAGCCGGGCTCATAACCCTCCAACAGGCTATAATCAAAGCCTGCCTTATTCAGGTCAAACACCACGCCGCTCATACGGCCGACCAAACGGGTACTACCCTCTTGGTACTCAATGTAATCCACAATCTCGCCGTCCTCATACTTGACGTACAGCAAGTACATCGGGTCGATATAGCTTGCCAAGGTGGGCATAGTCGGCACGCCCTCAATGGTAGCGTCCAGAATGTTCACGGTCGCATCCAATACCTGACGGCCGGCAACCTGCATACGGTCCAGCACGTCCTCGTCGTCCGAGGTAATACGGAACTTCGCCACCGTTGCACCGCCCTTATAGGTATTCACCACGCTATCCAGAGCCCACTCCACACGGGTCTTGACGTACTCGTTAGAACCGCTGAACTTCAGGTACAGATAGCGAGGATACATTTGCACGTTCTTACTGTCCACCACGTCGTATCCCTCACTCACGTGATAAGGATCAAAGGTCAGATCGGGCACGACCAGCTCGCCTGCCTCGTTCATCATGCGATAATCCTCAATCACCTGCGAGGTGATCTCAATCTTGATATTCTTATAGTCGTAGTAGCCAACCTCCAGGTTACCGATTTGTGCGTCCACAAAGTAATGCACGCCGGTATACACAGGCACCAAGCTGCTCTCGTCTGCGTTCCAACGGATATTGTACAGACGGGGCGTTGCGTTGCCAAAGGTTGCCCACACCTGCTTAGGCAGGCGGATCTCGTCGTAGGGACCAAACACCAAGCTCGAGGTGCTCTGCTCATAACTGCCGTCTCCGGCGAGGAAGCGCACACCCGTCAGGCGGTTTGCATTGACGACCACGGGGATATCCACGTGATAGTCGCCCACGATACCATCACCAAAGGTCAGGTGCAGCATATAGCGGCCACCCTCGTAGCTATCCAACAGGTCGCTTGCGTCCCACTCCACGCGGTGTCTGCTCACGCCCTCGGTACCGTCAAAGGTCTTGGTAAAGTTGCCGTCGCCGTTACCGTCGGTAAAGGTCACCTCGATCTTCTGCGGCAGACTTGCAATAAAGTCTTCCACCTCATAGGCCTCCAACACCAAGGGGAAGCTCAGGTTTGCGCCCGAGATCAAAGGCGTACGGATGATTTCGCCCGTCTTGCTATCCACGCGCTCATCATACTTCACCAAACGCGCCGCCGTTGCAGGCACTTCCACACGCACCTTCTTCACGTAGTTCAGCACGTAACCCTCGATGTAGTACACGCCGAGTTCTTCGCCGTCCTCAATTTGCCCCACGTACTTGGTAGGATCAATCTTAAACACGCCGTCCGACCAGCTTGCCTGCACGTTTTTGTACTCCTCGCTTGCAGAGCCACTCGGCACGCTCGCAGGATCCCAATAGTGCACGGTTGCAACCGTAGGCAGAGCTTCCATATAGTCCACTACGCCGTTGCGGTCGTGGTCGAGGTTAAACACGTCCACGATGGTACGCGTACGCGTGTTACCAAATACGGGAGAGGTGTCGGACACGTCGTCCTCCTCAAAGCTCACCGCCGCGTCACCCTTGGTGGTGTCCACGTTGCTCAAATTAATGCCGTTGTTATCAATCAGCACCTGCCAGTACTCACCCGTATAGGGGGTATACACACGCACCAGGATACGGTCAACCAAACAAGCCTGACCGCCACTCACCGTATCAGACAGTACCACGGTCAACGAGCACTCGCTGCCTGCCGTCACCGTCGGGAAGGGCAATACGGCAGCCAACAGTTCAACCACAAACTTACCAACGGTAGAATCAATCATCGAATCCACCAAGTTTGCAATGGTGTCATTCTCAATATTGATCAGCATACCCTTCAGACCCTGATATACCGCATACAGCAGATAGCTGTTATCCTGGCTGTCCACCGTCATAAAGCTGGACAGCAACTCCGGCACCTTCGCCAACAGACCGCCCACCAAGCTGGGGTTCAGATCAATGCGGATGGAACTGTATTGCGGGCCGTTATGTTCGGTGTTGATATAGCCGTAGTCGTCAATATTACCGTTGCCCAGAGTCACGCTGATACCGCGGATAGGATCAGCCATACCCTCCTCCAGATCAGCGGCAGTAATCTCCTTGTTTTCCTCATTCTTACCTTGGCTGAGGTCGGTCTTATCGTCAGTTTCGCCCGACGCAGCCTTATTGCCAAACCAAGCGTCAAAGTCCAGCGTGATCACGTCAAAGTTACCGTCGTATACGGTCACTTGTCCACCCAAGCCAAAGATACGGATATCCAAGGTGATCTTCAGGTCGATCAAAACGCGATCCTCAAAGACGTAGATACCCTCCAACCAGCTGGGTGCCAACTCGCGCACGCCCAACAGATTGGGCAACAGTTGCGCCACGTTATTCAACAAGCTGCCTGCGTCCAGTTTCAAGCCGTGCGCAAAGTCACCGCTTGCAATACGCGACAGGGTCAAGGTGGTGCTACGTGTCTTACCCACGTTCAGATCGGTACCGTTTGCACCCACGTAGGTAGAGTTCGTCATCACCTTAATGCTCAGATCATCCGCATACAGACCGTCCACCACGCTGTTCAACAGCGAAGCCAACAAGCTTCCACTCCAGTTGTTGGTGCCAATCAAGCCACCCACGTTCAAACCGGAGAAGTTGCTCAACTCGGTCTTGACGTTGCTATACTCGCTGTACACGGTACCCTTCAGCATATCTTCGCCGGCAGAATAACCCAACTCAAAGGTATTCAGACTCATACGGAGAGAGTTTGCCATCGTATCGCCAACGGCGTTCTCGTACACCTCGCCCTTGCCGTTCACGTCGTAGGAATTCAAGGTCACCGATACCGAATCAAAGCCGTTGTTAATCTTGACTTCCATCATCACGTCGGTCTGGTCGGGCAGGGTCAGATCAAGGCCCAGAATGCACAGCAACTTGTTCACCATTTGGGTGTTGATATGCAGTTGCATCTGCAATCCGGGCGATTGCACGTCGGGAGCGTAGCTATCCCGTCTTCCGCGCAGATAACTACCCATCGTCAGGGTCATCACGGCGTTTTCAATCATCTCGGCGCAATTGTGTTCGCCCGAGAGCATACTGCCGTTTTCTGCCTTACAGCTACCTGCGGCCACACACACGGGGTTGGTACAACCGCAAGCCAGGCGAGTCTCTTCCTCCTCTTCCTCGGTGGGTTTCTCCTCAACCTCGGGTTCCTCCTCGGGCAGGCTACCCATGGTCTTCTCCTCGGTAAAGGCGTCTAACCACTCGTTCACCACGGCGGTCAGATCTGCGCTACCCAACAGGCTGGACAACAACTCTGCGCCCACGCTCAGACTACCCTGCGTCACGTCAACGTCCGTCAAGGTCTGCAGGATATTTGCAAAGTTAATACCTTGCACCTTGGTCTTCATCAAGCCCAGGTTCAACAGATCCAAATAGAAACTGTTGCTCTGACCCCAGTAGTACAAACCAATCAAGGGGAACTTCACCTCGGAGTTCTCGCCACGGCTATACAGCAGCTCCAACTTAAACTCGGTGCGATCCCAATCAGCAAAGTCAATATCCGCCTCGATCACAAAGGAGATCTTCCAGACGTCCTTTGCGCCACGGTTGATATCCACGTTGGCCTTATTCTCCAACAGATCCTCCACCAAAGTCTCCAAGAAGTCAATAGCAGGGTTAGAATAGCCCACGTGGTCTTGGTGCACGTTCAACTCCAGATCACCGCCCAACTTCAAGTGGAATGCCGACAGATCCAATAGGTCAGGATACTGCGTCAAATCACCAAAGCGGTTCAAGTTCACGTAATTTCTATCGTTATAACTGTCGCCCGTGCCGTTATAGTGAGGCAGGTGCAAGAAGGTTTGCACCTTCTCCTCACGCTCTGCGCCACCCACGATCACCTTTTGCGTCAGGTTGCTTTCGGTGTTGGTCGCCAGTGCGCTTTCTGCGCCGTGCTCACCCAGATCAACGCGCAGGTTGCCCACCGACAACTCCACGCCAAACCACTCAAAGCCGGTCGTGCCCATGGCCTCGCCCAACTCTTTGTCGCTTGCCTTATCCAAGTACAGGCCCAAGGACAGGGTCAACTCGTTCAACAAGCCGTACTCGCCCAGCACCTTATCTCCTTGGTCGATCATCAACTCCAATCTATCCAGGCCCAGACGATTCTCGATGTTCTCGTAGATATCGAGGATCAAGCCCATATCCGTCTCGGTGTTGATGTCCATATAGCGCAGAATCAACTCTACCAGGGCAAAGTTCAGCGCAATACCCAATCGGGTATCCGTCAAAGCAATCGCCAGACCTGCGCCCTGCACGCCCGTTCCCTGCAGCTTCTCGATCAGGTCGGGCACGATGCTCAGATCCAGACCGAACAACTTCGCAAGCAGGCCGTAGTAGCCGGGGGCCTCCTCGCCGTCTGCAGCCAGGGCGGTTTGCCAATCAATGCCCACCACCGTATCCAGTACGCCGGACAGGTCCAGGCTACCCAACTTAATGCCGTTGATGTCCAACAAAGGCAGGGACAGATACACCGATTGCGTGCGGTTCAGGTAGTACAGACCAAGCAACAGATAATCGTACTCCACGCCGCCTGCGGTGTATTGCTTCACCACCTCAAACTTCAGTTCGGTTGCCTGCGGATCAGCAAAGTCGATCGCCAAGCCCACGTCAATACGCAAGGACAGGTCTGCCGAATCAGAGGGAGAACCGTCAGGATCAAACAGGATACCCAACTTGTCCGAAGCCTCCTCGTCCAGATACAGCATATCAGCAAGCAAGTCGGTCACGTCAAAGTCTTTCACCTCGTCGTTAGGACCGCCGTTGACGTTCATCTCAATGCTACCCTCAAACTTCACCTGCAGATTCTCTACGTTGATCCAGCTATCCAGATTCTTGCTGGGTCGCAGGTCTCCTGCAAAGCTCTTGGTCGCAGGCATACGTGCCATCAGCACGCCCTCGCGGTTACGCACCACCACGGTACTCGAACTGCTCAATCTGTCGAATGCGCTCTCCAGATAGTTGCCGTCCTCGTCACGCATGGGCAACTCGCTACCGCTGTTGTTGTCCACAAACAGATCGTAGTCTGCGTACAACACCTCAATATAGTTCTTCCACTTCGCCTGCAGATCCTCGTCTTCTACCGCCAGGTAGTCACGGCTCAGATCGTTGCGATAACCCACGCCCGACACGTTATACAGTTTTAGGCTGGTGTTATAATGGCCGGTCACGCCGGGTTCCGGATTATCAGGAATATCAAATCCTACGTTCAACAGGATATAAGCGTCCTTCAAGCTCTCGTAGAACTGTGCCTCCAGATAAATATCCATATCGCCGGGGAACAGGGTCTCCACCGCAAACAACGCAAGGATATTATTCAAGGCGTTGGGTGCCACCGTCAACAGCAATCCGCCGTTGCCCAGGCTCAATCCCTTGATGAACTGATCCAAGCTACCCAACAAGGGTTGCCATGCCACGATACCCTCTTCCTTAGGTTCTTCCTCTACGGGGTGGCAGGTACAGGTGCAAGCGTCCGAGCATACCACCAATCCCTCTTGGTTGGTACATACGCCACGCAACACACAGTCCTCCTCGCTACAGCCGCAAGGCAATACGTTGCCCAACGACGGCGCACAGGCACAACCGCAATCCTCGCCGTCGCACAAACGCTCGCCAATGCCGTTGTAACAGCTACCGTTGCGCAAGCATACCTCGTAGCCACAACCGCAGGGCAGCGCACAACAAGCACACTCACAATCAGCGGTACAATGCTTTTCACCCAAATAGGTACACTTACCGCCCTCAATACATTCGGGGTTGGTACAACCGCAGGGCAATACCTGCATCTGTCCTTGCTCCTCACGGTTGCTCGACTCATACTCCCAATCACGGATCAGACTGTTCACCATGGTACGTACGGTACCCACCATATCGATCGTGATATAGAAGGGATCAATACCAAGCAAGCTCAGATCCACGTACACACGCGACTTCGAGCTCACGCCTGCACCGTCAAAATAGATGGTCAAGGGCTCCTCAACGGGTACGGTATTGCCGTAAGCGTCCAGGCGGCTATAACCGTCGATATAGATATCCAGGCGAGCCTCGGACAGATACTCGTTTTCCATATTGATCTTCACGGCCAAGTCAACCACGATGCGGGTATCAATATGGGTATTAAACAGGATAAACGCCTCCACGGTCGCTGCCAGACTTCTCAGATCGTGCACCGTCTCGTCCACGATCTCACCCTCCTCGTTGCGATTATAGGTGGTCATAGACAGGAACTTATCGATGAGAGAATAATCCAAGCGGTCGTAGTCCAGAGTCAGCGCCAACGAAGCGTTCACCACGTACTCCAACTCGTTCCACTCCGCATACTCAGCAAGCGCCATGCCGGGTTGTGCGTCCACAAAGCCGGTATCGGTATAGCGGAATTCGTCCAACTCGTGATAAGGACCGCCCGAGCCGTATACGGCACGCTCCCCGTCGTAGCGAGGCACACCGCCTGCGGCCTTGGTCTTGAACTCATCGGGCAACTCAAAGCCAATGCTCACCGATCTTGCCATCAAGCCAAGTGCAATCTTCTGTTTGTTTGCACCCGTCTCGGTCATCTCTACGTGGATCACGTCCTCACCGCTTGCAGCATACACGCGGATTGCCGTCACGGCACTCCAATCCACACCGCCGTCCAGCACGTAATCTTCGCCTGCGGTTTGCACGTACTCGCGCGCGCCATCTACCAACAGTACGTCACGCGCGCCCGAGCGATCGAGGGTCGCGGTCTTGCCGGTGCCAATCAATTCCAGAGTCAACACGGAGGGACACAGCACCGACGCCACCTTACGGGGCAGGTGCAATCCGTCTTCTTCCACTCTGTAGCTCATCAGGCTACCGCCAACTACGTACTCATACAGGGTTGCGCTCACGGTACCCAGGCGCAAAGAGGTCAACTCCTTGCCCTCTACGAGAGCCGCATACAAACCAAGTGCGTCGGTTGCCACGCCGTTATAGGTCCAGGTTGCGGCGCCACTTGCAAGGGTTGCCACCGCGCGGTTACTGGTACCGTCCGCATAATTTGCCGTCAAGGTCCACTCACCCTTCGGGAAGTTGCGCAAAGCACCCTCACTCAAAGCCAGGGTCTTACCCTCGTGGTCTACCGTCACCGACACAAAGTCCTGACTTCCTGCAAACAACTTGTTGCCGTCTGCGTCCGTCCAGGTAGAGGGCTCGTAGGTGCTGGTCTTCTCAAAGTCAATGGCAATGGAGCCGTTCAGCAGATCCACCGTCAAATCAAACTCGTCCACGGGCACGTCCACCTCAAGGCCAAGTATCATACCCACCAGGCTTCCCACAAAGTCAGAAGCCAAGCTAATGGCAATCTTGCCCTCCGAGAAGGACACGCTCTCCAAAAGTGCCAGGATACCGCCCACCGACAGACCGGCAGGATCACTTGCCACTTCCTCTGCCAAGGCAACGGGGGTTTGCTCGGCGGCTGCCACCACGCTCACGTTGGGGTTCCAATATTCAATAATCGAGTCGATGGGGATAAACACCGCAGGCGCATACACAAAGGTAAACTGTGCGGGGTTTGCGTTCAAGTAGATACTGCCACCGTCAAAGTACACGGTAATCAGTTCTTCCAACTTGTCCGCGCCCACACGCTTTTGCACCTTGCAGTAGATCTGCAGGTTCTCCATCGCAAAGTTGGTGAAGTCCAGGCTCTCCAGGTTCACACGCAAGGTAATCACGTAATCACCGTTGATACTGTCTGCGCTCATACCCAAGTTCACAAACACAGCACCAATATAGTCGGCCAGGTTATCACCAAGACCCATCACGCTGCCGCCCTCGTTATACAGGTCGTCCAGGTGCGACAGGTTATTATCGCTAATGTCGATATTCAGATCCAACTCAAAGGCAGCGTAGATACCGTCCAGCTCGCGCAGTACGTCAGTATAAGCAGCGGCGTCAATTTGCAATCTGCCCTCTGCGTCCACCACAGGGCCGTGTTCGTCAGCCAGTATCACCTTCGAGGGCTTCTCACGGATCACGCCTGCGTTCTCGTCGATCAGATAGGTATCGGACAAATGGCGCAACAAGTCGTAGTAAACCTTGCCTTCTGCGTTATCCTTCTTCACCAGCGAAATTGCGTAGTTATTCACCGCAATATTCATACCAAGTGCGCCCAAATCAACGCCAAGACCCACGGTAGCAAACACACCCTTATAGAAGTATGCGCTATACACCAGGTTGTCTGCGCCGTCGTACAGTTCAATCTTCCACTTGTCGGTATCCAGGGCGGCCATAGGCTCGTTCACCTTGCCGTCACGCACCGCCAACAACTTCATCACGTTGCCCGACAGCACTACGTAATCGCTAAGAGCGGTGGTGTCCACGATACCCACACCCGAGCGAGGCGTCAACACCAAGCGCACCACGTCGCCCAAATCCACGGGTGCGGTATACACCAGGTTTTGATCCACACGCTTCAAGCCGTAGTTATATGCTTCCATGCGGTCAGACTCGTAGTCTTCCTTCTCGATCTTCACCAACGAGTCGGCAATATTCACGTGTGCCTCCGCTCCGCCAATTGCCTCTGCGTTCAGTTTCAGACCCAACAACTCGTCCACCACCATCAACAGGCTTGCGCCCATGTTGATACCGGCGAAGTCCTTCGTCAAGGTCATACCGTCCACGATAGAGGTAATGGTACCCACGATATTCTCTGCGCCGTCAAAGCTCAGATAGAAGCGGTCGGCCAACTTCACGTTCACCATACACTCACCGCCGTCGGTGCGGATATACAGCTTGTAGTACACACCGCCCTCTGCCGCCTCTTTGCGGATCCAGGTATGCAGAGCCTCGCCGGGCACAACGCTCAGGCTACTCCCGTCGCCCTCGGTCACCACTTGCAGATAGGGGCTCCACTCTGCCTCATTGCGCCACAGATAAGCAGGGCTCGTACCGTACAGGTTATCATTCACCAGGCGGATTTCTTGAATCTCCTTACCCTTCAGAGCAATCTTGTGTGCGTGGTTTTCTGCGCCGCTGATGTAGTAATACATACGGCCCTTAGACAGTACCTGCGGTTTCTCGGTGCCGTTGATAGCAATCAGGTCTTCCACCTCGTTTGCTTCCTCGGCGGCAGCCAATGCGCGACCCTCACCCAACAGATCCATCAGATCCAACTTCAAAGAGGGAGTATCCGCAAAGATACCAAAGTCTACGTACACCCAACCGTCGTCCAACAAAGCCGACAGCACCAACTCGCTATACTCCACGTCTGCCACCACCTGCTTATGCACCAGTTCAATCAACAACTCGTTTTGCATCAACAGATTAGACAGGCTCAGGTTTGCCAAGCCGTGTTCAAAGATACTCTGCAGGCTGATTTGAGCCAGCACGTTCATCTCAAACACCTCGTCGGTGGGGGTACTTGCCAACTTAAAGTTGACCGTTTCGCCCAGCAAACTGCTCAACATAGAAGACATATCCCAATCGCTACCGTCTGCGGTGATATTCACGTCCGCCGACAGAGAAATAGCAATGGTATCCTCTTTCTCAATCTTCTTGAAGTGAGGCAGAGCCGCAATCACCTCTGCAGGCAACATAGCGGTGCTCACGATATTTTGCTTGGTCAACTTCAGACCCACGTTACCCACGCTGATATTCACGTAGGGGTTCTCCACGCAGTTCGGATCGTCCGAAGCCAGCGCACCCTTCAGGTTGATGCCCAAGCCGTTATATGCGCTGAAGCAGATACCTGCCGACAGCAAGCCCACCTCACGCAGAGCGTCCAAATCCAGGCCAAAGCCCAACTTATTCAACAGGGCAGTCACCAACTGCGGATCGATATAGATCTGCATACCGTACTCGTGCGACAGACTCAACTGGTTGATACTATCCAAGATAGCGTCAATGGTATAGTCCATATCCGAGAACAGACGTTGTGCATTCTCCACGTCACGGCAGCTGCCGTTGGAGCAGTACGCACAGGTAATATGACAACTGCCACGTGCAATACAACTGGGATCGTAGCAACCGCACTTCAGGGCGTACTCCTTCATGTTTTCGGGGTGATGACAATGCACGGGGCTATCCTCGCTCTCGTTGCCACAAGAGGGACAACCCACTACGCAACTGCCGCGCAACAAGCACTCCTTGCGGCTACAACCGCAACTCAACTTGCCCTCACCGGCAGCAGCAGGCAACTCGTGATGACGGCACTCACAGTCCGCCTCACAAAGCAGAGCGCCCATCGCGTCTACACAACCGCCTGCCTCGTAGCAGACCTCACTCTCACAACCGCAAGCCAACAGGCTACAATCGCAATTCTCGCCCGTGCAGATACGCAAACCGCCCTCGTCGTAACAGCTACCTGCGGCGTTACACAACACCGAGGTACAACCGCAAGGCAGGGCTTCCATATTCAGCAAACTTGCCAGATCCAAACCTACGTACTTGGTTTGGGTGATATTCAACGCAGGCAGATCCAGAAAGAGCGTTGCGCCCTCGGTTGCCATACCGTCGTAGAAGATATAGCCCAGACTGCGCTCCACCGTACCGTTGGCCTCACCGCCCTCTATCAAGGACAGATACACCTGCGCGGTATTAATATCGTTCAGATCAATGCTACCCACGATATCCAGGGTAAACACCATGTGTGGCTCAAACGAGGTGGTATTAAAGGCCAGCACGGCGTTCAGACCGGGCAACATAGCCTGCAAAATCTCGCTCAAATCAATCACGTTGGGTTGACCGTCCACCACTACGCCGTCCTTGATATAGGTACCCGAGGACTCTTGCACTTGGATAGACACGCTAAAGGTCAGGCGGTTGATATCGGTCAGCAACTGATAATCACGTCCGTCGATGGTTTGCGACTCGTCCTCCAATCTTGCCTCCTCGTCCAGACGGTAGAAGGGGATATCGTGTTGACCGGTGCGCAGATCCAACCCACCCAGGGTCAGTGCCACGGTCGACTTATTTTCCTCGGTCTGCTCCTGTCCTGCGTGGTAGAAGAAGATTCCCACCGACAGAGCCAGATTCTTCACAAAGGAAGCGTCCTCCAACTTGCCCGAGGCGTCGTCCATATACTTGAAGAAGTCAAAGTTCATCTCAATACCGCCACCGGGGGTTTCCTCCACGGGGATAGACTCACCTGCCAACAACTCAAACAAGTTACGGATCAACAAATCGTTCGTCACCAGGTGCAGACCCGTCTTACTCAGGGTAAACTCGTCCACGATACTGGTAATCAAACTAGCGTAATAGGTACGGCAGCTGCCGTCGCAAGTCGGGCAGTCCGTAGTACAGCGGTGATCGTGCACGTGTTGCATATCCACACAACCGCACACCAAGAAACTGTGGATACATACGCAATCGCTGCCTTCCACGCCACACAGATTGTCTGCGCCGTCCTCTGCCACCTTCGCACAGTACAACTTATAACCAATCACGTTGCCGTGTTCGTCGCGCACCACTTCTTCCACACAGTTGCCGTGAGCCACACACTCGGGGTTCATACAACGGCAAGCCAACGCCTTGTGGCAAGCACAGCAATCCTCGTCGTAGCCGTGGCAATAACTGCCGTTTGCGCCGCACGCATTGCCCCAATCACCGCTTGCCTCGCCATAAGCGTAGCAATAAGGATCGGTACAACCGCAGGGCAGACAAACGCAGCCGTCCTCACAACGCTTGCTCCATTCGCCCTCCACCAGTTCCCAACAAGAACCGGCAGCCACACAAGCCTCGTTGGCGCACTCGCAGGGGTTCTCCACAGGCTCCTCGGGCTTCTCCTCCTCCGCAGGTGCCTGTTCCGCACCGCCGCCGGCGAGCAGGCTCTCCAGATCAAGGTTGACCTTGATGTTGTACAGACCGATCATAGGAGCGTCCACGTACAGCGCGCCGTCAATACCCACGTAATAAGCACGCAAGAACAACGCACGCTTCAAGCCGTCGCCACCCGAAATGTACTTATCGTACTCGGTCATATACAGTTTCACCATCAACTCCGACCGAGCCAAATTCTTCAGGTTGATATTGGCAGCGATCTCCACCTCCATCTTCACGGCCAAGCCGCCCTCGATGAGGATTTGCATCTTATCGTTCATCAGGTACTTCAAGGCCTCTTTCAGGTTCACAGTACCCTCTTGGAAGTCGATATCAAAGCTCAGACTACCCTCGAAGTACAGGCTATCCAGCACCAACTCCTCCCCTTTCGGCATACCAAAGTCCAACAGCACGGTATAAGCCGTCACGTCTTGTGCGCGGTGGGGACGGATACTGCTATCGCCGAGGTTTGCGCTATCCAACGAAACGTTGACGTCAATAAAGCCCTCCAACGGCGTGACGGTACCCGTAGCCTGATCGAACTGCTCGCTATACAGCTCAAAGCGAGCCTCCACAAACATATTGGACAAGCTCAGCGAGATATAGCTTTGCTTGTTTTCGTTAAACTTGAAAGGCAGTTCCATCTCATAGCCCACCTCTCTCATCAGCATATCCAGCACGGTGGCAGGCAAATCGTGATTCAACATCACGTAGAATCCCTGCTCGTAATCACCGCTACCGTCCGCCCACAGCAGGTAATCAATCACCTTTGCGGCCAACTCTGCATACGCATACCAACCGGGCGCCTCACCTGCAGCGGCCACGGCCTCCTCGCCAAACAGACCGCCCATCAACTCTTGCAGATCCAACCCGGTAATCAACAGCTTATTCACTTCCAACCAAGGCACGTCAATATAGATTTCGCCCTGCTTGATATCCACGTACAGACCCAGGAACAAATGGTAGACCTCAGGATTGGTACGCGACTGATAGCTCACGTCCACCAGCAACTCGCTGCTCATCAAATCCACCACGCCCAGCTTAGCGGTGATCTCAATCAAGAACTCGCCGCTCATATCCTTGAGGGACAGGGGGATATTCACGCCGTCCACCACGCCCTTCAGCAGACCGCCCAGGTTATACTCACCGTCCGGCAGATCATACTGCAAGGAACCCGACGCCTTCACGTACACGTGGTCGTAATCGTCGGTAGTATTAAAGCGGCTTCCGTCAAAGGGGATTTCCTGCTTGGTGCCACTCACCAAGTAATCGTGCAGACGCACACGCACGTAAGGATCTTCCTTGTCCTCACGCTTGCTATTCAGCACCAGACCCACCTCGATATTCTGTTGCATCAAATCAACGGAAGCATACACCTCCTTGATTTCCTCAGCCAACGCCTCACCGTTCAGCCAATCCATGCCCAAATTGCGGAAGACGTTATTATTCAGCACCACGCTTGCAGCGCCACGGTCGGACAAACGAATGGTATCGATCAAGCTCAAAATAGCCTGCACCATATTGGTATTCTCGCCCTCGCCGGCCTTAGCAGGCGCACTCAGTCCCAACACCTCATACAGCATATCCTGCAGG
>JAFTOZ010000054.1 GCA_017463565.1 Clostridia bacterium | reverse complement strand
GCATCAAAAAGCAATACCGCTTTGGGGGTAAAGCCCAGATCAATTACACGCCCCTGCGTGTTGTTACCGTCATACATACCGGTAACAAAGAGGTTTTGTGCAACGAGCTCAAGCAACGCATTAAGCGTGGTAACGCCCGTGCCTCCCATAGAAACGGGCAGGGTGCCAAAACGGGGGTTGCCGGTAGAGGTAGCATACAAAGCACCCGCCCCCTGCAAATACTTGAGGTATGTGCCACCCGTACCCTGCACCAGGGCACCGTTTGGGAAAGAGGTTGTACCTGTACCACCACGGGCAACGGGCACCGTGCCGGCGTTGATGTCGGAGGCGTTATGCGTGTGCGATTTTGCCGCAGCATTTACCTGTGCCGCTGTTACGCCGTGCGGGTTGCTCCTGTTGGCAATGTGGTTAATAAGGTTAGTGATCGCCAGCTTGATTTTACCAAAGGCGGTGCTTACCTTGTCACCGGAGGTAAGGGTTGCAAAGGTGGTTGCGGTTTCATAGGTGGGCGTTTGATCGTTGGTGCTCCTGTTGGGAACATTGCCGAGCCCCACCTGCTCCTTTGTAACATTGTGCGGGTTTTCCACATTTCCGGTGTGGGCCTCAAGGTCAGCAGCAGAGGCATAAACAAGGGAGCTGTTAATTGCCGCCGCCACATTTTCCGCATCGCCTATGAAAAGCAAAGCATTAAACTCCATTTCAAGGATGCGGTTTGCGTTATTCGGTACATAGTCGGCGGTGCTTTCATCCTCGTTGCCAAGGGCATACAAAAGCTCTTTGCTATCATCATCCGGATCCTTGGCATAAAAGCCCGCCTCCGTAATGTGAAAGCCGCTTGTTACAGTACCGTTTGTAAATGCAGCTGTAAGGGTAACATATTCCTCACCAACCTCAATTTTGGAAAGCTCAACGGTAAGCAAGGGGTTTATCAAGCCTGTTGCCGTTCTCGCATCCTGGGCAGGACCGTTACCAAGCTGTATTTTGGTAAAGGTGATGGTTTCACCTGTTAATGCACGGAGCAAAAGGTTTTTGCCGGCATCGGTCAAATTAGGTGTCATACAACAACCTCCTCATACATTATTTTGCTGCCTGCCTCCTCCATAAGCACAATGCCGTTTTCATCGGTAAGCAGGTTTATGTTATCCATATCCCACGCCGGTGTTTGCATTGTCTGGCGCACCGAGTGCCGGAAAGCGGCACCTGCAAAGTGTGTCATTTCAATTTTGGTAAGCAGGATGAGTGGATCTATAAGCACATTGGCCGATACATACCGCCTCATATCCTCCAAAATTCTTATGTAGTCAACAGAAACGGGCAACGCTGCACGGAGGGTGTAATCATTGATGGTGGGCAAGCGGTTTGTTTCACCGCAGGAGGTTTTTAACCAATTCACCAGCCAATTATAGGTATAAACCACGCCATAGGTCCAGGCGGTTTTTATACGCTGTTTACGCTCCTCAAGCGTTTCCGTATTAAGCGGTGTGATATTGAGCTCCTTTTCCCACACCGCAACGCCCTCCTCGGTGGCGGTATCAATAAATTGATTATCCATAACAAAGTTAAGGTCATCCCAAACCAGCTCAAACTCCGGTTGCTGTGCGGCAGTTATCTGCACATACTCAAGCACGGCCTGCAATACGGGCGGGAGGTAGTCAATCAATTTTCTATCATTCATTTATAACACCTCGCACGGGGATGTAGTCCTCACCGAGTGTTATATTGGCGTTGCCGCCATTG
>JAFTOZ010000009.1 GCA_017463565.1 Clostridia bacterium | reverse complement strand
ATCCTCTACTGTTTGCTCCACTTGCCATCACCTCGGCCCTATCCGTCGTACTTCTTCCAGAGATTGACCAACTTTCCATTACCAACTATTCCTCAATCGCCCCCAAGGTAGACAAAGGAATGTGGTATATTTTGCTTGTTGCAGGTTTCTGCTTCACCGTCTATGCCTCGATGGGCAAAGAACTTGGGCTTATGCTGTTCGACGATGCCACCGCAGGCAAATTCGTTATGTTCTCCGCAGGTATGGTATTCCCCTTGTGTATGAGCCAACTCACCAACACCACTATGAACTCTCTTGGGCTGGAAGCAAGGTGTTTTGCCCACAGTATGGTCGGACTCGTTGCGATGGCGCTATGCCTGTGGTTTCTCCCTTCTTTTCTGGGTATCTATGCCCTTGCCGTTGCCCAAACTGCTTTCTTCCTCATCAGTTTCCTCTTGAACACGATCACCCTGGTGCGTCGCAAAGCAATGGGCCTTGCCCATGCCAAACCCTTCATTTGGCACACGTTGGGTATGCTCGTCATCTGCACAGGCACAACGCTTCTCCGCACCGCCCTCACCCCTCATTTGTCCGTATGGCCACGCGGCATCATTTGTTGCGCTTTTTGTGGGATTCTCTATGCACTGCTTCTCATTCTCACCAAGGCCGTCGACCTCAAGAAAATTTGCCTACTATTTGCTAAAAGAAAAAAATGCAAGTAGTTTACAACCCTTTCTCGATATGGTATACTAAAAGAGCAAAGTAGATGCCTCGCGTTGAGTGTTGCAGAATGGGATGTTGTCTGCAAACGAAATGGTTCGCCCTGCGGTGATGCATCGCGTCCGTTGCGAAGTATATTCTCCATCGGACCTCTCTTTGCGGGAGGTTTTTTATGAAAAAGAAAGGTCTATTTTCCACCAAAGAAGTCGCATTGTGCGGTGTGTTGGCTGCTCTTTGTATCGTCACCAACACGTTTGCAATCGAAACACCCCTCGTTTCCATCACCTTCACCTACCTCATCTGCTTTATGGCAGGCCATTTCTTCGGCCCTCTCGTAGGTTTCACCGTAGGTACAATTGGCGACGTAGTCGGTTGTTTTGCGCGCGGATATGCCCCCAACCCCCTCATTTGGGTTGGCAGTATGATGATTGGTCTACTTCCCGGCATCGTACAATTCCTCTTCCGCCTACTTCCCCAAAAGAAAACTGCCCTTTTACGCGCTCTTTCCATCGTAGTCAGCTATATACTCGTCTACGTGCTCATCACTGTATTCTGGAACACCTACGCCCTCTGGGAGTCCTATTTCAAAACCAAGCAAAGCTATTGGGCATTCCTGTCGGTGCGTATCCCCACGCAGACCCTCGTATGGGGTATCAACCTCGCCATCACCTTTGCCATCTATCCCATTCTCACGCGCGCCCTACGCTTCAAACCAATCTCGATTTGGGACGTCATCAAGGACGCCAAGGCAAGAAAATCTACTGCAACTGCCACCGAGCCGGGGACAGTAACAGAAGAAGCTTCTTCCCTTCCTGTGAGCGAAACCTCCACGGATTCCGCTGCAACGGCACAGAGCAATGCCGATTCCCCTATCGATTCGGATACCTCTGCAAACTAACGCCGCAAATACTATCCAACTGTGGACTAGCCCATTGATAAAACGATAATCTGAGGTCTATACCGTAGAATAATCATACTTACAGCAAACAAAAATGCAGGCAATGCCTGCATTTTTTTTCAGTCATTATTCCAACTTATTTCTTTCCAAAACGGCCCAGTAATTGCCCAAGCGCATCGTCATAGCTTACCGCATCCACCTTGACACTTGCCGTCTTGTTGGGCTTTGCGCTCGCAACTTTCTTCGCAGGCGCCGTCACTCCCTCTTTCTTCATACTCAGCGAGATTTTTTTGCGTTCAAGGTCAACCCCCAACACACGCACCTCAACCTGGTCTCCCACCTTCAACACCTCGCGTGGGTGCGAAATATACCGATCGGTAATTTGCGAAATATGCACCAATCCGTCCTGGTGTACGCCGATATCCACGAATACACCAAAGTCCACAACGTTGCGCACAACGCCCGAGAGCACCATACCAACCGACAGGTCCTCCATCGAAAGCAATTCCTTGCGTAGCACAGGTTGCGGCAAACTGTCGCGCACGTCACGGCCTGGCTTCATCAACTCCTCAACGATATCACGCAGAGTCAGCGCACCGATACCGCACTTCTTTGCCATCGTCTCATATCCAACACGGTTCACCTTTTGGTGCAGATCCTGCAATTTCCCCTCACGAATATCCTTCTCCGTGTAGCCCATCTCGTGCAATAACGTTGCGGCAGCCACGTAAGCCTCGGGGTGCACACCCGTATTATCGAGCGCATTTTTGCCGTTCTTAATACGCAGGAATCCTGCGCATTGCTGATATGCTTTTGCGCCCAATTTCGGCACCTTCAACAACTGCTCCCTCGACTCAAACGGATGCTCCGCGCGGTACTCAACAATATTCTTAGCAATACTCTTATTCAACCCCGCCACGTATGCCAGCAAACTGTAACTTGCCGTATTCAAGTCCACACCGACCGTGTTCACACAGCCCTCAACCACGCCTTCCAAGACCTCCGTCAAGCGTTTTTCAGGCATATCGTGCTGATATTGTCCCACACCGATAGACTTCACGTCAATCTTGATCAACTCCGCCAAAGGATCCTGCAAGCGGCGAGCAATCGATATTGCCGACCGAATCGATACGTCATACTGCGGAAACTCCTCCGCACCCTGCTTACTTGCCGAATAAACCGACGCACCTGCCTCGTTCACCACCGCATACGCAACCGGTGTCGGACAATGCTTGATCAAATCTGCCACAAAGATTTCCGTCTCCTTGCTTGCTGTACCGTTTCCAATACTGATCACCTGCACGTGATACTTGGCAATCGCCTTCAAAAGCCTCTCACGTGCGTCCTCGATCTTATTCTGCGGTGGGGTCGGATACACCACACCGTGCGCCAACACGTCTCCGGTAGCGTTGATCACCGCCACCTTGCACCCGGTGCGATAAGCAGGGTCAAGTGCCAAAATCACCTTGCCGTGAAGAGGCGGTTGCATCAACAAACTGCGCAAGTTCACTTCGTACATCTTGATTGATTGTTCACACGCACGCTCTGTCAACGCTGCACGAAGCTCACGTTCCAAAGAGGGTGCCAAAAGACGCTTATAACTATCTTTCACCGCTTCGCGCATCAGGCTTGCAGAGGGCGCAATTCCCCGTACGTATCTGTGGCAAATCAATTCGACCACCGCCTCATCGTCCAACTCAATAGATACCTGCAACACCTTTTCCTTCTCGCCACGGTTAACCGCCAAAATTCGGTGAGATGGCATGGTACGCACCGCCTCGCTATAATCGGCGTACATCTCGTACGTACCTGCGGTCTGTCCTTTCGCCAACTTAGAAGAAAGTCGTGCAAACTCAGCGTAATGCTCACGCAACTCCCCTCTCAGGTCTGCATCGTCGCTAATGCGCT
>JAFTOZ010000008.1 GCA_017463565.1 Clostridia bacterium | reverse complement strand
TAACGCCATTACCTCCACCAAAAATGCGGAGGCGGCCAACTATCCGTTTTGCACCATTGAGCCCAACATGGGTGTGGTGGCGGTGCCCGACGAGCGCTTGGATCGCTTGGCGGCCCTGTACGACAGCCGCAAGGTAACCCCTGCGGTGTTGGAGTTTGTGGATATTGCAGGTCTTGTGAAAGGTGCCAGCCGTGGCGAGGGCTTGGGCAACAAGTTTTTGTCGCATATCCGCGAGGTGGACGTGATCGTGCACGTGGTGCGTTGCTTCGAGGATAGCAATATTACCCACGTAGTGGGCGCCGTCAACCCCCTTGCCGACGTAGAGACCATTGATTTCGAGCTGATTTTTGCGGATATGGATGCGGTCAGCAAGCGTGTAGCGCGCGTGCGCAACCAAGCCAAATCGGGGGACAAAAAGCTCCTGCCCGAGATCGAGTGTCTGGACAAGGTCTACGCTTTGTTGGAGAGTGGCAAGTCGGTGCGTGATATGGGGCTTGCTCCCGAGGAAATGGCCTATTTGAACGAGTTGTTTTTACTCACCGCCAAGCCCGTCATCTACGTGGCAAATATCGGCGAGGACGACTTGGGTCAGGCAGAAAACGCACACGTGGCGGCGCTTCGCGCCCTTGCAGAAAAGAGCGGTGCTCCCGTCATTTGCCTTTGCGCCAAGGTAGAGGCAGAATTGGCAGGTTTGGACCCCGAAGAAAGGGAAATGTTTGCCGAGGAATACGGCATTACCGAGAGCGGTTTGGCAAAGTTGATTACCGTGGGCTATCGCACGTTGGGGCTGATGAGTTACCTCACCGCAGGCGAAAAGGAAACCCGAGCCTGGACCATTCCCATCGGCACCAAAGCCCCCCAAGCCGCCGGCAAAATTCATACCGATTTTGAAAAAGGCTTTATTCGAGCCGAAATCGTCAACTATCAAGATTTGTTGGATTGCGGTAGCCTTGCCGTGGCTAAAGAGCGTGGATTACTCCGCTCCGAGGGCAAGGAATACGTCATGAAGGACGGTGACGTCGTTCTGTTCCGCTTCAACGTATAAGGAGAAAATATGGACTACAAAGCCGAGATTGCACGAGTATTAAGCGAGTTTCTGCCCTACGAGGAGGCCTACTCTCTGTTGGTACCGCCCAAGGATATTGCCCTGGGTGATATTTGCATGCCCTGTTTCCGCCTGGCAAAAGCTTGGCGCAAGTCGCCCGTGGCGATTGCCGAGGAATTGGCAGGAAAAATCCAAAAGCCCCCCTTTGTGGAGGAAATCAAGGCGGTGGCAGGTTATTTGAACTTCCGCTATTCTTCCTCCAACTTTGCCTCCGAGGTGATTGGCAAGGTGTTGGAAAAGGGTGCCGACTACGGCCGTAGCGACAAGGGGCAGGGTCAGGCGGTTTGTATTGACTACAGCTCCATCAATATCGCAAAGCCTTTCCATATCGGTCACCTGTCTACCACCGTGTTGGGCGCCGCCCTGTATAGGCTCTACCGCGCGTTGGGCTATAACGCCGTGGGTATCAACCACCTGGGTGATTGGGGTACGCAATTTGGCAAGCTGATCGTTGCGTATCACAAGTGGTCTAACCGTGAGGATATCGAGCGTGGCGGTGTGCGCCGCCTGGTAGAAATCTACGTCAAATTCCACCAGGAAGCAGAGCTGCACCCCGAGCTGGACGACGAGGCACGCGACTGGTTCCGTCGCCTTGAGGAGGGGGATAGCGAGGCGTACGCCCTGTGGCAATGGTTTAAAGAGATCACCCTCAAGGACGACCTGCCCATCTACGAGCGTTTGGGCGTACGTTTCGACAGCTTTGCCGGCGAAAGTTTCTACAACGACAAAATGCAAGCCGTCATCGACGAGTTGGAGGAAAAGAACCTGTTGGTAGACAGCGAGGGCGCACGTATCGTAGAGTTGGAGGGCATGGCTCCCTGCATCATCGTCAAGCGTGACGGCGCTACCCTCTACGCAACCCGTGACCTTGCCGCCGCATTCTATCGCAAGCAACACTACGATTTCGTCAAGTGCCTGTACGTGGTGGCGTATCAGCAGAATTTGCACTTCAAACAATGGTTCTCGGTGGTAGATCGCATGGGCTACGATTGGGCAAAACAGTTGGAGCACGTTGCGTTTGGTATGGTCAGTCTGGAAGAGGGCGCAATGAGCACCCGTAAGGGCAACGCCGTGTGGTTGGTGGACGTGTTGGACAAGGCAGTAGAAAAGGCGCTTGCGATCATTCACGAAAAGAGTCCCCATCTTGCAAATGCCACCGACGTGGCAGAAATGGTGGGCGTTGGCTCCGTCATTTTCTCGGCGCTCATCAACAACCGTATCAAAGATATCGAATTCAAATACGACAAGATCCTCAACTTCGACGGTGAAACCTGCCCCTACGTGCAATATACCCACGCACGCTGTCTGAGCGTGTTAGGCAAGGCAGGCGAAGTGGATCTGTCGGGCGCAGACTACAGCTCTTTGTCCGACGACGTCAGCAAGGATATCGTACGCTCTCTGGAGCGTTATCCCGCCCTGTTGTTGGAGGCCGCCGACAAAAACGAGCCCAGCTTTATCACACGGCACGTGGTGGATCTTGCCAAACTCTACAACAAGTTCTATTTCGACAACAAGATTCTGTCCGCTCCCGACGGTGTGCGCGAGGCACGCTTGGCGCTGACCCGTGCGGTGGCTACCGTCATCGAAAACGGCTTTGCCATCATCGGCATTCGCCTGCCCGACCAAATGTAGTACCGAGGCAACCGGCGCAAGATTTCCCTGCAAAGGAGCATAGACGATTAGCAAAAAAGAGCAAGAGTAAAAGGAGAAGTTTCCTTCTATTCTTGCTCTTTCTGTTTTTACGAATGAATTGATTCTGACGAATCATGAATTGGCTTCGCCATGAATTCTCGCTCCGCTCCATGAATTGAATTGCAACAAATGTGCTAGCGGGCACAATTCATGCCGCAGGCAATTCACGAAAGCACGGCTTTCAATTCCCGCAACCGCGAGGTTGCAATTCATTGCGTGTTCTCCGTTAAGGATAACACGCAAACGGGTGATGTTCTTAGCGGAGAATTATAAAAATACCACTAAGTGCGAGCATCGCACTTGACTAGCCAAATGTACTTGGGCTAAGCCCAAACCCTTATTACAAGCAAAAAAAGCAAGGGTAAAAGGAGAAACTTCCTTCTATTCTTGCTCTTCTTTTTTACGAATGAATTGATTCTGACGAATCATGAATTGGCTTCGCCATGATTTCTCGCTCCGCTCCATGAATTGAATTGCAACAAATGTGCTAGATGGCACAATTCATGCCGCAGGCAATTCACGAAAGCACGGCTTTCAATTCACGCAACCGCGAGGTTGCAATTCATTGCGTGTTCTCCGTTAAGGATAACACGCAAACGCGTGCCTTTCCTTTTTGATATATACCGGCGTACTTATTTTTCTACAAACAGACCCTTTTGCAAAATCTCCATCACGCCGTCTACCAGTTTGTCGATGGATTCCTCGTCTGCTTGCTCGAACAAAGCCTTGAGACCCATGAAGTTATTGATCCCGATCAACACGTACGCCGCCATGGACAGATCGTTGGTGGTCAGCTCCTCTTTGTCGCGCGAAAGGGCGCGTGCATAGCTCTCGGCAAAGGATTGGTAGTATCGGCGGAATAGGTCGGGGTTGATATACAGCGACTCCCACACCAGGTGGAAACAGCGAGGATTGCGCACCGCGTCCTGAATGAAGGTTTTCAGACCCACACGCTCTCTTTCGGCACGCGTGGTGCACCCCTCGATATTCTTGGCAAGGCTACTTTTTAGCTCTGCCTTGTAGCGCTCGAGGATATATTCGTACACCGCGTATTTGCTCTCGAAATAGGAATAGAAACTGCCCGTTGCTACGTTGGCGGCTTTGGTGATGTCGCTGATGGTGGTAGACAAATAGCCGTTTTGGCTGAACAGTTTTTCCGCCGAGGCAAGGATCGCCTCAAAGGTGCGTTGGGTGGTTTTACTCTTGGGCAGATGTACGCCTGCAATCTCTCGTTGTGCCATACTTTCTCCTTTCTATCCGACCGTAAAGGGCGGTTTTCATAAATATAATATATGTTTACGTAAAAAAAGTCAAAGAAACGCTCAAAAGAATAAAAAATCAGTATTGAAATTTCTTTTATAGTATGTTAAAATAAAAATAAGCAAAATTGAACACGCATTCAATTTTTCTACTTTAGTAGATACAAAAAATAAAAAAATCACAAATCAAAAAGGAGAAGCTATGAAATTTGACGAACTCAAAATCGGCATGAGTGCTGAAACCACCAAGACGATCACGGAAACCGACGTTGTTCTTTTCGCAGGCCTTTCGACCGACATCAACCCCCTGCATATCAACGAAGAATATGCAAAGACCACCGTGTTTGGCAGTCGTATTGCACACGGCATTTTGGTATCGGGTTTGATCTCTGCTACCCTGGCCAACAAGCTGCCCGGACCCGGCTGTATCTATCTGGGTCAGGACCTCAAGTTCACCGCTCCCGTGCGTATCAACGATACCGTGACCGCACGCGTAGAGATCACCGAACTGCGCGAGGACAAGAAGATTGTCACCCTGTCTACCACCTGCACCAACCAACGTGGCGAGGTCGTCATCAAGGGTAGCGCCGTTTTGAAGCACAACGTATAACGAGGTAAGAACATGAATAGCCAACTCAAGTATGAACTGTTTGAAAAGATGGTCAAGGAATTCACCGAGAACGAGGTGAAGCCCTTGGCGCACGAGCTCGACGAAACCGAGCGTTTCCCTGCCGAGACGGTTGCCAAAATGGCCGAGATTGGTCTGTTGGGCATCAACGTTCCCAAGCAATACGGCGGTGCAGGCGGTGATATGCGCATGTATATCAAGGCAGTTGAGATCATCAGCAAGGCCTGCGCAACCACCGGCGTGGTACTGTCGGCACACACCTCTTTGTGCGTGACTCCTATCCTGGAGTACGGCACCGAGGAGCAAAAGCAAAAGTACGTGCCCAAGCTCGCCAGCGGCGAGTGGTTGGGTGCTTTTGGTTTGACCGAGCCCAACGCAGGTACCGACGCAAAGAACCAACAATCCATCGCCGTAGATATGGGCGACCACTACGTGCTCAACGGCACCAAGATCTTCATCACCAACGGCGGCAAGGCTAACGTCTACGTCATCTTTGCTATGACCGACAAGTCGCTGGGTCTGAAGGGTATCACCGCCTTCATCGTCGAGGCTACCACGCCTGGCTTCTCCATCGGCAAGAAGGAACTGAAAATGGGTATCCGTGGCTCCAGCACCACCGAGTTGATTTTCGAAAATATGATTATCCCCAAGAGCCAAGTGTTGGGTCGTGTTGGCGAGGGCTACAAGATCGCCATGAAGACCTTGGACGGCGGCCGTATCGGTATTGCCGCACAGGCACTGGGCATTGCAGAGGGCGCGCTGGAAGAGACCGTCAAGTACGTCAAGGAGCGCAAGCAATT
This sequence comes from Clostridia bacterium, assembly GCA_017463565.1. GTDB lineage: Bacteria > Bacillota > Clostridia > Christensenellales > CAG-1252 > RUG14300. The sequence continues at coordinate 7,747 of JAFTOZ010000008.1, read as the reverse complement.
CGGTATGCCTATCGCTAAGCAACAAAACACCCAATTCGTCCTTGCTGATCTGGCTACCAAGGTAGAGGCCGCCAAGATGTTGGTGTATGCCGCTGCCGACGCTAAGCAAGCCAAGGATCCCACCCTGTCCGTCAAGGCCGCTATGGCTAAGCTGTACGCTTCGGAGACGGCTATGGAAGTGACCAACAAGGCAGTGCAGCTGCACGGTGGCTACGGCTATACCCGTGAGTATCCCGTGGAGCGCATGATGAGAGATGCTAAGATCACTGAGATTTACGAGGGTACCTCCGAGGTGCAACGTATGGTGATCGCCGGAGCATTGTTGAGATAGGAGGCAGATATGGAAATTATCGTATGTTTGAAACAGGTACCGAATACTACCGAAATTAAGATTGACCCCGTTACCAATACTCTGAAGCGTGACGGCGTCGAGAGTATTATCAACCCCGACGACAAGACGGGTTTGGAAGTTGCGCTGCAACTCAAAGAGCAGTTTGGCGCACGCGTCACCGTACTGAGCATGGGTCCCCAACAAGCCGAGAAGGCGTTGGGTGAGGCTTTGGCAATGGGCGCTGACCACGCTATCCTTTTGACCGACCGCGCGTTTGCAGGTGCCGATACGTTGGCTACCTCCAAGACTATTGCTGCCGCTATCAAGGGCATGCCCTACGATTTGATTATCGCAGGTCGCCAGGCTATCGACGGCGATACCGCACAGGTTGGCCCCGAAATCGCCGAGCACTTGGATTTGCCCCAAATCTCCTATGCTTGCGAAGTTGGCTACAACGCCGACACCAAGGTGTTCACCGTCAAGCGTCAGTTTGAGGACGGCTACCAGATTCTGGAAGTGGAAGGTCCCTGCCTGTTGACCGTGCTGTCCACCGCTTGCAAGCCCCGTTATATGCGTGTGAAGGGCTTGGTGGATTTGGACAACAAGGAGGTACAAATTCTCCGCCGCTCCGACCTCGTCATCGAGGACGAAGTGTTGGGCCTGAAGGGCTCTCCCACCAAGGTGAAGCAAACCTTCAACAAGCAATACAACACCAACAAGCAAAAGCTGGTGCTGGATCCTGCCGAGGCTGCCAAGTTGATTGCGGCTACCCTCAAAGACAAGCATTTGATATAGGAGGCGCCCCATGAGTAAGAATATTTTGATTATTGCAGAACAAAGATGTGACCGCGTTCAAAACGTCACGTTTGAACTCATCGGTATTGCAAAAGAGTTGGCCAAAGTGAACGGTGCCGAGGTAGAGGTGCTGTTGATGGGTCACAATATCGCAGGCCAAGTGTCCGACGTAGTTGGCTACGGTGCCGACCGTGTGATTTTGGTGGACGACCCCTGCTTGGCTTCCTATCTGACCGAGCCCTATGCACAAGCCGCTACCGAAGTGATTCGCGAGCGCACCCCCGGCGTGGTATTGGTTGGCGCCAGCTCCATCGGCCGTGATTTGGCTCCCCGTGTGGCAGCCCGTCTGAACACCGGCTTGACCGCAGACTGCACCAAGTTGGCTATGAACGAGGACGGCACCCTGGAGATGACCCGTCCTGCCTTTGGCGGTAACCTGTTTGCTACCATCGTCTGCCCCGACCACCGTCCCCAAATGAGCACCGTGCGTCCCGGCGTGATGAAGAAGTGTGACTTTGACGCCAGCCGCAGTGCAGAAGTGGTGCACAAAGAGATTGCTTTTGCTCCCCAAAAGATCCGTTTGGTCGAGGAAGTCAAGGTTTGCAGCGTGGTAGACAGTATCGAAGACGCCAAGATTTTGGTGGCTTGTGGCCGTGGCGTGGGTAATCCCACCTCTATCGAGCAAGCCAAGAATTTGGCTAACGAGCTGGGCGGCACCTACTGCTCCTCCAGAGCCCTGGTCGACGCCTGTGTCATCGAGAGCTGCCGTCAGGTTGGCCAAACCGGCAAGACCGTCCGTCCCGAGTGCTACGTAGCCTTTGGTATCTCCGGCGCCGTGCAACACTTGGCAGGTATGGAAGACAGCGACTATATCATCGCCGTCAACAAGGACGAAAACGCATCTATTTTCAACGTTTCGGATCTGGGTATCGTCAGCGATGCCAACAAGGTCCTGCCCCTCCTGCGTGAGGAAATCGAAAAACTATCTCGCGCCTAACGGCCACAAAACAAGGAGAGATTATGAAAAAAGTTTATATCGTAGCAGCAAAAAGAACCGCTATCGGCAGTATGCTCGGCGCTCTGCGCTCTGTTCCTGCCGCTGATTTGGGCGCCACCGTCGTCAAGCAACTGTTGGCAGACACCGGTTTGGTTTCCAAGGATATCGACGAAGTCATCGTTGGTAACGTACTGCCCGCCGGCCAAGGCCAGGGCGTAGGTCGCCAAGTGGCTATCAAGGCAGGTCTTGCCGACACCGTCACCGCATACAGCCTCAATATGGTTTGCGGCAGCGGTATGAAGGCCGTCATCAACGGCTTGCTGTCCATTCAAGCAGGCTACAACCGCATTGTGATCGCAGGTGGTTGTGAGAATATGAGCAACGCCCCTATGCTGTTGCCCTCCAAGGTGCGTGACGGCGTGAAGATGGGTAACTTCAGCGTGGTAGACCATATGATCTACGACGCGCTGACCGATGCGTATAGCAACGTGCATATGGGTATCACCGCCGAAAATATTGCCGCTAAGTACGACATCACCCGTGAGCAACAAGACGCGTTCGCATACGCTTCTCAGCTGAAAGCGATCGCTGCAGTAGACGGCGGTGCTTTCCGTGATGAGATCGTGCCCGTGGTCGTGAAGGAGCGCAAGGGCGAGCGTATCGTGGATACCGACGAATATCCCAACCGCACCACCAATCCCGAGAAGTTGGCGAAGTTGCGCCCTGCTTTCAAGGCAGACGGCACCGTGACCGCCGGTAACGCTTCGGGTATCAACGACGGCGCAAGCTTCGTGATCCTGGCAGACGAGGACGCTGTCAAAGAGCACAACCTCACTCCCTTGGTAGAGATCGTTGGCGTTGGCCAAGGCGGCGTAGATCCCCAATATATGGGCTTGGGTCCTGTGCCTGCTATCCGCAACGCACTTGCTTATGCCGACCTCAAGTTGGAGCAAATGGACATTTTGGAGTTGAACGAGGCTTTTGCCGCACAAAGCTTGGGCGTTGTGCACGAGTTGGTTGAGGAGCACCACGTGGACCGTGAGGCTCTCATGGCAAAGGTCAACGTAAACGGCGGCGCAATCGCTTTGGGTCACCCCGTGGGCGCAAGTGGCAACCGTATTTTGGTCACCTTGATCCACCTCATGCAAAAGAAGGAATGCACCTACGGCTTGGCATCCCTGTGCATCGGTGGCGGTATGGGTACGGCCATCATCGTCAAGAAGGTATAAATTAATATGAAACGCCTGCGTACGCGGGCGCAGATAACAAAAAACGACTGAACCCAAAAAGGAGGAATCAACAATGGGAAGATTAGAAGGTAAAATTGCAGTAGTAACCGGTGGTGCAAAAGGCTTGGGTCAAGCAATGGCTCAACTGTTCGCAAAGGAAGGCGCAAAGGTCATCGCTTGTGACATGGCCCCCCTGTCCTATGAAGAACCCAACGTAGAGGGCTATATCCTCAACGTCGCAGATACCGAGGCTTGTGGCAAGTTCTTCGAGTACGCAATGGAGAAGTACGGCCGTATCGACATTTTGGTGAACAACGCCGGTATCACCCGTGACGCTATGACCCGCAAAATGACGGACGATATGTGGAATCTGGTTATCGACGTCAACCTCAAGGGTGTGTTCAACCTCACTCGCTTGATTGGACCGCAAATGGAAAACAACGGTTACGGCAGCATCGTCAGCATCTCCTCCGTCGTTGGTGAGTACGGCAACATTGGCCAAGCCAACTATGCCGCAACCAAGGCCGGTGTCATCGGTCTGACCAAGACCTGGGCAAAGGAATTTGCTCGTAAGGGCGCTAACGTGCGTGTCAACTGCATCGCTCCCGGCTATACCATGACCGACATTTTGAAGACCGTTCCCCAAGAGCTTCTCGACAAATTTGCCAAGATGACTATGTTGGGTCGTTTGGGTCAACCCGAAGAGATCGCAAAGGCCGCTCTGTTCCTCGTCAGCGACGATGCTTCCTATATCACCGGCCACGTGCTGTCCGTCAACGGCGGTATGCGTCTGTAATCAGTAGAGGTATATCGTATGAAGCCAAACGTAGGAATCGTGGGCGTCGGCACCTATTTGCCGGCACAAACCCGCTCGGCTGCCGAAATCAGCCGTGGCACCAATGGCATCTGGTCGGAAGAAGCAGTCCGTGCTAAACTGGGTATCAACCAAGTGTATATCCCCGGTGAGGACGACGGCACCCAAGAAATGGGCGTCAAGGCAGCGCTGGCTTGCTTGGCAAACACGGGCGTAGATCCCAAGGAAATCGACCTGGTTATGTGTATCGGCGAGGAGTGGAAGGAGTATCCTCTGACCACCTCTGCTTGCTATATCCAGGGCAAAATCGGCGCCGACAACGCTTGGGCCATCGACGTACAAAACCGTTGCTGTACCTGCGTGTCTGCTATGAAGATCGCGCACGATATGCTGGTTGCCGACGACGAGTTGAATATGGTCATGATCGTGGGCGGCTATCGCAACGGTGACTTTGTGGACTATGCAGACAAGAATATGTCTATGATGTTCAACCTGTCCGCAGGTGGCGGCGCCATTCTTCTCAAGAAGAACTATGGCAAGAACCTGCTGTTGGGTAGCAAGATCATGTCGGACGGTAGCCTGGCACGTACCGCAGGTGTGGAAATCGGCGGTATTGCTAACCCCATCACTCCCGAAAACCTCGAGGAGAGCCGCAAGTCCCTGCGCTTGATGGATCCCGTGGCTATGAAGAACCGTCTGAACGAGGTCAGCATGCCCAACTGGTTCCACTGTATCGACGAAAGTCTGCGTATTGCAGGTTTGACCCGTGCGGATATCGACTATCTCGACGTGCTCCACATGAAACGTAGCGGCCACCTGGGCATGCTGCGCGACTTGGGTCTTCGCGAGGATCAATCCATCTATCTCGAGGACTACGGCCACGTGGGTCAAATTGACCAAATCCTGTCCTTGGAGCTTGCGCTCAAGTCGGGTCAGGTCAAGGACGGTAGCGTCGTCTGTATGATTGCCGCAGGTATCGGTTACGTGTGGTCTGCAAACATTATCAAATGGGGAGAATAAACAATGTTTAGTGCATTAATCCAAAACCTGATCGGTGTACTGCCCTCGATGTGTGCGGGTATCCTCGCCACCTTTGCAGTCACGCTGATCTTTAAAACCAGCTATACCACCAACTTTGCGCAGGGTGTCATCTCTGCGCTGGGTGCGTATGTGGCGGTTGACCTGGCTATGACGCATGGGCTCCCCTTGTGGGGTGTGTCTGTCATAGGCGTGGTGGTTGCTTTTGTGGTAGGCGTGTTGATCGACGTATGTATTTTCCGTCGCGGTCGCAACGTCAATACGCTGGGTAAGCAAATCATCTCGATGGGTTTGATTTCCCTTATCATCGGTATCATTCCCTTCCTGTTCACCATCGCCAAAGCAGAGGCTATGCCCGTGCAACCCATCATTCCTCTGACCGAGGGATTCAAGATGGGCGAAGTCAACGTTCCCTACAACACCCTGTTGGGTGTGGGAATCACCGTCGTACTGATGGTGGTACTGTTCGTTGCTCTGCAAAAGAGCAAGTGGGGCTTGGCAGTACGTGCCACCGCCAGCAACGAAACGGTTGCCGGCATGATGGGCGTCAACACCAAGATCATCACCGCTCTCAGCTGGGGTATTGCCGGCGCTCTGGGCGCCGTGGCAGCCATCATCTACGTGGGCAACGTTTCCTTGTCCAGCGGCTACGTGATGACTTCCACCCAAATCAACGCATTCCTCGCGGGTATCTTGGGCGGCTTTGCTACCTTCTACGGACCCGTGTTGGGCGCAGTCATCATCTATCTGCTCAACTGGATCGTTGGTTACATTTGCAGTCTTGAGGGAGTAGGCCTGACCACTTGGAAGTCGGCCATCGTCTACGTCATCGTGATGATCCTCGTGCTCATCAAGCCCCAAGGTCTGTTTGGCAAAAAAATGGTAAAGAAGGTGTAGCGTATGACAAAGAGTTTGAATTTAACGAAAACCTTCATGGAACAAAAGCAAAAGGACGAGCGCGCTCTGCGTTCTATCCGTTTGTTGGACAAGTTGCGTAAGCGCCCCGTGTTGGGCTTTGCGGTATTTGCCCTCATTCTCGTCGTCGTCAAGCTGATGGCAGATGCAGGCGCCGTGAACGCAGGTCTTATCAACGCTATCGGCTCTACCATCATCTACTGTATCGTTGGCTTGGGCTTCTGTCTGTTGCTTGGCTATTCCGCCCTGGCTTCACTGGGTACCGCAGGTTTTATTGCAATCGGTTGCTATAGTACCTACTACTGCATTGCAGAGTGGGGCTTGACCATTGGCGTATCTCTGTTGATGTCGGTGGGCTTGGCAATCGTCATTGGTATTGCCGTCGGCTATATCTCCCTGCGTATCGAGGGTATCTACCTGGCAATCGTGACGCTGGGTGTGGCGCAGATCATCAAGGAAGCGCTGTCTGCCATTATGGATACCATCAAAATCAACAAGTACAAACTGACCTTTATGAATATCGACGGTTTGTTGATCGACCCCGATGCGATGTTCTATATTTTGGTTGCGGTGCTGTTCATTTTGATGCTACTGACAAGTAACCTTATGAACAGTCCCACGGGACGCGCCATGTTGGCGATGAAGAATAGCACCTCTGCCGCGCAAGCATTCGGTATTTCGCTGATGAAATATCGCTTGATGGCATTCGTGTTGTCCACCATCTACGCCGCCATTGCAGGTATGCTGTTCATGTTGTACGTCGGCTACGTATCCAACTCCTCCAGTACCTTGTTCTCCCTGTCCACCTCCCTCAATATTTTGGGTGCGGTGATCATCGGCGGTACAAAGTCTATCTGGGGTACGTTAGGCGGTACGTTCATCATCTACGGTATCAACTCTATGTTCTTGCAGGATATTGCGTTCTTCCGCGATAATCCCACCCTCATCACCATCGTATGCGGCTTGCTGGTCGTGCTGGTGGTTATGTTCTTCCCGGGTGGCTTGGTGCAGTTGGTATGGACGCTCATTCTCAAGATCAAAGGATTATTCAAAAAGTGGAGGGTAAGAAGATATGGCCTGGAAGAATGATATGTTGAACAAAATGATCGACTATTGCCAAGGCAAAGTTGACCTCCACCGCGACTACCGTGCTCTGCAAATGTCGGATATCGACATTCGCTACCGTGAGCAAAAGGTTCGTTTTGGTACTCGCCAAGACCGCGAGATTGCGCCTCTCAAGTTTGCGCTGCTGCCCCAGGATACCGTGCGTATCATCGTGGTAGACAAGGCAGAGAAGGACTATGCGCAAAAGTTGCGTATGAAGTACCGTGTCGAGCGTGAAAAGGTGCGCCGTGCGATCGCCAAGGAGCAAAAGAAGAATCCCGAATTTACCGGTGAGGAACTGTTGGCAACCCTCGAGGCACTGTCTGCTACCCACGCCCAAATGGTGGCTACGGAGCGAGCCCGTCTGGACGCCGAGTTTGACCGCGCGTGGGAAGCACAAAACCACGACCTTGCGGCAGACCAAGCTGCGTTTGACGCAATGCGTGCCAAGCACAAAGAGGCGTACGCCGCATACGTGGCTGCGCTGGACGTGCGCACCCAAGCCAAGCGTGAGCGTATCGTTG
>JAFTOZ010000053.1 GCA_017463565.1 Clostridia bacterium | reverse complement strand
CGATGATCGGTTATACTGAAACTTATATTTCTATAGGTGAAACGGATAGTAAGCAAGATGCTGAAGCAGTGTTAAAGTATGTAAAATCTAAATTTGCCCGATGTTTGTTGGGAATCTTGAAGGTAACGCAAGATAATACAAAAAAGGTTTGGGAATTTGTTCCTATGCAGGATTTTACGGCTCAGTCTGATATTGATTGGACTAAATCTGTTGCAGAAATAGATCAGCAGCTTTATAGAAAGTATAACTTGTCAGCGGAAGAAATAGCCTTTATTGAAGAAAAAATTAAGCCTATGGAGTAAAGCGTGAAATTTGATAATCTTCTTTTAGGAAATGGGATTTCAATAAAAATTTATAAGTTATTAGAGAAACAAGGAATATCTGTTATAAGTTTTTTTGACTATCTTGAATATTTTTGTGGATTAGAAGAACACAAAAGAGAATGCAGGGATTTCTTCAGGATATACGGACCTCTGGTTTATGATGATGAAATTCCTCCTATGTTGAATTTTGTGGAAGAAACCTTTGAAGAAGCAAAAAGTATTGGTTTTGAAAGAATGATATCTTCTAAAGTATTCAAGAAACCGGAAGAATTACAAAGGATAAATATGACCTTAGACCAATACGATAGGCTTATTAAAAACGTATCGTCATTCTATTTCCTAATCTTTAATTATTGGTATATAAGAAGAGTGCATAATATTATTGATTATAACGATGCGGCTATAAAATCTATATCTGATGATATTAAAGCTCTTGTTGGCGGTGACGTTTATTCATTAAATTTTGATAAGTTGTTGGATAATTTTATCAACGTTAAGCACATTCACGGTTCATTTGTTGATAAGATGGAAAAATATCAAGATGCAGTGTCCTGTATGACAAGTCCTACTTCATTTTTATACAAATTTTTATTCGGAACAAGTGGTATTGAAAAACTATCTTCAATGGATCAACTACATAAAAATAATGTTAGTGGTTTCGATTATGACTTCTTATATAGTGATAAAGATTTTGGAAACTTATTAGTTTATGGTGTTTCGTTTGGATTATCTAATATAGTTCCGCAGGAATTGAAAGGTGAGTACGAGGACTTTTATTTGACTAATTGCGTCGAAGGGCATATTTTGGTGAGGCTAAACGCCTTATATCAAGCGAGAAGAGTTAAAACCATTACAATAGCGTGTTACTCAGATGAGGATAAAAGTAATTATCAAGAATTGTTTAAGTTTTGTGATTGTAAAGAAATTATATCATATGTAAAATGTTCTGATTTGTTTTAACTTTAATATAACACAAAAACAGCCGAGATTGAATTTTCAATCCCGGCCGAAATTTTATTCAAATAATATATCGTAATATCCTGTTCCCGAGAGCCTGTACGGAATTTAAGGTAAGCATCAACAATAATAATTATGGAAATGTTCTTCCGTATATATTCTTTCGGAGGTGAATTGTGACTGTAAATGATACTGTTGCTAAGAGAGATACACTTCTTTGCGGTGACGCATCTCGGGTTGAATCTTTTTTTTTGCAATTTTGATTCTGCCGTGCATTGCCCTTGGGGAAGAAATTGTGAGGCAGGGGTTGAGTTTTTGGTGTGGGCGTGGTATAATGGGATATATTCTTGCCAAGATTGGAGGGCACATGGGCTACGATGATTTTAAAAAAGAATTGAAGCAAAACCGCATTATCGTGATCGACGGTTATATTGGTGGCGGTTTGGCGCACCAGGTGGTGTTGGATTTGTTGCAATATGCGGCAGATGACGATAGAGAGCAAATTCAACTGTTTATCAGCGCATACGACGGTGAGTATTTGGACGTGATGGCAATCTACGATACCATTCGCAGTTTGAAAAATCCTGTGATTTGTGTGTGCTGTGGCGCGGCAAGTGGCTTTGCGACTATGTTGGTGTCTGCTTGTGAGAAAGGTAGCCGATATGCGCTTCGTCATACCGAAATCCGCTTGTCTCAACCCTCCGGCTATATGGGCGCAGGTGCTAACCAACAGACGGAAGTGGCGATTTTGGCAAAGGAAACCAGAATTGAGCGTGAAGTGATGGAGAAGGTGTTGGCAAGATGTACCGGTAAGCCGATTGAGGTGATCCACGCTGACTGTGAGCGTGATTTGCGATTGAGCGCAGAAGAAGCGGTGGCGTACGGCATTATTGACGCCATCTACGAGTAGGAGGGAATATGAAGGATCCTCGTATTATTACCTTTTTTGACGAAGTGAACGAGAAGTCGGCAATGTGGGCGATCCTGCAGTTGTTGAAGCTGGATAAGGATAGCCAAACCGAGCCTATCAATTTGTATATCAATAGCCCCGGCGGTAGTATTCTGCACGGATTGGCTATCTATGACGTGATCCAAAGTATCAAGGCACCTGTGTCGACGGTGTGCTGCGGTATGGCTGCGTCTATGGGCGCATTCCTGCTGTCTTGTGGCGCAAAGGGGCAACGCTTTGCTCTGCCTCATAGCCGTATTTTGATTCACCAACCCTTGGTGTCCTCGCGCTCCGGCTCGTTTAGCACCCAAACGGAGTTGCAACGTATGGCAGACAGTTTGATGGAGTCGCGTACCACCCTGGAAAGTATTATGGCGGAAAACGTAGGTATTTCGGTGGAGCAGATGCACGCAGACTGTGAGCGTGACCATTGGATGAGCGCAGAAGAAGCGCTGGCCTATGGATTGATTGACGGTATTATTTGCAACCCGAGAGATTAGTCCTATTCGTTCATAAACAAAAAAGCCGTGTTTAGACACGGCTTTTCTTTTATCCTTACGGGATAGAATTACAGTTTGAAAACGCGCGCACGGCGCAAGGCTTGGACGATGGCGGCGGTGACGACGGGGAAGACGACTGCCTCGATGATGGTGTTGACGGAAACGATGGTGGTGAGTACCCATTGGAAATTGATGACCACCGCTTCGGCACCCTCTTGGGGGACGACGACACCGCTATTGGTGGCGAGGAACATACCGAGGAAACCGACGGCGTTGAGCAGTACGCCAAGGAATGCCACACCAAAGGAACAGAAGTAGTCGCGCGTGATACGGGCGGCACGGAGTTTTTTGTTGCGGGCGGCAATTTCTTGTTCCGTGAGATCGGCACTTGCAAGGGTGAGCGCCTCGTTAGCGGCTGCGTCACGCTTGTCGAGCGCCTTGCCGATAGCGGTAGCAACGAGAGAGGTGACAAGACCCACGATAGCACGAGGTAGCACGCTGATATGGGGATAGATGACCGTCTCCCAGGCAGGGACACCTGCGTAGAGGACCGCTGCGATGACGAGGGAACACAGACCGAAAACCGTACCCAAAAACAGACCGCTCTTCCAGTCGCGAAGCTGGGCTACGACCAAAACGGGCAAAAGCCCCAACGCCAAAGAAAAGGCGGTGAAGTGGCCGATGACCTGTGCCAGCACCTGCAGTACCACGATGAGGGCGGCGCTGATGCTGAGGATTGCTATAACTTTTGCGCGTTTGCGTTTGTTAATTGCCATTTGTTTCTTCCTTTTGTAGTTCGGTGTGCGCCATAGGGGTGACGTCGGCACCGTTGTAGTGGGTGTAGGTGACCATGCCCGGCTTGCGCGAGGGATGGCGATGGACGTGGCGGACGGAACAGTAGTCCACGAGCGCCTTGCCGCTTTGTTTGAGGTTGCTGTAGTAGGCGGCGATTTCGCACGCGGTACGTATGGCATCGGGGGAATCGGAGCCTCGCAGAAGAACGTGGGCGCCGTGTGCGTCGTGCACGTGGCACCAAATATCCCCTTCGCGCGAGAGACGGAAGGTCAGATTGTCGTTTTGCAGATTGTTCCTCCCACAGAAAATAATAGCACTCTTGTAGGCAAATTGCAAGGGTGCAAGGGGGGATTCTTGCCGCTTTTTGTCACTCTTGCCCTGCTTTTTGAGATAGCCGCCCTCGCTGAGTTCCTGCTCGATAGCCAACAGATCCTTGGGCTCGGTGGCAAGGGAAAGGGCGGCACTCACGGACGCCAGATACTCTAACTCGGCACGGTGGGTGAGGATTTGCTCCTTGGAGATAGCGACGGTGCGCTTTTGCTTGGCGTAGCGTTTGTAGTAGGCTTGCGCGTTCTCGGCAGGGCTCAGGCGCACGTCCAAAGGTACGGTGCGGTCGCAATCCTCGTAGTAGTCGTAGAGGGTGGCAGAGGTCATGCCCTTGGTGAGGCGGTAGAGATTGGCGGTGATGAGTTCGCCGTAGAGTTTGAGGGTGTCTGCCTCGGCGCACTCCAAAAGCTTTTGCTCGGCTGCAGCCAGACCTCGGGTGTGCTTTTTTACGGCCGCTTTGAGGGCGGTGGTGATGAGCTTGGCCCCTGCGGAGAGACTGGTGGCGCGGTCCTTGGCCTCGGCGCAAAGTCGCACCGCCTCGCCTATGCTATCGGTAGGTTGGGTGGGGCGGCCAGAGTAGGTGTAGGGGAAGAGGAAATAGTCCTCGGGAGCACCCGTGGCACTCACGCTGTGGCAGGGGGCAAACAGCGAGCCGTTTGGACCCAAATACGCCTCGTCGATAAGAGCGGAAAGCCGCTCTGCCTCTTCCTCGTTAAGGGAGGTGGTGCGCTCGGAAAGCCCTGCTCGGAACAAGAGTTCAAAGGCGGTAGAGGTGGCTAAACCGCCGAGGGTACTGACGATATATTTCGCCAGATCGCCACCTGTAAAGTCCAACAATGCACGAGTTTTGCCCGATGAAGTGAGGGGAATCTTTCTCTGTGGCGGTAGTTGGTAGCGCAGTTTGGGTAGTACCGCGCGCAGTTGGTTGGGGTCGGGGGCGATATGGCGCAGAGCGTCGGTGATATGCCCGGTGGAATCGGTGAGAATGAGGTTGCTGTATCTGCCCATCAGCTCTACGTACAGCCGATAGCTGACGGTATCTGAAAGATCGTTGCGCGCAGAGATAGCAAACTCGATGATACGGTCGTCGCCTACCAAGCGCACATGCTCGACCGTGCCGCCCAAAAGGTGCCGTCTGAGATGCATAAGAAACGCAGGGGCTGCGTATGGGTTGTCCTTTTTGGTGCGGGTGAGGTGGATACGCGGTGCGTTGGGGTTTGCTGAAATGACGAGTACGTGGTTGCGACCGCCGGCGCGCACCGTAAAAAACACCTCGTCCTTTTCGGGCTGGGTGATACGGTCGATGCGTCCTCTTTGCAACGTGGCGTGCAATTCGAGCGCTTGGGCATTTAGGGTCAGTACGTCATTCGGCATGGTGTTATTATAACAAAGTTGGGCAGGAATTGCAATCAATATTCCGCTTCATGCGCACTCGCGCACGCAAAATAATTTATTTTTGCCCCCTTTGTTTGGTTGCTAAAAGGGAAATTGTGTGGTATAGTATTGGCTGAAAGTAAAAAACGGAGGACTAAAAAGTCATGAGTAATGAAGAAAATAAGATCGTGTTGACCCTGAGAAAAGTCAATTATGATGTGAACTATACCACCGAGCAATGCGCTGATGACGTGAAGAAATTTTCCTTTGTGATCAGCGGCGATTTGTACCGTGCGCTGGAAAACGAGGCTTATTTCAAGACCAAGAACAGCTTTAACGTGGTGGGCTTCCGCAAGGGTAAGGCTCCTTTGCATACCATTAAGAAGATCTACGGCGATTACGCTTTCCTCGAGGATATGATCGATATCGCTGTGAACGAAGTTTACCGTGCCTTTTATAACGAGGTGATCCCCACCCTGCAAATGGCCGCCCGTCCCGACTTGGAGTACGGTCAATGTGATACCGAGCAAATTGCTTTTACCTTTGGTATCGTAGAGTATCCCACCCTGAGCAACCTGACCTATAAGGGTTTGGACGTTGTGAAGGTTGAGGCCGAGGAAGTGACCGACGAGATGGTGGAGGCTGAACTGAACAAGGCTCGCGATAAGGCCGGCTATTGGGCAGACGTGACCGACCGAGCGGTTGTCGAGGGCGATCGCACCGTGATCAACTACTCCGGTAGTATTGACGGCGTGGTGTTTGAGGGCGGTACCGCCAGCGAGCAAGAGTTGGAGATTGGTTCTCACCGCTTTATCCCCGGCTTTGAGGAGCAAATCGTGGGTATGAACGTTGGCGAGGAGCGCGATATCAACGTGACCTTCCCCACCGAGTACGGTGCAGAAGAATTGGCAGGCAAGGACGCTGTGTTCCACATTGAACTGCTGTCTGTCAAGGCAAAGGTGTTGCCCGAGGCTGACGACGAGTTTGCTAAGGACGTGAGCGAGTTTGATACCTTGGAGGCTTTGAAGGAAAGCTACCGTGCTAAGTTGGTGGAGAGCAACGCTGCTAAGGCGAAGGATACCACCGAGAAGAACTTGATCAAGGCTGTGATTGAGGCTACCCCCGTGACCTTGAATGAGAAGATCGTGGAAGAGGCTGCCGAGGCTCGCGTTGAGGAGTTTGAGGAAATGCTCTCCCGTAGCGGTATGAACTTTGCTGATTACGAGCGTTATACCGGCGTGACCCGTGAGAAGATGATCGAGGACTATAAGGAGTCCAGCAGAGAGAGCGAGATCCGTAGCCTGGTGTTGACCGAGATCGTGAAGGCCGAAAACCTGCAGGTTACCCCCGAGGAAATGGACGCTAAGATTGCTGAGCTGGCTGAAAAGACCGGCAAGACCCCCGAGGTCTATAAGCAGGAAATGAAGAGAGAGGAGTTCAACGGTTTGTTCAATAGCCTGTTGAGCGACAAGTTGATTGACTTCTTGCTTGCTAACAACAATCTGATCAACGCATAAGCAATTTCCGGTCCCGCCTTTTGGCGGGATTATGCTATCTATCCGTAGGTATATTCCTCTGCCTTTGGGCAATAAATATTAGGAGATGAAGGATATGAGTAACGAGAAAAATTTGGTGATCCCTTACGTGGTGGAGCGCACCGCCGGCGGTGAGCGCACGTGGGACTTGTATAGCCGTTTGTTGCAGGACCGCATTATCTTTGTGGCGGACGAAATCAATTCTGCTATGGCAAATAGCGTGGTGGCACAACTGCTGTATTTGGAGTCGCAGGACCCCAATAAGGACATTTATATGTATATCAATAGCCCCGGTGGCAGCGTGATCGACGGTATGGCTATCTTTGATACCATGCGATATATCAGTTGTGACGTGGTGACTATTTGCGTGGGCTTGGCCGCTTCGATGGGTGCGTTTTTGTTGGCCGCAGGTACGAAGGGCAAGCGTTTTGCTCTGCCGCATAGCGAGATCATGATCCACCAAGTGTTGGGCGGATTCCACGGGCAGGCTACCGATATTGAGATCCATGCGAAAAACACCTTGCGCATTAAGAAGATGATGAATACGCTGCTGGCAGAGTTTTGCGATAAGCCTGTGGAGCAAGTGACGGCGGACTGTGAGCGTGATAACTTTATGACCGCTGAGGAGGCAAAGGCCTACGGCTTGATTGACGAGGTGTACGCTTCTCGCAAGAGAGGTGAGTAGTATGAAGGAGCGTAATTACCGTTGTTCCTTCTGTGGCCGAGACGAGGTGGAAGCCGGGAAGTTGATCGTGAGCCGTCACGGTGGGTATATTTGCCGAGAGTGCGTGGACAAGTGCTACGATATGTTTGCGCATGAGGTGCAGCAGGAAACCGCTACGGGCGATGGCTTGATGACACCTATGCAGATCAAGGCCAAATTGGACGAGTATATCGTGGGACAAGAGGCCGCCAAGAAAACCCTGTCGGTGGCGGTGTATAACCACTATAAGAGAATCGACCGCCGTATGCCCAACGACGAGGTGGTGCTTGAAAAGAGTAACGTGTTGATGCTTGGGCCGACCGGCTCGGGTAAGACGTTGCTTGCGAAGACCCTGGCGAAGGTGTTGAACGTGCCTTTTGCGGTGGCTGACGCGACCACTTTGACGGAGGCCGGCTACGTGGGTGACGACGTGGAGAATATCCTGTTGAAGTTGATTCAAGCGGCAGACTTTGATTTGGAAGCGGCACAAAAGGGTATTATCTACGTGGACGAAATCGACAAGATTGCCCGCAAGAGCGAGAATATGAGCGTGACCCGTGACGTGAGTGGCGAGGGCGTGCAACAAGCCTTGTTGAAGATCATTGAAAGCACCGTGGCAAACGTGCCGCCGCAAGGGGGCAGAAAGCACCCGCAACAGGAGTGTTTGCAACTGGATACCACCAATATTCTGTTCATTTTTGGCGGTGCATTTGTGGGACTGGATAAGATCATCAGCCGTCGCGTGGCAAACGGTGGCGTAGGTTTCGGCAGTACCGTGATGGCGGAAAACACCGATTATAGCGCCTTGATCAAGGATATCCAACCCGATGATTTGATTTCTTTTGGGTTGATCCCTGAGTTTGTGGGCCGTATCCCCGTGGTGGTGGGTCTGTCGGCGCTGGACGAGGAAGCGTTGGTGCGTATTTTGACCCAACCCAAGAACGCCCTGGTGAAACAGTACGTCAAGATGTTTGAGTTTGACGGCGTAGCACTTGAGATGGAAGAAGACGCGATTCGTGCGGTGGCCAAACGTGCGATTGCCCTGAAAACAGGCGCACGTGGATTACGCTCCATTTTGGAGGGCGTGATGTTGGACGTGATGTACGAGTTGCCCGAAAGAGATGACGTGGAGACGGTGCGCATTACCCTGGACGTGATTGAGGGACGCGCTGAACCCATGGTTGAGTATAAGAAAACTGCATAAGACTATGAAAGATAATTTGATACCGCTCGTTGCCCAAAACCAAGGGGTCGTCCTGGTGGGGGGTAATGTGCAGATAAAAATTGGCCACGATTTAGGTGCCGATCAGATCCGAACCGCTTGCACAACGTGCAAGCGTTTTGTCACGGGTGTGTTGGAGTATGAGGGTGGCTACGTGGGTACGCTGTGTGAGCACGTGCGTGCGGTGCGCTCGGGTGAGCGCAGTTTGGCCGCTCCGGGCGAGTTGACCTTGACGGGTGTGGCAACCGAGCGTGTGCGTGTGTCCCGCCTCGTGCGCGGTGAGGGTCTGTTTGACGTAGACTACGTAGAAGTGGAGCCCTGGCCTTATTTGGGGTATACGCCGAGTGCGGAGTTGGAAGCGTTGGTGGACGAGTTGAACGAGCGCAAGCAAGCCATTGAGGCGTATGACGACGGGGAGATGGAGCCCGGTCGCAAGCGCAGACACGCCCCCAATATGAGCGTGGATTCTATTCACCTTTGGATTGATAAGTTTGGTCCTATGTACGCCGCTGACGAGAATGATATGGCTAAGTTGTTGGTGGAGAGCGAGGTGGAAGCACGCCTGGCGGTGATGAACCAACTGTTGGTGCGCGTGAGCATTTTGCGCGAGGTGGAAAGAGGTTTCCGTGATGAAGTGGAGGACAGTATCCGCGAAAGTCAAAAGGAATATTTCCTGCGTGAGGAGTTGCGTATTATCAACGAGGAACTGTACGGTAGCGGCGAGACCGAGTTGCAGGAGCTGGAGGCTATGATTGAGGATAGCGAGGCGCCTGAGGAAGTGCGAGAGAGGTTGAGAAAGGAATTGCGGAAAATGAACTGTATGCAACCGCAAAGCCCTGAAAGCTACGTGACGCATAATTACATAGAGACCGTTTGTTCCCTGCCTTGGAATTCGTATACGAAGGACGATTTGAGCATTGAAAATGCACGCGCGGTACTTGAGGCCGACCATTACGGTCTGGAAAAGGTCAAGGAACGCATTCTGGAGTTCTTGACCGTGCATAAGATGGGCAACCAAAAGGGTAGCATTCTTTGCCTGTACGGTCCTCCCGGCGTGGGTAAGACCTCGGTGGCGAGATCTATTGCAAGAGCCTTGGGGCGCAAGTACGTGCGCCTGTCTTTGGGCGGTATGCACGACGAGGCGGAAATCCGTGGACACCGCCGTACCTATATTGCGGCTATGCCGGGTAAGATCGTGACCAGTTTGAAGCGTGCGGAAAGCATGAACCCCGTGTTTTTGTTGGACGAGGTGGACAAGCTGAGCAACGATTATAAGGGCGACCCTGCTTCTGCTTTGTTGGAAGTGTTGGACCCCGAGCAAAACAAGGCCTTTTTGGACAATTATCTGGACGTGCCGATTGATCTGAGCAGGGTGCTGTTCATTACGACTGCGAATAATATTGGGGAGATAGCGAGACCGCTATTGGACCGAATGGAACTGATTGAGTTGACCGGTTATACCCCCGAGGAAAAATTGGAGATCGCGAAGCGACATCTGCTGCCTAAGCAGGTGGCGGAGCATCATATGCCCGAGGGTTACGTGCAGTTGACGGACGAGGCGCTTTCGTTGGTGATTGAGGGATATACCCGTGAGGCAGGTGTGCGTAGTTTGGAGAAAACCATTGCATCCCTTTGCCGAAAAGTGGCGGTATCTTTTGGCGACGGCGAGATGAAACCCGTGGTGTTGGACGAGGGGGCGGTGCGAGGCTATTTGGGCGTTGCTCGCTTCGAGTCGAAGCACCGTGAGAGAGTGGATAGCGTGGGCTGTGTATGCGGTCTTGCCTGGACGGAACTGGGCGGAGAAGTGTTGGAGTTGGAGGGCGTGCTGATGAATGAGGCAGGCCATCTGAAACTGACCGGCAACCTGGGCAAGGTGATGCGTGAGAGCGCAATGATTGCCTTTGGATATATCAAGGCCCATGCAGACGAGTTTGGGATTGCACGCGAAAACCTGACGAAAGAGTTGCACATACACGCACCCGAGGGGGCTGTGCCGAAAGACGGTCCGAGCGCAGGTTGTGCGTTGGCAGTGTTGATGGTGAGCGTGCTTTCTGGCAAAAAGGTACGGCAGGACGTGGCCTTGACGGGCGAGATCAGCTTGACGGGTAGGGTGCTTGCAATCGGCGGCGTGAAGGAAAAAGCGCTGGGTGCCTTGCGTGAGGGAATTACCACCGTGTTGGTGCCCAAAGAGAATGAGCGTGACGTGGCAGAGTTGCCCTCTTCCCTCCGTGAGAGAGTGCGCTTTGTGTTTGTGTCGCATATCCGTGAGGTATTGGAGGTGATGCTCCGTGATCGTTAAGGAAGCAAAATTTGTGACGAGTGTGGCGGATAAGAGCAAGCTTTTGTGCTCTCTGCCCGAGATTGCTTTCGTGGGGCGCTCCAACGTGGGCAAGTCCTCTTTGATCAATTATCTGACAAACCGCAACAAGTTGGCAAAGGCCTCCTCTGAGCCGGGGCGCACACGCTTGGTAAACTATTTTTCCATCAATGACGAGATGTATTTCGTAGACCTGCCCGGATACGGTTTTGCACGTGTGTCGGATGCGGAAAAGGAAAGGTGGAGCGACTTGATTGAGGGATATTTGTTGGGCAGCAGCCGTTTGGTGAACGTGTTTGTGATCCTTGATATTCGCCACGAGCCCAGCGAGTTGGACCGCATGATGATCCGCTTTTTGAATCACTACCGCATTGGTTTTACCATCGTGGCAACCAAGATGGACAA
Organism: Clostridia bacterium; assembly: GCA_017463565.1. Taxonomy (GTDB): domain Bacteria; phylum Bacillota; class Clostridia; order Christensenellales; family CAG-1252; genus RUG14300. The sequence goes on along the minus strand of JAFTOZ010000053.1, from coordinate 13,147 downwards.
AATCAAGAAGTCCTTGGTGGCGAAGCACGTGAAGATGTTGGCGGACAGTTTGTACTTGACGACCGCATCTATTTTGCCTGTGTCGAGCGAAACGAAGCAGGGCAAGGAAAGGGTGCTGGCGAGAATTGAGGAACTGTTGGCGGCGCACGAAGAGGCGGCAAAATCCGCGGCCGGTGAAGGCGGAGAAACGGGCGAATAGTCGAGATTGCACGAGAAAGCAAAGTCCATTTGCCTATAAAACTGCTATTTGTGAAATAAGAAACCCCCTCGGATCGAGGGGGTTTTTGTTAGCACTGTGGAAAGAGTGGTAGATCGAAAAAGCCTTCACAGACCTCTTGTTGGAACTCTTGACACGGGGGTATGTAGCAGTAGCCGTAGCTGGGAATGAGCAGGTCTACGTCGGTGACAACCTTGATGATGACGGTAAGGCATACCGTGAGGTTGAAGGTAGCACCGCCCGTGTAGGTGCCGACCGTGCTGACCGCGTTGACAATGGCCTCGATACGGTAGGGAATGACGGACGCTTGGGGCACGTTGAGCACCAGATCGCGACCTACCGTGACGGTGGTGGCGCCGGTGGCTTGGATACCGTTTGCGTCGGTGAAATAGACCTGCAGAGGTACCAGGACGTCTGCTTGGATCCGCATAGCGGTGCCCTTGTCGGTCAGGGGAGTTACAATAAGATTGGAAATAGTTCCCTCGGACGTGGTGGTCCGCGCACTCACAAAAGTGAAAGGCGTGGTGACGTCGGTGGGTGTGGTGGTTGTGAGGGTGACGGGTATGCCTGTGAGCGTTTCTTGCTTGATGCAGGCATCAAATACCTTTGTTGCTTGAATGCATACCCTTTCGCACAGTCCGTTGGCAGGATTGCCGTTGATGGGCCCCGGCATACGCTCGGGGCGGACGTTGTTGGAAAATGGCATAATAAAAAGACCTCCTTATTTGCTAATAAATAATATGAGGTCTTTGGAATGATTGTGCGTGTGCGCCCGTAGGTGGATTGCGTTAGAGAATGGGTACCAGGGTGTGGTCTACCATATCCGTGCTGGTGAGAATATATTCTACACCGTCGATATGCACGTTGCGCTTGTGGAAACTGCCCTTGCCGTGAATGTGGCCGTAGACAACCTTATCCACACCGTAGTCCTTGAAAAGCTTGGTGAAGGGGGTGGGCTCGAATCGGCCGACGTAGGGGGGATAGTGGATCATGACGATGAGTTGGTCGCCGGGCTCGAGAAGCTTTTTGCCCTCGTCCAGGGACATTTGCAGACGGATAAGTTCCCTGTTGAAGATCTTGACGTCCTCCTCGGGACTGTCGGGGGTGGGAATGAGCCAACCTCTTGAGCCGCAAACCACCGCCCCCTCGATACGGACTGCGCTATTTTGGAGGGCAATGACGTCCTTGGGTAGGGCAAGGCGGAGCTTGTTGTAGCTGTTCCACCAATAGTCGTGATTGCCACGCGTGATGATCTTGCGCCCCGGTAGAGAGGACAAAAAGGCAAAGTCCTCGGCTGCATTCTCCAACCGCATTGCCCACGATAAATCGCCGGCTAACAGTACGGTGTCTGTGTCGGAAAGTGCGCTCCAAGAGGCTTTGATTTTGGAGAGGTAGTCCTGCCAACCCTCGCCAAAAACCTCCATTGGTTTGTTGCTGCCGAAGCTAAGGTGTAGATCACTGATGGCGTAAATCATATTTCTATTATAGCAAAAGAGGTACTTTTAGGCAATCCCTTTTGTGCCAATGGGCGGAAACTATTTGCAGAGAGGCTGACTCCTGCGGTAAGAGGGGCGCGCCAAGAGAGGGAGCGCATACATAATATATTCGTGCGTGCGCGAGTGCGCACGCGATTTTTATTTTGGGAAAGAGAGTAGCAAGTGGGGCACGGCAGTCTGGTTTTTTTCGGAGAAAACTTCTAAAAAAAATCGGAGAAAACTTCTAAAAAAAACGGACGATTTTCTTCGGCAAAATTGAGGAAGAGGTGCGGTTTCGTGGAGAAATCGTCCGCTGAAACAGGTCGTCCACTTTTGACCCCAAATTTCGGTAAAGTGGGGTTCAAGTATGGTTTTTGGGGCGTTTTATGGGGGCGTTTTTGGAAATTTTGAGATGATTCGTCCACCGCTGACACGTTTATTTTTGGGGTATTGCGTTGTGTTCTTGTGGTTAAAATAAATGCAAAACACAATATATTGTGGTAGTGTGGGGTGGCGGTTAATTATTAAGAAAACTTAATGAATTATTTTGGGGCTTTTTTGTGTTAGGGGTGGACAAAAGTGGACGAAAGTATTACAATTATCATACCGAGGAATATCAAATGCAGGACACTATCTTTACAGGTACTTATTACTACCAAATAGACCCCAAGGGTAGAATGCGCTTGCCGGCAAGTTTTAAGAGCTTGTTGGGCGAGAAGCTTCGCATTGGTTTTGGTGTGGGTAAGTTTCTGGTGGTGTATACCGAGCAATCGGTGGAGGAGTTGTCCAAGCAACGCAAAGCGCTGAATCCGCTGAGTGATATGCAGGCTTTGAAGCATTACCGTAATATGTTCATGAGCATGAAGGAGTTTACGTGTGATGCGCAGGGTCGCTACAAAATCCCCATGGATTACTGTGAGGAGTTTGAGTTGACTGACGAAATCGTGATCGTAGGAAACGACTCTACGGTGGAGATTTGGTCGAAGGCCAATTTTGATCGCCGTGATGAGGACGAGATAGCATTCTGGCAGCTGTATAAGAAGTAGGGTGGTTATGAGCATTGCGTTTCATCATAAGCCCATTATGCTCCAGGAGGTGCTCTCCGGTCTGGAGATCAAGCCTGACGGCGTGTACGTGGATTGTACCACGGGCGGTGCAGGTCATAGCCTTGAGATCGCAAAACGGTTGAAGGGCGGCAAGTTGATCTGTATCGATAAGGACAGGGACGCCCTGGCGGTGGCAGAGGAGAGATTGGCAGGATTGCCGGTTGAGTTTCGCCACGGTGACTTTAAGGACGTGTTGCCTACCCTTGGGAAGGTGGACGGCATTTTGATGGATCTGGGTGTGTCCAGCTATCAGATTGATACTGCCGAGCGCGGATTTAGCTATCGACTGGACGGCGCGTTGGATATGCGTATGGACCAGACGGCGACTCTTTCGGCGGCGGACGTGGTGAATCATTACTCGGAGCGTGAGATCGCTGATATTATCTATCAGTACGGTGAGGATCGGTTTGCAAGAAGAATTGCGCAAAATATCGTTCGCGCAAGAGAAAAGCAACCCATCACGACGACGGGGCAGCTGGCGGAAATCGTGACGGAAAGCATTCCGGGAAAGTTCCGCTATACGGGCGGTAACCCTTGTAAGCGTACCTTTCAAGCGTTGCGAATCTACGTCAACAGAGAATTGGCAGGTTTGTACGAGTGTGTGTTGGGCGCTATTGAGCAGTTGAATGAGGGTGGACGAATTTGTATCATTACCTTCCATTCGCTGGAAGATAGGCTGGTGAAAACCGCTTATCGGTATCAGGAGGCATCCTGTGTGTGTGATCCACACCAACCGGTATGCACCTGCAATAAGAAAAGTTTGGTGAAAATTATCACGAAAAAGCCCTTGGTGGTAAGTAGTGAGGAGTTGGAAGAAAACTCACGCGCAGAAAGCGCGAAATTACGCATTGCGGAGCGCAAGGCATAAATGGGAGCGGAGGTGAATAAGATGACGGATGAAAGAAGCATGGATCGTACCATGACGGTGGAAATGCCCGATCTGGCCGTACATACGGTGCAGGACGGTTTGGGCTATCACGCCGTGGCCTCTGAGACCAGTTGTCAATACCGCGATCACTTGGCACAAGCCTTGCAGGGTGATTGTCGTGTGATGAGTGAGGACGATTATGAGGACGCTATGCGCTACCAGGCAGGCTTGCGAGCAGAAAGAGCCGTGATGGCAACTGCAACCCCCGTGGCGGCTGTGGCAAATACCGAGGTAGTGAAGGTGTTCAATAAGAAGCGCTTGGGTTGGTTGGTCGCTTACGTGGCAATTGCGCTGGCGGTGATTATGGCCCTGTTGTTTACCGTGCCCGGTACTGCTTGGGAAAAAACCAGAATTGAGGTGAATCCCGGCGACGTGAGCTACGGCGTGACGAGTCCCGTTGCCTCGGCTGACGACATGGCAATGAATAAGATTTATACCGCAGACGGCGGCGTGGTGGAGGTTGATCTGGCTCCCTACGTAGAGGATACCAACGAAGAGCAGACGAATTGGTTTGATCAATTATGTGATTGGCTCTCGGGAGTCGTAGGAGGCTGACATTGGTATCTCAAATACAATTTAGACGAAGGCTATTGACAACGATGACGTTAATAGCCTTTTTGTTTTGCGTGGTGGTGGGAAAGTTGTTTTACGTGCAGTTGGTGGACGGACAAAAACTGTCTGCCAAAGCCCTGGATCAATGGACGCGTGACCTGCCGCTGGTGGCGCGCCGTGGAGGTGTGTACGATAGGAACGGAATTTTGCTGGCAGGGACAAACACCAGTTACTCTTTGTATGCACGACCTGTGGAGGTGGTAGACGCGCCCTCGATTGCCGAATGTGTGAGCGAGGTGTTGGGGCTTGCGTATGAAAAGGTGCTTGCGAAGGTGAGCAAAAGCGGGGTGAGCGAGGTGACGGTTGCGAAGAAAATGACCAAAGAACAGATGCTTGCTATCCAAGAAAGGGGGCTGGCCGGGTTGCATTTTTCGCGCGATATTGCTCGCTATTATCCGTATGGCGATCTGATGTGTCAGTTGTTGGGCTTTACGAACGTGGATACCTACGGGCAGACGGGGGTGGAGCTGTATTACGATACCTATTTGCGAGGAGTGGACGGTTGTCAGTTGACCCCGACCGATATCCGTGGGGTGCATTTGGACGAGAGTACCCATTATTTGCCCTCGATTGACGGTATGAACGTTTTGTTGACTGTGGACAAAAGCATTCAGTTTTTTGCGGAGAGCGCCTGTGCCGCTGCCATGGAAAAGCACGGTGCGAAAGGGGTAAGTTGCTTGGTGATGGACGCGGTGGACGGGGGAATCCTTGCCCTGGCGCAGAGTCCCGGGTTTGATTTGAACGCGGTGCCGCGTGATGACGTTGAGACCCTGTTTGCCAACAGTAAAATATCCGCCGTGAGCAACGTGTACGAGATGGGCTCTACCTTTAAGATTCTGACGATGGCGATTGCTCTGAACGAGGGGAAAGTTACCCTGAACGACCGATTTTATTGCGCCGGCAGTCGAGAGGTGGACGGACAGAAAATCAAGTGTTGGCGTGCAAAGGGTCACGGCTCGCAGAGTTTTGCTGAGGCGGTGCAGAACAGTTGTAACTGTGCCTTTATGGATCTTGCGCTGCGTGTGGGGGTGGATACCATGTACGAGTATTTTCGTCGGTTTGGTTTAACCGCTACCTCGGGGGTGGATATTGCAGGGGAAACGAGCGGTCTTTTGTTGGCACAGGAGAGGGTGAAAAACGTGGACCTTGCTCGTATTGGATTTGGGCAGGCCGTTGCTGTGACACCGCTTGCGCTCGTACGGGCAGTTAGCGCGTGTGTGAACGGGGGGATCCTCTTGACACCGCATATTTTGAAGGGGGTGTACGATCCGTCGGGTGCTCTGGTTCAAAACGGTTATGGCGGTGGGGTGCGCGTACTCCGTGAGGAGACCTCGGCTACTTTGCGTGAGTTGCTACTGGGCGTGGTGGCAGAGGGAAGCGGACGGCTCGCCGGCGTGGAGGGATATCAGATTGGCGGTAAAACCGGGACGGCGCAGAAGTATGGCGAGGGCGGTATTGCTCGGGGTAAATATTTGAGTTCTTTCATTGGATTTTTGAGTTATGATAATCCTCGGTACGTGGTACTGTTTTACGTGGACGAGCCGCAGGGGTATTTGTACTACGGCTCGCAGGTGGCCGCCCCTTACGTGGGGGAGATCTTTGCAAACCTGCTTTCTTACCTAGGGGAGGAGCCTGCCACGAGGGAAGACAAACAGGAGATCGTGATGCCTGATTGGGTGGGAAAAAGTTACGCTGAGGTGGAGAAAGAAGCACGCAAGCTGGGGCTCTATCTTGAGACGAGCGGAGAGGGTGAGGTGGTGACCTATCAGTTCCCTGTGGCTGGGACGGTTTGTACGCTACCTTGTGTGGCTTACGTGGATCTACCATAGTGTGTCGTTTTTTAGCCCATTTTGCGTATGCGGCATAGTCAACTTGCCTGTGTGCTACACTATGGTGGAGGTGAATATGAAGCTGAGTGATTTGTTGGCGGTTGTAGGCGGTACCCTGGTGGGGGATTCAGAGTTTAGCAGTATTGAGCACGATAGTCGCAGGGTGGGCAAGGGTTGCCTGTTCGTTTGCCTGGTGGGGGAAAGGGAAGACGGCCATTCGTATGCGGAAGAGGCTTGCCGACTTGGAGCGGTGGCCCTGTTGGTGGAGAGAAAATTGGATCTGCCTGTGGCGCAGTTGGTGGTGGAGGACTGTCGGTTGGCGCTTGGGGAGGTGGCGCAGGCCTTTTACGGTTATCCGGGGAGATCCTTGACCATGTTGGGGGTGACGGGGACGAACGGAAAGACTTCGGTGGCTTATTTGCTGCGGAACGTACTCGAGGAGGCAGGCTACAAGGCGGTGTACGTGGGGACGCTGGGGGTAGTGGGGTGCGGAATGGATAGAAAAACCTCCTTGACTACCCCTGACCCCTTGGAATTGGCGGCTCTGATGCAAGAGATGGTGGCGGTGGGCGTGCAGTACGTGACGATGGAGTTGTCGGCGCACGCTATCTATTGGAAGAAACTGTCGGGACTGCATTTTAAGGGTATTATCCTGACCAATCTGAGCCAAGACCACTTGGACTTCTTTGGAGATATGCAGAGGTATCGCGCTGTTAAGATGAGCGTGTTTGACCTGGCGCATACTCATTTGGGAATTGTAAACAGTGATGACGAGATGGGTAGGCTACTGCTGCGCTCGGCAGGGCTACCCTTGCTTTCCTACGGATTGGACAACCCTGCCGACGTGTTTGCCGTGCGGATTCGGGAGAATCGGGAGGGGGTGGAATTTGTGTTGAACGCTTTTGACGTGATCTATCGGTTGCGTACCCCTTTGCACGGCAATTTTAACGTGTATAACGCTTTGGCGGTGGCAACCCTTTCGGGATATCTGGGGATTGACGCAGGGGCGGTGCAACGTGCGTTTGCCGTAGCACGCGTGCCCGGTCGGTTTGATTGTATTGAGAAAAACGGGGTGCAATTCGTGGTGGATTATGCGCACACACCTGACGGGTTGCAAAAAAGTATGCGTGCTTGCCGCAAGCTGGGAGGTAGACTCTTGGTGGTGTTTGGTTGCGGTGGGGATAGGGACCGTGATAAGCGCGCGAAAATGGGGAGAATTGCCTCTCGCCTGGGGGATTACGTGATTATTACCTCAGATAATCCGCGAAGTGAGGACCCTTTGCAAATTGCGAAATCGGTGGAGGCAGGGGTGGCTTATTCGGATAGCCACGAGGTGATACTTGACCGTACGCTTGCTATCCGCCGTGCTGCAAAACTGGCGAAGCCCGGGGACGTGGTGTTGGTGGCAGGAAAAGGTGCGGAAGAGACGGTTGAGGTGAACGGTGAACTGTTGCCGTATAGCGACTATGCGGTGATTGAGGAATTATGATCGGGGCTGTCGTTGCGCTGATAGGGTCTTTTGCGGTGGCAGCAATGCTGTCGCCTTTGGTGAAGAAGGTGGCGCACCGCTTGAAGGCAGGTCAGCCTATTTTGCATTACGTGGTTGAGCATGCAGGAAAGCAGGGGACGCCGACTGCGGGTGGTTGGATTTTTATTTTGCCTGCGGTGGTGGTACCTTCTATCGTTGTTGGCGAATGGGGAGCGGCAGGGGTTGCTTCTGCCTGTATGCTTGCGTATGCAGTGCTTGGTTTTCTGGACGATTATTTGAAGATCCGCCGTGCGGATAACGGTGGATTGCGCCCCTACCAGAAAATACTGGGGCAGTTGGGTATTGCGTTGGTGCTGGGCTTTTACGTATGGCAGGAGGGGAGCATTGGCGAGGTGATTTTGTTGCCCTTTACTCACCGCGCGGTTTCCCTGGGGTGGGGGATCATTCCCTTTGTGGCGTTGGTGTTTATCGCAGGAACGAATGCGGTGAACCTGACGGACGGATTGGACGGGTTGGCCGGGGCTACGAGTTTGGTGTATATGGGGGGATTCGTGGCAATGGCGGCGGTTGGATTGGGCTACGGCTTGCAACAAGAGACTCTGTATCCGATGACGGTGTTTGCCCTGTGCGTTGCGGGCGGTCTGTTGGCTTATTTGATTTCTAACGTTTCGAAAGCGCAGATTTTTATGGGGGATACCGGGTCGATGGCGCTGGGTGGGGCGGTGTGTGCTACCTGCGTTTTTAGCCGTTTTACTCTGTATCTGCCCTTGATGGGTATAATGTTTGCGGTCAGCTGCATATCAGTAATTATGCAGGTTGGCTATTTTCGCCTGAGCAAAGGGAAACGCCTTTTGTTGATGGCGCCTTTGCACCACCACTTGCAACGTAAAGGGTGGAGTGAGTCGAGGGTGTGTATGCTGTACGTAGCGCTAACTTGCATTGCGGCCGCTTTGGCGGTACTGGGAGTGTACGTTGGTTGCTATGGAGTGGAAGGGTAAGCGCGTTTTGGTGATAGGACGTGGAGTGAGCGGTCAGGCGGTAGCGGACCGCTTGTTTTCTTTGGGCGGAGAACCCATTTGGTACGACGATCGGGTGGCAGAGGCAAGTGGCTATCCGCAATGGACGCGCGTGGCGGTGGCAAAGGGGGCGAGTACCCTGGACTGTGCGGTGGTGAGCCCCGGGGTGGGGGAAGACCACGACGTGGTGCGTCTTTTGCGAAGTCGCGGCGTGCCTGTTTTGAGCGAGTTGGATTTTGGATATACGCTGTGTTCGGCAACCGTGTTGGCGGTGACGGGGACAAACGGTAAAACCACGGTGGTGAATTTGGTGGAAAAGCTACTGTCTGCAATAGGAGAGTCTGCGCGCGCGGTGGGGAATAACGGTATACCGTTTAGCGGTGAGAGGTGGGGGAGTGGCGAGTATGCCGTAGTGGAAACGAGCAGTTTTCAACTGGTGCAATCCCGGCTATACCGCCCTGATTACGGCTTGATTACCAATATCAACATTGATCATATTCAAAGGCACGGTTCGGTTGGGGAATATATTCGTGCAAAAAGCCGTTTGTTAGACCTGTGCAGGAGGGGCTATGCACGCTGGCTGGACGAGGAGATGCCCGAGAGAGAGGGGTTGGAATGCCGTACGTATTCCTTGCTTTGTTCTGCTGATTTTTGCGTGCGTGAGGGGGTAATCTACTTCCGCGATGAGCGTGTGCTGCCTGTGCGTGAGGTGGCGCTTCTGGGGGAACATAATTTGGTGAACGCTCTTTCGGCGCTTGCCTTGGCTAGCCTTGCGGTAGGGTATCGCAGGGAGTGGAAAGAGGTGTTGGCTACCTACCGTGGAGAAAGAATGCGCCTGGAGTGTATTGGGGAGGGGGCGCCGAAGATTTTTAATGATAGCAAGGCGACCAATTTGCACGCGGTGCGTGCGGCACTTGCGAGTATGTGTGGGACGACCGTTTTGTTGATGGGCGGTCACGATAAGGGGGAAAGTTTCGCTGCCTTTTTTGCTACTTTGGAAGACGAGGTGAGGGTGATTGCGTTTGGGGAAAGTGCAGGAAGAATTCGTAAGGAGGCGGAGGAGGTTGGAAAACACGATCTTGTGTTGGTGTGCGCAGACGTAACGACTGCCGTCCGCGTTGGCTTGGTGGCAGGGTGCGACAACCTGTTGTTTTCGCCCGGTTGCAGTTCGTATGACGCGTATGAAAACTACTATGAAAGGGGGCTTGATTTTGAAAAAGCCGTTGCTCGCTATCAAAGATAGCGCATCTAAGTTGAGCCCCGTTGGTGTGCGCCTGGCGGTGGCGGTGTGCGGGTTGGCTTTGTTTGGCCTGTTGATGCTGTATTCTGCATCCAGTTATAGCGCAGAGTTGCGCTATGGCGACGCTTTTTATTTTGTGAAAAAGCAGGCGGTGGCGGCATTCTTGGCCGTGGTGAGTATGGTCGCAGCATCCAGGTTGCCAACGAAATGGCTACGGAGAGCGCATTGGGTGTTGACGGTGCTTGCAATCCTGTTGATGTGCTTGGTGTTCGTGCCGGCGCTGGGTATGGAAAGTTACGGCGCAAGAAGGTGGTTGAATCTGGGATTTATCAGCCTGCAACCCTCGGAAATCGGAAAGTTTGCCTACGTGTTTTTTGTGGCGGCCTATGCGGATAAACATAAGCCCGATTCCTTTGTGCGTATGTTGCCACCCGTCGGTATGGGGTTGGTATATTGCGTGCTCTTGCTATTGGAGCCCAATATGTCGGTGACCATGATTATGGTGGGGTTGATGTTATCCATGCTATTCGTGGCAGGAGCAAAAGGGAAGCAGTTTTTGGTACTGTTGGTGCCTCTGTTGGTGGCGGTGCCTGTGCTGATTGCCCTGGAGCCGTACCGTCTGCAACGGTTGCTTGCTTTCGTGGACCCTTGGGCCTCGCCAAAAGGAGAGGGGTACCAGTTGATTCAATCCTATTATGCGCTCGGTTCGGGTGGATTGTTTGGGGTAGGCTTTGGCAATAGCCGCCAAAAATATCTGTTTTTGCCATTTGCGGAGTCTGACTTTATCTTTTCGGTAATTGGTGAAGAGTTGGGCTTGGTGGGCGCATTGGCGGTACTGGCCTTGATCGTCTACATAGCGGTATTGGGGTTGCAAATAGCCTCGCGAGCAGATTCGCGTTTTGAGGCATTGCTTGCTTATGGGGTGACTGCGGTGTTTGGGTTGCAATCTTTGTTGAACGTTGCGGTGGTGACGGGGTGCGTACCCCCGACGGGTGTGCCGCTGCCTTTTGTGAGTTACGGCGGCAGTTCTCTCGTATGCTTTATGGCGGCCGTTGGGGTGCTACTGTCGATTGACAGACACAGATACCGTCCTTTGGGTGTGGAGTATGGAAAGGCTGGTCGTTAGAGGGGGACGGCCGTTGTGCGGCGAGTATGCGGTGCCACCTGCGAAAAACGCGGTGTTGCCAATGATGGCGCTATCGGTGGCGCTTGGGGGAGAGTTGCGCCTGTTGCGCTGTCCAAGGATTCGGGACGTGGAGGAGATGGCGGCGCTACTTGGTACGCTTGGGGTGAAGGTGCGCCGAGAGGGGGAGGATATACGGTTGGACGCAGGGAAAATATCCTCCTTTGATTGCCGTCATCCTGCGGCAGGGCAGATGCGCTCGTCTGTGTTTTTGCTGGGACCCTTGCTTGCAAGATGTAAGCACGTGGTGCTTGCCCAACCCGGTGGGTGCGTGATTGGGAGCAGACCTATTGATATCCATTTGGCAGGATTGGGTGCGCTGGGGGTGCGGTTTGAGTGGCAGGACGGCGTGCTGATAGGAAACGCAGAAGGCGCTCGTGCAGGGCGGTATAGATTGCCCTATCCCAGCGTGGGGGCAACCGTTAATCTCTTGATTTTTGCAAGTAGTCTTGGGGAGGTGAGTGTTTTTGAAAACGTGGCGGTAGAGCCGGAAATATTGGATCTGGTGGCGCTATTGCGCCGTTGTGGGGCAAAAATAGAGGTTTTTGGCCGCGAAATGCGAGTAAGAGGGGGTGTTTTGCAGGGTGCGGTATGGCAGGCGGTGGCAGATAGAATCGTGGCGGCAACCCTGGTGACGGCGGTGGCAACCTGTGGGGGTGAGGTGCGCCTGCATGGGATCGGGAGACCTCTGCTAGCCCCACTGTGGGATAAAATTGAAAATAACTCTTGCCACTTGACGGCGTGGTGTGATACAATACGAGTGTTATCCTCGGGAAGAGGGCAGGCTTTTAGTGTGTGCACCGCTCCTTATCCCGGCTTTGCAACAGATATGCAAGCGCTGGCTTTGGCGCATAATGCGTGCGCAGTCGGGCGCGCGATAGTCGCGGAGCGTGTGTTTGAGGGTAGGTTTGCGCTGGCAAGGGAGTTGCGACGTATGGGCGCGTGTATCCGTGTGGAGGGGCGCGTGGCGTACGTTGAGGGTAGGCGGCTGCACGGTGCCCGTGTGCGTGTGCCTGACTTGCGTGCAGGCGCAGGACTGGTGTTGGCGGCACTTGCTGCCGGCGGTACGACTATCATTGAGCAACTTGCTCCTATTGACAGAGGGTATGAGCGCATTGAGGACTGCTTTGCAGGCCTGGGTGCGGATATCTTGAGAGAAAGAGAAATCGAATGAAAGGAAACGGAAGAATTATTGCATTGATAGCGGTCATCGCGGTAGTAGTCGTATTCGTGATTTTGAATATGACGGTTTTTACCGTGAGCAAGATCTCGGTGCAAAATGCCGTTTATAGCGAATATATCGACAAGCAGGCTATTGCGGAAAGTTCGGGCATTAAGTTGAATTCCAATATCTTCTTCCTGAATGAAAAAACCGCTACCCAAGAGATCGAAAGGGCGAATCCTTACCTTGAGGTGACCTCTATCGAGCGTAAGTTTCCCTCGCAGGTTGTGATCCACGTGACGATGAGAGAGGCGGTGATGAGTATGGAGATTGCCAACCGTACCGATTATGCTATTTTGTCGGTGGACTTGAAGATACTGGCGATCGTGGACAGAAGCGATCCTCTGTATTTGATGGCAACGCACGTGGACTCGGTGAGTATCAGTAACCCTGTGGTGGGGGAGAAGCTGGCTTCGGAGGGCGCGGTGAATAAGGCGCTGTTGGATTTGGGCAACGTGAGCGAGCACGAAGGGTTGCAATTCTATTCCTTCTTTGACGGAATCCACTTTGAGAACCATTCGATGTACGTAGAGTTGCGCTCGGGCGTGACCATCCGCATTGATAACTACGAGACGATGAGCGGTGAGACCTTGCAGAATGCCATTCGTTATGCGTTGGCGGTGTACCGTTCTTTTGATGAGTTGGCACCCGAAAGACGCTCGGGGTATATCTTCTGGGACGTTTCTAACCCCGAGGAGCCTGTGTGGCGTTGGAGTGAGAACGGATAGGCATAAATAAATTATTATATTGCTTAATAATTTTGTATTGGCTGTTGACATACGGCCGTTTTTTATTTTATAATAAAAATATACTACAGACGAGGATATTAT
>JAFTOZ010000052.1 GCA_017463565.1 Clostridia bacterium | reverse complement strand
TCCAACGCATCCAAAACGGCAGAACTTCTTTGATGGCGATTTCTCGCATTCGCGGTTTTGCCTTTGAGGGTTGTACCGGTATCAATCGTATGGTGATTCCTGCAGGTATCCGTGAGATTGAGGAGGGTGCATTCATCAACGTGACCAACCTGTACGAGGTGGGCGCAGACAACGATAAGTTTGCCATCATCAAGATCAATCCCAACGATCCTCAATACGCCTACGAGGGCGGTGCTATTCTGCAAAAGAACACCGACGAGGACGGCAATGACGTGTTGGACGAGGACGGCAAGCAAACCTATACGCTGATCAGCTTCCTGTCCACGACCGACGTTACCAGTTATACCGTACCCGACAACGTCACGCATATCGGCAACTATGCCTTTGCATACAACGAGCGCTTGGTCGAGGTCAACCTCAACCGTGTGCGTAGCGTTGGCGCGTATGCATTTGCCGACTGCCGCCTGACCTATATCAATATGCCTGCAGGCTTGGTATACGTGGGTGAGCACGCATTTGACGGTTGTCCCTTGGAGGCGATCTACTTCGAGACGGGCATCGGCAGCGGTTTGAATGCCGTGGTGGATGCTTTGGCTCACTACGTGGGTAGCACCAACGAGGTAGAAGAAAGCGGTATCGTGCGCTTCCTCGGCAGCGTTGGCTTTGCTACTGCTACCAACGCATTGGGCGAGGGCAAGGATAGCGGATCTGTCGAAAACTACAAGGCAGAGCTTGGCCGCTTGAACGTGGCTGACCTGCAATTCGTAGAGTACGATTGGACGGGCGCATATTCCTACACCGAGGGCGATGTGACGACTCTCTATACGCCCAGCGGTCTGGTCTACGCTACCGTACAAGGCGCAGATATTACCTATAATCCCGTGAGTCTGGCAGAGAAAGAGCGCTACACCGTACTGGAAGAAACAAACGTGACCCCCGAGGGTTCCGCAACCTATTCCGTAGGACTCAAGGATAGCGCAGACAATACCTTCTATCTGGGCTCTGACGACGTGTTGCCCGGCGGCATTTCGGGCGGTTTGGGCGCACAGATCTTTGGCGAAAACGTCATCGTCTACGTCTATTGCCCGATGGAAAACAGCAGCAGCAACCTATTGCTGTGGGCAATGCAAAACTACGTCGTAGCCGGCGAGGTGACCCCTGTGACCTACCGTCAAATCAGCGCGGCAAGCACCTTCAGCTACGAATATATCAACGGTAACGAAGTACGTATCAAGGGCTACAACGGTACCGATACCGAACTGGTCATTCCCGATACCATCAACGGCAGACCCGTCACGGAGATTTTGGATCTGGCATTTGCCGGTCACGACGAGTTGGTGTCTGTGACGGTGCCTTCGGGTGTGACCCGTATTGGCTCGCGTGCGTTTGCCGAGTGTGGCAACCTGTCGGCACTCTACGTGGAGGGTATCGTTTCCTCCTTGGGTACCGAGTTGTTCTACGGCTGTGACAAGGATAACCTGAAGGTCTACGGCATTGTGGCTACTTCGTTGGAGGAGTACTGCAACAACAACGGTATCAGCTTCAACGTTGGTTCCTATTGGGGTTGCTTCTCTCTGCGATTGGAAGTCGTGGGTGGCGAGGAAGGCTATTGGATTGAGGGTATGCTCAACCACAACTGCAACACCTCGCACAAGTACGTGACCATTCCTTCCTCGATTGGCGGTGTGCCCGTGGTGGGTATTGATGACGGTGCGTTTGCCGGTCAAAAACTCACTTCGCTGACCGTCAGCACCGAGATTGCAGGCTTTGTCATCAAGGCAGGCGCCTTCTCGGGTGTGATTGGTCTGACCAGCGTATATCTGTTGGATATGGGCTACGAGAGCTTGATCGAGGCAGGCGCCTTTGACGAGCAAGGCTCGGGCGTATGCTTCTATACCGCCAACAACGGTGTGTTCAAGAATGCGTCTACCCGTGCCGCACTCTCTCGCGCTACCTTGGCTGCCATCACCGAAAGCAAGTACTTTGCAGTAAAGGACGTCACCGGCGGCGTGGAGATCGTACGTTACTACGCCGAGGACGTGCCCGAGGCTAACCGCCGCTCGGTGCGTATCCCCGACCAAATCAACGGCAAGAACGTGGTGAGCGTGGGTAACCTGGCATTCAACGGTGCTACCGACGTAGAGACCGTGATTTTGGGCGCCAACGTCAAGACCATTGGCGAGCACGCCTTTGAGGGTTGTACGGCGCTGACCTATATCTATCTGCCTGACGGCCTGCAGACTATCAGCAAAAACGCATTCACCGATTGTCGCAACTTGGTGAGCTTGATGATTCCCAAGAGCGTACTGGAAATTGGCGACTACGCATTCTCCGGTTGTACTGCTTTGATGCAACTGCGTATCACGGGCACGCCTTCGTTGGGCGTTGGTATCGTGGACGGTATCCGTGTCAACCGCCGCTTTGTGGAGTGCTACGCCGGCAACACCGAGTTGACCCGCTACTTGCGTCTGCAATACTCCATGGTGCCTGCGTATATCGAGGAATTGCCTCTTGCAGAACAATGGATTGAGTGCTTGACCTACGAGGTGGCTCTGGATGAAATCGACATGAGCGCCTACGTGATCATCACGGGCGTGAAGAGTCATACCGGCTGTACGGTTGGCAACCACAAGCATTTGATGATTCCTTCCTATATCGGCGGACTGCCCGTGCGTGAGATTCAAGACCACGCATTTGCCGGCAACGACGTGATTGAGAGCGTCAAGGTTGTATCGGTCAGTATGGCGAAACCGCAGGCCGGTTTGACGGTGGGCGAGGGCGCCTTTGAGGGTTGTAGCCGCTTGGGCTTGGTAAGCTTGGGCAAGGTGGCACAGATTGGCCGTTATGCATTCCGCAACGCTACGGTGCTGGCCACCGTCAGCTTTACCCTGACCAACAATACCGTACTGGGCTACTCGGAGGATTTGCTGTATGCCGAGGACGACGTTGCGTCGGTGTTCATGGGTTGTACCAACCTGTCTGAGGTGGAGATTACCAACAACTACGCAGTACCCAAGTACTATTCCGCAGGTGGCGGTATCTACAACGGCAACCATTGTCTGTTGTACGTCTACCACGTGTTTGACGCTACCTTTGCACCCGACTCGGCAGTATCTATTGCTCCCGGTGCGTTCGACGGTGTGAACGGTATGGTCAACCTGGTTTTGCCCGACAGTATCACCACGTTGGACGCTTCCGTACTGACGGATGACTACGGTGTGCTGCCCGATACGTTGCGCCGCATCTACCTCAGCGGTGACGTCACCGTGAAGAATAGCGCCCTGTTGGAAGACTTGGCGGTCTATGCGCCCGTGGGTGCAACCATCACCCTCGACAGTGGCTCGGTGAGCGTGATCAGCTATATCCCCGCCGAAATGTTCGACTTTGCTCTGCGTGTGGAGAATCCCACCGACAAGACGGTGTACGAGTTGGACGGCGTTCGCTATACCTATAGCAAGGATGCAGACGCGTGGGTGTCCGATTTGGGTAGCTTCAGCCCCGTACTGGACGATATGTTTGACGTGCGCCGCTACGTGGTCTATCAGGCTATGGGCGAAACCGAATACTATCAATATGCCGAGGGCGTGTTGAGCGCCGCCGGTATGGAAATTCTGCCCGATATGTTGGCAGATGAAGTGAAATACTTCCTGATTCACAACCTGGCAGGTCGCGAGACTTTGCTGGAGGTAGACACCGCTGACGGCTTTGTCTACTACCGTGGCGAAATGTTGCCCAACAAGGGCTTGGAGGATTTGTTCCGCCGTTATAGCGCTCTTGTCGAAAAGAGTGAGGGCGGCTACGAGCCTGCATACGTCTATACCAACGGCGGTGCGCTGTATACCTACAACACGGTCAGCCGCGCATTTGAGCCTTTGGCAGAGCGTGCTCTGTTGCAACATAGCCTGCGCTTGTTGGCAGACCGCACCGAAATGGGCAATACCGATTTGTACTATGAGCGTGCGCGCGACGGCGCATTGGTTGCTATCGATGGCAACTTGATCTACGACGCTTACCAAGACATGGGTCTGTATCTGCGTACCGACGAGCGTATGCTCAAGGTAGACGTGATTGACGGTGCCGTATTGGTGGACGGCAAGTTGCAATACGTGGTAGAAGACGGTGTGAGCCGTCCTGCCGCGGTGGCCGATCTGTACCGCTCTGTCGTCGCTCACATTCTGGGTGGCGTAGAGAGCGTGGTCGAGGGCTACTACCGTGATCTTGACGACACGTTGTACTACGCACCTCTGGAGGAGCCTATCTTGGTGGAGGAGAACTACGTCCTCTACGAAAAGGTACTTGCCTACGTGGGTACTACCCAGGGTGCTGTGGTGCAGATTGCCGACACCAACGATTCCCGTTGGAATGGCGTAGAGTATCGCGAGAACGTGTTGTTACCCGACTATGCATATATCTGCGGTATCAGCTATCCCGTGGTAGAAGTGGCTGCATACGGCTTTGCTTCTTCCAAGGTGCAGAGCATTCGTTTGGAAGGCAATATCGTGCGTGTGGGCGACCATGCGTTCGAAAACGCCGAGAGCCTCTATCTCGTCAGCTTTGGCGATAGCGTACTGTCTTTGGGCGGTAACCTGTTTGCAGGTTGCGACAGCTTGGAGCGCGTAGAGATTGGCGAAAACGTGGCAGAGATTGCAGGCAACCCCTTCGGTGACCGTGTATACGTGATGGAGGGTGACGTGATTGCCGCTTCCAGTCGTTTGGACGTGGTCGTTGCTACTAATAACCAATCCTTCGCCGTGCCTGCAGACAGCCAGATGATTCTGTCTAAGGACGGCAGCGTGCTGTACGCCTACTACGGTGTTGGTGGCGAAAGCGGTGCGGTTGGCACCGTTGTGATCCCCGAGGGTGTGAGCGAAATCCGCGCAGGTGCCTTCCGTGCTTGTTACTACGAGGCTACCGGTGGCAGTGAGCGTGCCGTAACCAAGGTGATTTTGCCCACCACGCTCCGTAAGGTTGCAAGCGGTGTGTTCGAGGATATGCCTTCTTTGACGACCGTCATCTTCACCGGTGAACCCAAAGAATTGGGTGAGCAGGTCTTCGTGGGTTACAATACCGCCGAATTCACCGTGTACGGCTTGGAGGGCGGCTTGGTAGAGACCTACGCAGGTAGCCACGGTCTGGCTTTCCGTGCGTTCGTATCCGGTGATACCTTTGCCGTGAAGGAGCTGGATACCAAGGGCAACGATTTGATTCCCGACGAGATCACGATCGTGGGTGTCAATGCCACCGAGGCAATGGCAACCATGATTATTCCTGCGGAAATCAACGGTCTGCCCGTGACGCGCATTGATGCGGCTGTGTTCTACGGTATTGATACGATCGAGACCCTGATCATTCCTGCATCCGTCACCAACATTGGCCGTAACGCCTTTGCAGAGTTGGGATCCCTCCGCCGTGTGATCTTCTTGGGTACCGGTGGCTATCTGGACAACACTTCCTTTGCCTACAACGCCGCTTTGACCGAGGTGCACGTACTTGGCGTGCCCACGGCAGGTAGCTTGGGCGAGAACGTGTTCAAGGGTTGCAACGACAACCTGGTGATCTACTCCTTCGACGCAGAGAGAGCCTTTGGTGGCCAAGAGGTGCGCGACGGACGTCCCATCACCTTGGTTGAGGTGGATTATTCCTCCTATATTAATATCGTCAAACTCAACGACAACGAGGCCGTGATGACCGGATATAGCAACGTGACCGTGCTGAACGACGGCTTGTTGCTGCCTGCCTATATCGACGGTGCCCGTTTGGTTGAGATTGAGTCGGAAGGTGGCTCTTGGAGCCGTCTGAAGCAACTTGTTCTGCCGGGCGGCGTGCGTCGCATTGGTGACAAGAGCTTTGCAGGTTCTGCTTTGGCGGAGATCGTCATTCCTTCCTCGGTACGTACCGTAGGATCGCAAGCCTTCAAGGTGACCGGCAAGTCGTTGGCAGTCTATCTGAACGCAGATCTGCGCCTGTCTATCGATTCCTTTGTGACCGCAACCGGTGGCAAGGTGACCTTCTACGCACCCAAGGGTGTGGACGTCACCTATCTGACCGCAGAGGGCAAGGAAACCACTACTTCTCTCGCTGTCTTTGCAGCTTCTATTGGCGCAGACTTGGTAGAGTATAGCGGTGCAGACAACTTTGAGTACCGTGTGATCAACGGTCTGGAGGCCGAGATCGTGGGCTTGACCGACCAAGGTAAGCAACTGGTAGAAATCATCGTGCCTCGCTATCTGGACGGCTACCGTGTGACTTCGTTGGGCGACGGTGCATTTGCGCACAACGCTCGCTTGGAGCACGTGGATCTGCCCGAGGATCTGACCCATATCGGCAACTACGTATTCGTAGGTACATTTGGCAATCTGGTCATCAAGGAAGGCGAAAGCGAAGTCACCTTCCGTGGCATTGCTCCCAACTTTATGCTCAAGGTAGTAGAGGAGGGCAACAATAGCCTGCGTATGATCACCAACTTCCAGGCAGACGACGTTGTCAACCCCGACGAGTATATCTATCAGGTGCTGGCTACCACCACCGCAACCACCTACTCTCTGTCCGACCAGACGGTCTTCATTGCCGAGGGTGCGTTTGCAGGTGCTACCAGTATCAAGAACTTTGGCGGTGTGACGACGGCAGGTGGCTACAGCCTGTCTCCCATGTCTTCTGTGACGGTGGCAGGTAAGTACGTCTATAACGCTCTGACCAAGGGCAACGTACTGCTTGCGGTACTGCCCACGGCAGTTGGCGACACGTCCGGCGTGTTGGCTGTGCCTACCGGTATCACCGAAATTGGTGCGTACGCCTTCTACTGCTACAACGGGCAAGACGTCACCGCCTTGGATCTGGGCGGCAACCTGGAGCGCATTGGCGAAGGTGCCTTTGAGGGTGCTAGCGCTATTTCTACCTACTATATCAATCCCGAGTCGGCCGTGACGGCTATTCCTGCACGTGCCTTCTACGGCAACAAGGCGTTGATCGAGATGCCTTTGATCAACAGTTTGAAGTCTATTGGCGAGGCTGCGTTTGGTAACAGCGGTCTGTTGTCCTTGGCAAATCTGCCCGACCTGCTGTTCACCATCAGCGAGGGTGCGTTTGCAGACTGTGTGTCCTTGACCGATATCGTACTGCCCGACGGCGTGACCACCATTGGTGACTATGCATTCCGCAACTGTATCAACCTCAAGAGCGTGGTGATTCCCGACGAGGTGATGGTGATTGGCGAGGGTGCGTTTGCCCATACCGGTCTGTTGAGTATCACCCTGCCTGCTACCATTACGCAAATCCCCGACCGTCTGTTGGAGGGTGCAAACGTGTGTGGCGAGGTGGTCGCATTGGGTACCATCACCGCTATCGGCGACTATGCATTCGCAGGCACCGCGCTGAAAGAGATGCCTACCGATATGATGGAAAGCGTTTCCACCATCGGCGAGGGCGCCTTCAAGGGTAGTGCGCTGGAGCGTATCGTCATCGGCAACCGCGTAACCGAGATTGCTACCGCTTGCTTCATGGATTGTAAGTACCTGACCGATATCAGCTTGCCTTCTTCCATCGTGACCATTGGCGACTATGCGTTTGCCGGTTGTAACGGTTTGGTTGGCGTGCAAGAGGATGCCGAGGTCGTCTTCAATACCACGGGTGTTGGCACCGCTACGGTGGTACTGCCCGACGGTAGCACCGAGGAGCACAAGCTCAGCACCGTACGTAGCAACACCACCTATTTGGTAGTGGACGGCTACGAAATCCACTTGGTTGGTGGCCGTTTGAGCGTGAATAACCGTATCGTCAGCACCACCACTGAGGAGCACGAGGACGGCACCGTCACTTACGTGGCTACCGTGGATCATCTGACCGTGCGTATCAAGGATAAAGTGTTGACCGTACTGGGCGGACGTTCTCTGTCCGTAAGCTGGGGTGTGCGCAGCGTACAATTCGGTATCAACGTACGAACCATCGGTCACTCTGCCTTTGCAGACTGTGCCTTGACCGGCGTGTTGATTTCGGACGGTATCTTGTCTGTGGGTGACTATGCGTTTGCTCGCAACACTCGTTTGGAGGCAGCCGAGATTGGTTCCAGCTTGATCGAGTTGGGTCAAGGTGTGTTCTCCGGCGCTATCAATCTGTCCATCATCAACGTCAGCAGCCGCAACACCACCTTCACCAATATGGACGACGGTGTGTTGTATGCGCGCGAAATCAAGGATGGTGTCTACACCGGTAACGTCATTCTCAAGGTCTATCCCGCAGGT
Organism: Clostridia bacterium; assembly: GCA_017463565.1. Taxonomy (GTDB): domain Bacteria; phylum Bacillota; class Clostridia; order Christensenellales; family CAG-1252; genus RUG14300. The sequence continues at coordinate 15,535 of JAFTOZ010000052.1, read as the reverse complement.
CTGGTACCTGCTACCACCGATGGCACCTACGTGTTGCCCAAGGGTACCGTCAGCATTGACGCACGTGCCTTTGAGTACAGCCGTTTGGTCACCATCAATATTCCCGACACCGTACGTTCGATTGGCGAAGGTGCCTTTGCCGGCGCAACGCATTTGACCTCGGTATTCTTCGACGGTGATTTGGAATTCACCGCAGAACAGTTGGCTTCTGCTACCGGCATCTTTGGTGGCGTAGAGCCCATCTACTATGCGGATGCAGAGGGTATATACTACGCTACCGAAGAGGGCTACGCTTGTATCTATACGCCCGACGCGGAGGGTGCTTACGCTCTCGTGGACGGTCGCTACGTGGCTTACGACGAGACGATGGGTGAGGTGGCACGCTATGCGCTCACGATGCCCGAGGGTGCTATCCGCTACGGCCGTCGCAATCTGGTGATTGACGTACCCGAAAACAGCAACCTCTACGAATATCTTGCCGACCGTGGCTATGCAACCCTGTCTATGGGAGCAGACGTCACGCTGTGTGACGCTATCGGCTTTGTCGTGGCACAACACACCGCCAAGGCTTGCTTCACCTATACCGAGACGGAGTGGATCACTCTGACCGGTCTTGCCGACTGCGGCGCAGATCACGCTACCTTGGTAGTGCCTGCCTATATCAACGGCAAACCCGTCAAGGAAATCGCCGCCTTTGCCTTTGCCGAGGCTGGTATCCAACACTTTGTGATGGGTCGCTACGTAGAAAACGTGGGTGAGGGTATCTTGTACGGTAACCGCATTGAGTCGGTGGCTTTGGCAGCAATTCCCAATCCTGCCTATGCCGCAGACAGCAGCGAAGAGCCCTATCTCACCAACGGTAGCTATCGCGTACTGCGTGGCGAGGGCTATAGCCTGTTGGTTGGTGCTGTGGACGGTTTGGAAAAGGTGATCGTGTACCCCGTGACTAACGAGGTTGCCGAGTTTGTTTTGGATGAGAGCATCAACCATATCGGTTACGGTGCCTTTGCTTACAACGAATATCTTACCAACGTCGTGTTACATAGCGGTGTGAGTATCCTGCCTGCCTATGCATTTGAGGGTTGTATTCGCCTGGAGGGCGTACAAGCAACGGACGAGTTGCGTGCAGGTCTCTATCTGCCCAGCTCTATCGTCGAGATTGGCGAGGGTGCGTTTATGGGTGCCGTGGCACTGCACTCTCTCTACGTTGGCAAGGGCGTGCATATCGCGCCTAAGGCCTTTGCAGGTTGTATCCGCTTGGGTGAGATTGCTTACGTCCACGCAGAGGAGGAAGGCTACAAGTACGAGTACGATTTGGACGGCTATTCCTTCGACGCAGAGCGTGGCTTGCTGTACGCACGCTACGACGAGGGTTGGGAGTTGCACACCTTCCTGCCTACCTCCTCGCTGTTGGTAGACAACCGTGTGATCCTGCCCGAGACCTATGCCGAGGCCGCAGTAACGGCTATTGGTGACTACGCATTCTACGGTGTGCCCGATAGCCTGCGTGAGTTGGTTGTTCCCTACAATCCCACCGGTGCGGTACGCCTGGGTGCCTATGCCTTTGCAGAAAACGGTTTGACGCACCTCTATTTTGAGGGTAACGTCTATACCGATGCAGCAGAAGTTCTCCGTTCGGGTGTGGAAATCTATTTGCCCCATAAGAGCGGTTTGGTGGCCCATTTGAATGCAGGCGGCTTCCGCTACAAAGAAGTCAGCAACCGTGACGATTTGAGCTATCGTGTGGAAGCAGACGGCGTGTACGTCACCGGTGTGGCAGACGTTGTTTCCTCTACCGACGTGGTCGTGCCTTACTATATCGAGGGCAAACCCGTCGTGGCTATCGAGGAGGGCTTTGCAGGTAGCACCATCACCTCTATTGAGTTGATGAACAATATCCGTGCTCTGCCCGAGAACGCATTTGCAGGTTGCACGCTGTTGACGCAGGCGTTGCTTGTGGATACCTCTATTACTGCCGTACCCAACGGTGCCTTTGACGGTGCTAGCGCATTGCGCTACGTCAGCCTGCCCGGTACGGTCCAGAGCATTGGCGCGCGTGCTTTCCGCAACACCTCTGTGGAAGAGGTTGCAATCATTCGCAACGTCATCACCTCTGTGGGAGAAGAGGCATTCCGCGGCAGTCATCTGCATACGATCGGTGCTTCCAGCGGTACGACCCTGACCCTGTGGGAGGGCCTGCAATCGGTGGGCGCATACGCCTTTGCTGACCTGGTGCAAGGCCCCGTTGCTTTGGATATCGCCGGCTCCGTGACCGCCATCGGCGCAGGTGCCTTCGAGGGCAATCTCCGCTTGGAGTACGTCCACTTCCAACGTGACGTAGCAGACCTGCCCTACGTTGAGGGTGTGCCTGTGGCAATCTTCACGAGAATGGTTGGTATGCAAGTCAAACTGCCTGCAAACGCACCTTTGCTCAAGGCATATCTGTTGGCACTTGGCTACGTAGAGAACGTGGATATGTTCCTCTATACGCCTGCAGAGTGCTTCGTGTATGCCGACTACGAGGAGGGTCTGGTGTTGCTGGGTCTGCATCAAGATGATCTCTGCGATGCTTGCAAGGGCGATATCTACTTCCCCGACAAGATCAACGGCAAGCCCGTGTTGGCTGTGGGTGGCGACTTTGGTGAGACCCTCTCCGATAGCGTCAGCACCGTCAGCTTCAACTCGGATTTGCGCGTGATTGAGGCCGAAGCTTTCCGCGGTGTCAGCACCCTGGGCAACGTGGTGTTTGGCACACTGCAACAGAGCCAGTTGGTCAGCATTGGTGCGCATGCCTTTGAGGGTACTTCCATCACCTCTCTCTACGTGCCCAGCGAAGTGTTTGAGAGGGTGGGCGAGTATGCGTTTGCCAACGTGCCCTTGCAGTCTATCACCTTCTACACCGTCCACACGGTGGGTGACTACGCATTTGCCAAGGTTACCACGGACGAGGGCGGCAAGCTGGTTTCCGGCGAGGATAGCACTCTGGTGTCCCTCAACCTGTCCATGACGGGTGGCAACATTGGTGCGTATGCCTTTGCCGGCAAGACAAACCTGGCATCAATGCAAATCGTGGGTAGCATCCACACCATTGGCGAAGGCGCATTCCTGGGTAGCAACCTGGGCAACGTGCGCTCGTCGGCATCCTTGACCGACCACGTCAAGGTAGTGGCAAACTACGCCTTTATGAACACGAATATCGCATACGTACCCACCGGCTTGACCGTAGTGGGTGACTATGCATACGCTCGCGGTGCTATGGCATACAACGCCGAGAACGAGCCTTATAGTTGGCCCATTGGCGAGGTATACAGATGGACGATTAATTCCGATGCACAGCAAACGTTGACCAACGTTATCATCAGAGAGGTGGAGAGCGTTGGCAAGGGCGCCTTTGCAGGCACCTCGTTGCAGAGCATCGTTATGGGTAGCAAGGTAGAATATCTGGCTGCCACCGGCTACGAAGGCGACGTATTGGTACACGGTGCTTTGGACGACTTGGCAGAGCTTTCTACCATCTCCGTCAACTCGGGTATCTATCAGGTTGCAGACGGCGCTCTCTACCACGTAGAGGCCGACGTTGCTACCCTCATCAAGTATCCTGCTAAGTACGTGTCTCCCGCAGGTGACAGATTTAAGTACGAAGTGGACGGCAAGGTCGAAGTGCCCAGAATTGCCGCTATCAATCCTATGATGGCGGGCTACGTGGTCATCGGCGTACGCGCCTTCGTTGGTAGCAACGTTCAAGTAGTATCCTGCGGTCGTGCGGTGGCTACCGTTTCTCGCGAAGCCTTTGCCGATTGTACCGATCTGGTCTATGCTAACCTGATGTTCGTTTCTACGGTAGAGGAGGGTGCTTTCCGCGGTTGTACCGGATTGCAAGATTGCATGGGCGGTGCAGATTGTATTGGCAACGCTTACTGCAAGGGCGTACAGAAAGGCAACTGCAAGGGTTATGCCGCCGTTACTATTCTTGCCTCCGGCGAGTTGGTGATTGGTAAGAGTGCCTTTGAGGGGACGGGTATTTCCTCTCTGGCGGGTATCTCTGCAGGCAGCTTGGTGGTGGGCGAAAACGCCTTCTACAATAGCAAAATCCGTACCATGATCCTGCCTGAGAACACCATATCCGTAGGCAAGAACGCCTTTGCAAACGAGGCAGGCGAAATGGTTAGAGTGCAGGTTGATAATCTACAAAATGCGTGCAATGTGGACGCACTTGCCTTTGGATCCAACGTGACGGTGTACTACGTCAAGGCGGTCGGCGAGTACGATAGCCAAGTGCTTGGTCATGCAGAGGCAGTGGCGAATGCCGTGACCGGCACTAACAAGGTCGCGTACGCACACGCAGGCCACTTTGTGGTGGACGAGAACTACGTGATCGTGGGGCTGTCTGCCGAGTGCGCAAACCACGGTACCTCTCACAGCGGCGAAACGCTGGTTGCTCCTCCCTATGCACGCAACGCCGATGGCTTCGTGATTCGTCTGACCATCTCCGCAAGCGGCGAGTGGGGCAGCTGTAACGTACAATCTGCCCTCTAAACAAGGGCTCAATACCATTAGGTATTGCTATTGACAAGGTAGTCTTGTGATGATATAATAAATTGATACTTTGTATCAAAAGGAGTCGGTATGCAAAAATACTCTTACGTAGCCCTAACTCCCGAAGGCAAAACGGTGCGTGGCACCATGATTGCCCAGAGCGACGAGGAAATCAAGCTGTTAGTTACCAAAAACGGTAACTACTGCCTTTCCTATACTCGCCTGAAGGATGAGGCCAAAGGTCAAAAGGCGCTCCCATTGAAGGGAGTTATTGCCTTTTGTTCCCAGTTGGGCTCCATTCTGAAGGCGGGCGTTCCTTTGGCAACCGGTTTGGACATGCTCCATAGCAAGACGGACAAAGGCCCCCTGAAAGTGGTGATCGGCAACGTCTACGAGATGGTGCAAAAGGGTAACTCTCTTTCCGAGGCACTCATCAAGCAGGGCAAAGCGTTTCCTTCTATGATGATCAATATGGTCAAGGCAGGCGAAATGAGCGGTGACTTAGATGCCTGTTTGAATAAGCTTGCGGACCACTTTGAGCGGGATATGAAGCTGCGCAACCAGGTCAAATCGGCCATGCGCTATCCCAAGACTTTGGGTATCATTACCGTGGCGGTCGTTATCTTGCTTGTGACGGCCATTCTGCCCAATATGGTGCAGGGCATGACGGAAGTGCCTGCTACCACCAAGTTCCTGTTGGATTTGGCAGACTTCATCAAGAAGGATTGGCCCTATCTGTTGGTGGCGGGTGTGATTCTCTACTTCGTGTTGCCGATGATCAAAAACGTTCCCAAGGTACGCTATCTCCTCGACAAGCTCAAGGTGCGTATGCCCGGTATCGGCAAGTTGCTCCGTAAGATATATACCGCTCGTTTTGCGCGTAACCTGGCTACCCTCTACGAGGGCGGTATCCAGCTCATCGACGCCATTCAAATGGCAACGCAGATCGTGGGCAACCGCTATATCGACGAGTGTATGGAAAACGCCATAACTATGGTCAAGAAAGGTGAGCCTATGTCCAAGGCGATTGGCTCCACCAACATCTTCGACCCGTTGCTGACAAGCATGCTGTTTGTCGGTGAAGAATCGGGTGTGTTGAGCGACGTGTTGATTCGTGTGGCAGACTACTTTGACGAAGAGTCCGCCCAAGCTACCAAGGCGCTTACGGGCATGCTCGAGCCAATGATGATGATTGTCATGGCAGGTGTGATTGGCTTTGTACTGTTGGCCGTATTGCAACCCATGCTCAATTCCTACAGCATATAAAGGAGTCCTTATGATTTGCATTTACATTAGTGACGACAAAATCAAATTGCTCGACGGCGGCATGAAGGGTAACCGTATTGCCGTCAACAGCTTCTACGACATTTCCACCCGTGCAGGCAGCATGGAGGGCGGTTCTATTCGCGATATGGTGGTGTTCACGCAGTCCTTGCAAGACTGCTTGCAGACCACCAACATTAAGCCGGGCCGTGTGACCTACGTCATCGACTCGTCGCGTGTGGTTTTCCGCGAGATGATCGTGCCCGACGTGCCCGACGCTAAGCTCAAAAAGGTCATCACTTCCGAACTTTTCTCGGATAGCAAGGCCAGCAACAATACCATCGACTACGTGGTGTTGGAGCGCTTCAAGGGGGAGAATAAGGCGTGGAAGTTGCGCATTATGGTGACCTACGTTGCCAACGAGATCATAGACAATCTGCACACCGCCGCTATGGAGTTGAGTATGCAACCCACGGTGTTGGACATTGCGCCCAACGCCATTGCCAAGTTGATTGGTCAGTACAAGCGTAGCGCCGCAGACCGTCGTCTGTTGGTAGACACCTTCGTCTTGTTGGACTTCAAGGATACGTTCGTGACCCTTACGGTGTTCGAAAATTTCGTTGCCAAATTCTCCAAGAGTTCGGTACTGTACGTTTCCGACCCCGAGCATCCCGACGTTGCCTATCTCATTAGCGAGCTGAGTTCTCAACTCAACAGCACCATTCGCTACTTCCAGACCCGCAACGACGAGTCGGAGGTTCAGGCAGTGTATATTACCGGTAACGCCGTGGTGTTGGATTCTGCTCTGCAAGATATTGCCGACTCGGTGGGTATTATGATTTCTCACCTGCCGTTGCCCGGCTTTGTCAAGGGTATGTCTTTGTTGGACTATAACGCGTTCAGCGATGCGCTGGGCGGCTTTATCAGGAGGTAGTATCATGGCTGCAAGAAAGAGAAGAAATGATATCAACCTATTCAAAGCGGCGGGTGGCGAAAGAGCCAAATCGCGCCAGATACCCATCACCAAAAAATTACTGTACGTCATGGTTTTGGTGGTATTCTTGGTGGGCGCCGCTATTGGCGGTCTGGTGTACCTCAATTTGGCTCGCAACGCAGAGTTGAAAAAACTCAAACAAGCCGCTGACAACTACGAGTTCACCGAGCGTGTTAACGCCAAACTCACCGAGCAGTTGGCACAGCTCAATAGCGAAATAGAGGCCATTACCGCTATTGAGTTTATGCGTCAGACCAAGCCCGACTTCTTCACCGATTTGTCGGTAGAGGAGTTGACCGCGTTGCGCACCTATTTGTTTGCAGAGGAGTCTTCCTACAAGCCCGTCACCGACTTTGTCGAGGTGGTGGACTACGTGTTGATGCAACTGGCTCTGCAACAGTATTCCTTGGGTACCGACTACGATAACGAACTGTATAATCTGCGCTTCTTCTATAGCGCGCTCAGTTTCATGCGTGATACCGCCGAGGTCAATGTGGCTCTGCCCCTGCAGGATCCCGACTATGACAACAGCTACTGGTACTGCTACTATCGCGGCAAGATGGTGATCCTTGCGGAGGGCAAGGGTACCGACGCACCGCAGGCAGATGCAACCATGGCAGACCTGCTCAACTCCAACAACTGGGGTATGGCAGTCAGCCCCTTCAGTTCGCTCGCTGTGGACGCAGGTAGTCTTGATACCGATATCGAGTTTACCTACCGCTATACTACGGTTGTAGTGGAGGATACCTACTACAGTATGTTCGCCATCAACACCAAGTCTATCGTCGAGCGTTTCACCGACGTGGTGGAGGGGAGCATTCGCGCCCTGCCCGACCCCGAGAGTTATTCCTACAAACTTGGCAGTATACTGTTTGACTACGAAGCCTCTACCTTCTCTCTCACCTTTGGTTTGAACGAAACGGAGGAATTCCTCGTCAAGGATATCTGCCACGCAGTAGGCGCATCTCCCTTCTTTGATACCGAGGACAGTTTTGCCTACCCGACCACCAGCCTTGGTGGCGAGGCGGAGGTAGAGTTGCGATTCTTGGTCGTCAACGAGGCATCCAAAGCCGTCAAGGACAACGCCGCCAACTTCTTTGGCGGTCAACAACAGGAGGAATAAAGTATGCAATTCAAAATGACCGAAAGAGATAAAGTATTGCTCATCGTATTGGCGATCGTCATCGTTTTGTTTGCGGCTATCATGATTCCTCAATACGGTATCAAAGACTTGATTGTGTCCATGCAAGACACCGACAAGAAAATCACCGAGCAAAAGGCCGCCAATGACCAAAAGTTGCTGACGCTTGCCCAAATGGGAATCCCTGCTGCTTTTGCCGAGAATAGCGCTGCTTGCAAAAACTACTTGCAGAAGCAAATTCTCGAGGGTAAGCACGCCGCTGCCAAATGGTCGCAAGTGGTGGTTTCCTCCGCTTCGTACAGCGTTGCTAACGAATGGTTGATTCCTCTGTGCCACCTATACGGTATTGGTGGCAATGCCGAGGTTTTCGAGGAGATGATCGTGCATAGCAACGAATCGGGATTCTATCCTGCTACCATCACCCTCTACGAGGGCGACTACGCTACCAAGCAATACGCCGCTACCGTACAATGTCTCACCGGAGACAACAAATACGTGTTGGAGTTGGACTACGCACACGATAGCGTGGACGTACAAGAATTGGCTACTCTGATTGCCACCTACGGCATCTTTATGGAGCGTGGCAGTATCAGTATCGAAGACGCCAATTTCCTCGAGGAAGGAGTAGGCGAGGGCATTGAACTGCATATTGCCGTCATCACGCCCGACAGCGCTACCTTGGGCGAATACGGCCGTGAGGTGTGCGAGTGCCGCAACTGTGGTTTGCCCTACTACAAGTCCGCATACGATGCCGCTTTGGCAGCGTTGGACGATCCTACCGAAGGCGTGCCCTGCGAGGGATGCGAGGCTATTCTCGACGGAGAGACTCTCAAATAAACATGAATTCTCAAGTGGCAAAAATCGTCAAAAATAAGCGCGGAGCCGCTTTGCTCTACACAATCATCGCACTCACGGTGATTGCGCTTGTTTGTGTATCCGTGACGTTGATTGCCACCAGTTTCAACAAAACCACAACCACCACCGTGGCAAAGCAACAGGCTTTTCTGTTGGCCAAATCAATTGGTCAGTGCTTTGCCTCTGCTATGGCGGACTCCACGTCCAACACCTCTTTCTTCGAACTGGTCAGTGCGTTGGAAGAAACGGATGCAGACGGCAACCGCAAGCATGATTCCATTCTTGCAACCGCCTCTTTCCGTACGGCCCTGGAGTCCCTGCCACAGACGGATGAGAACAAGGAATTGCTCAACGCCATCAACATGAGCAACGTAGCCATTCGCTTCCGACTGACCAACTCTTTCCTCTACGGCGACGTCACCGTCACGTACAACGGTGCCAGCGAAACGGTGAGCGTTATGTTCACCTTTGAGGACGACAATAAAACGGAAAATATGCTGTCGCTATTCCGCGACTACAATATATATACCACTGCGCCCGGCGGTATGAGCTTTGAGTTTTCTTCCGAGGAGCTGACTCCCGAAGACTTGGCTGCAGGCAGGGAATATCCCAGTATCTATCTCTACAACGGCGAGGACGTGGCAGAGCCCTACTATATCAGCAACGATGTTGCGGCGTCTTTGACCTCTACCGGCAAACTGCACCTCATCGGTACCAATACCACCACGCTCTATTCTATCTTTGGTACCGTTGCCTCCTACGGCGAGCTGGAAATCAGCAGTTTGACTTTGCGCAACGATTTGTTTGCCAACGGTGACGTCACCCTCAACCCGGGTGTGACCGTGGTCGGCAAAGGGGGTGCAAGCGGTCATATCTACGCGCAGAACGACGTGAATATCAGCGCCAAGATTGGCGAGCACGTGGTAGACGAAATCAAGGCCAAAGGCAAGGTTTCCATGACGAACGGTGAGGTGGGTACCATCACCGCAGGCGATAGCGTGATTTTGCAAAACTGCACCGTCAAGGGAGACCTCAAAGCCAACGGTACCGTCACCCTCATCAACAGTAAGGTGTTGGGCAAGGTGTACGCAGGCGAATTGCATTGCTTGAATGCTACCATCGGCAGCAGCGTTTTTGTCAACGCAGGTACGGGTCTTACCGCTACCACAGGCGATGCAGTATTCGTACATACCGACACTTCTTCCACCGCCTATAACTACGGCCAGACCAAGGTGGGCGGCAACTTGACGGTTGCCAATCTGTCTGCAAACGGCAGTATGAGTTTCAATGCAGGCATCATCGTCCAGGGCGGTGTCAAGGATCCCACCGATTCTTTGGCCGTGCGCAACCTGCTCCGCCACGCCTATTCGGATGAGGAAATGCGCTCTATCTATAAGCCCACCGTCTATCCCTACCAAACCGTCATCAAGCACGGATTGGACGTCAGGGGGAGTGTGGATTTCAAAACTGCCACCGACAATTACAAGGTCAACTATCTGATCAGTCTATACGTCAAGAAGAGTTCTTCGGGCGCCTCCAACCATATGTCGGGTGTTGTGCTACTCAAGGATTCTACGCCTTTGTTTACCTCTGCTTCGCATACGCCGCAATACCGTGCTCTGACCGCGCCCGGCTACTACGGCGGCACGGTAGATAGTGGACACACCGCCACCAATCGCGCCACCATTATCGACGGCGGTATCTATTGGACTACCAATAGCACCCATTCCGATATGGCGCTTTGGCAAAAAGGAACGGCAGATTGGCAGGACTTCTTTGGCTACGAGCAAAACAAGCATATCAACTTTGTCGACTACGCCGACAAGATCAACGATGATTTCCACCGTTCGCCTTACATTCACCTCAACGGTGCTACGATCAACAATATCAGCACCGCCAGAAATAACGAGACCTTCGGTTCTTTGGCATTGTACGGCGGTACCGTCAAGGGAAATATCGATGCCCATCACGTGCGTCTGCACGCAGTAAAACTCGGTGATGGCAACCAAAGAATCAATGCGCACACCGTTTCCAGCAAGGAAGGTTGGCTAGCTATTTTTGCCCATACCACCGCCGCCGCAAATACCACGGCAGATGCCAATACCGCTTTGTTCCAATGCGCAGGCACCATCAACGCCACCGGTGACGTCGGCATAGGCCACGGCATGACGGTCAACGGATCCATTTGGGCGAACGGCCGTGTGTATATCGCAGGTACCGTCAAAGGCGCCGTTATCGTGGGCAATGCCGCAGATCTATATACTTCCGGTTGGCGTTTGTACGTAGCCGCCACCGCACAACTTTTGGGCACCGAGTCACGTGTGGACGTACACGGCGACGTTACGGTGCGTGCGCCAAGCACCACCCACACCAAGCATATTGCCTCGGTGGGTGGCAAGGTCAAACTGTACGGTACGGGTACCGCCAAAACGTTGGACTTCCTGTGGTTGGTGGACGGTGCCACCTGCGAAACGGGTCTTGAGTATGCCGCCGACTACCATAGCGTAGGTGCTGCGGCAATGCCGGTGTATATCGAGGGAGTTAATACCGTCTATTCAACCAGCGGCAAAGAGGCAGGGGTCTACAGCGAAGAGCCTACTTCTATTCTCTTTGTCAACAGTTCTCTTGTCGTCACGGGCGACGTTATCACCAAGGGTCGAATCGTAGTTGCCCCGGGTAGCACGTTGCGTGTTATGGGCTCTCTTGCCTGTGCCGATATTCTGTGTTTGTCCGAAGAAGTCAATCCCGACTTCGACTCGTTGCAAGCCGCCCTTGCAGACCAATCTCAACCGCATCTGATCAGCCGTCTCACCGTAGAAGGTGATTGTGCCGTGACGGGTTGCTTGCACGTCGATTCGGATTCGGACGGCTATTGCAACGTTTGTTCTGTCAACTTGCCAACAGGTGTCCTCAATATGGCACTTGCGGCGCAGTCTTCCTTTACCGTCACGTCTTGCTCCATAATGGGAGACCTGTACTTTGGCGTAGCGCCCTCGGTGGAGTTGTACCGTCAAAATCTGGCAGCTTCCCTTTTGGCGCCCAATAGCGTGGTGCGCTGTCAGGAAAGTAAACTGTCCACAGCCTCGGCATATCTGCACGCCAACGCCCTGATTGCACACCAATCGAGTGCGATCTCTGCCACCGTGCTTTTGAACGGAGTCTCTTCGGGCGAATGCGGTGCTTGTCAGGGCGCAGCCCTCTACGGCCCCTGCGCTACGTGCGGCCGTTGTTTTGGCAGTACGCACGTTGATATGAATTACAACGGTGTTTGTGACACCTGTGGCTACTGTCTTGCTCGCTGTGACGACAATAACTTCGACGGGCTCTGCGACGGTTGCGGCAAGCAATTCTCGCTTGTTATCGACGGTTCCTATTGCTACGGCGCTATCTACGTAGCCGCCTCTACGACTACTACTGCGGTCTATCCCGCGGTATTGATTGACGGCGGGGCAGAGGTTTCCAAACATCTCTATGCCCCCAAGGCATCGGTGCTCATTTTTGGCAGTTCCAGCGTGCTGTATTCCAGCAAGGCTTCTTCTTCCGCCTATCAATACGTGCTGAGCGCGCGCAGGATAGATATGGACGAAACCTGTCTGATTGGTCACAGCACAAATGGTGGTGCGCGCATTGGAATCACGGGCGTGATCGGTACGGAAGCAAACCTGGTATTTACCGATTCGGCCAGCAACGTATTTTCCAATAAGATCAAGTCCATTTTGGTTGATACTGCGATCGTCTATCTGTATACCAACGAAAACGCAAAAAATAAGAGTAAGGTTCTTGGTGAAGAATCATTCCTGGATATTCTGGCCCGTGACTATATGCCCCTCGATAGCGCTACGGCGCCCCATACGGGTAGTGCATACGCCGCTGTCACCCTTTATCCTACCCTGCCCAACTCGGGGGCTAGCGGTTTCTTGGCTTCAAAGAACCTCGATACTATTCCGCCCAAGGGTGGAGACTCCCTCTCTATTAGTGTCAAGAGCTATGAATCGGCGCTTGCGCAATCTATGGCACAGTTTACGGTGCAGGATTTCTCTATCACCGCACCCACCTTCGAGGAAAAGGAGATGGATTTGGGTAGCGAGGAGTATTGGAACTCACGTGCCGTTGCCTACAACTGGGTGTTCCCCAACAAGGACGGGAACGCAGCCAATACTATTTTGGGCTTGGAGAGCAACGACCCCACCGAGAGTCATATCCAACTCAACAAAAACGCAAACAACCAAATGAGCGTGTCCTACTACCGATTGGGTGACCTGGACATCGGTCCTGCACCCTCCGGTTGGGATATCGGCGCTTGGGTGGATTATATCAGTGCGGTATTCAGCAAGTGGACCGAGCGTGAATTTGCTTCCGTCACCAGCTGGGCAGGCCTTGGCTTCGACGGTAACGAAGATGCACACTACTATCGTGTATCCGCCGAGAATTACGCCTCGGCCATGAAGGCGCAACGCAAGAATGCGGATATCTTGGTGGTTTCGCGCGAGTCGGCTATGACGGATATGCTTTCCTACCTCAACTGGCTCAGCCAGAAAACGCCTGAGGAGGAAAAGGGTTGGTTGGAAAAACTGCGTGATTCGGTCATTAAGAATATTATCAGCAAAATCGGTGCCCTCGAAAACGTGCCCTACGGCTCTGTTTACCGCCCGGTCGGTATGTTCTTCTTTGAGAGCGGTTACGTGCCGGCAGCGGCCGTCAGCGCCTATACACAGCCCTATAACGGACTCAACACTCCCTATACCACTTCGCCTGCGCGCGGTTCGCACGACCGCACCTCCTCTTATGCCAAAGAGGTAGACGAAGACGGCTGTTGGCGTTGGGGCGATGCGATGGGCTTTGACGGTATGCAATCCGACTGTACCTGGACCTTCTTTACCTGCGAAGATCCTGCCAAGCCCTACGAGTCGAAGGCAAAAGACCTGCATATCGTGTTGCCCAAGCACACCTATTTGTCTTGGTCCAAGGACAAGGACAACACTGTGAATATCATCGGTAACGGCCGTGTATTCCTCTATCTGCAAGAGGATACCCACATCAAGGTGACGGGCAACGGCTTGGCAGATTGGTTGCACGAGGGTATGGATAACATACTGGACGATACCTGGTTGGATAAATTCACTACCAACAACAAATACAGCGTATTTGGCGGTGTGCGCTACGTGGCAGTAGACAAGAATACCGAGGCTACTCACTACGATTCTAACGGTAATCCCTATCTCGATGCCGATGCGGTTGCATATGCGTCTAACCCCAGCAATAACGCCTACGTCCAACTGCAACCCCGTATGTATATCGTGGGTACGGGTCCCAACATTACCTTCCAGGTAGAGGACTTCCAAACCGCCGCCTACGTCTATATGCCCAACGGTAGCGAGTATGAAAATGCGTCCACCTACGAGGGCGGCGGCTACACCCACTTTATCGTGAGCACCAGCAATACGTCAGGCTCGGGACAAAGTGACGTCTACGGTATGTACGTGGCAGACAAATTCAGCTACCGTGGCGCAGCGAACACTTGTATGAACTACGTACGTACTTCACCTGATTTGTCCGATACGGTCTTTAAATACAACGGTGGCAATGCATACCAGGCCACTATCTACAACAAAGAGCACAACGGTGGATACTACCACCTGTACGAATTCTGGGATTATCCCGACAACCTGCCATTGAGTAACATGAGCTGGTACTACTATGGTGTGGAGGTGAACTGATGAGAAAATTCTTGCGTAAGCTATGGCATAGCAAAAAGGGCTTTACCCTATTGGAGTGCGTGTTGGCGGTGGCCATCATTGCGCTCGTTTCCTCCAGCATGGTGCCCGTGTTGGGTATCGGTCAACGCACCGTGATGAACGCAAAGCGAATGGACGAGTTGGCGGCACAAGTGCAACACGATATGATTCTCTATCCCACCCAACCCGAAGAGGACGATTCCGGATTCTCCGTCAGTTTCAGCGACGAGGTGCCGGTGGAGGTGGAGTTCGTCATTCATCTACCCGGGGAGACCCAACAAATCAAGGATACCGTCATCTTCGTCGCGGCGGTTGGTCGAGACGGCTTGAATGACAACAAAGTGCTTCTCTACGATATTTCGCCCCAAGAGGCAGACAAACTCTACAACAAGAAGGACCAATGATCAAACGCCTACGAAAACGACTAAACAAAAGGGGCTTCACCCTTTTGGAAATGGTGGTGGCCATCTTATTGACGGCCATTATCATCACGACCGTTTCGGGGGTGATTGGCTATTCTTTGTCTGTGCAAAAGCAGGCACTGATCAATAGCGCACTCTATACTGTCAGCCAGCGTATCCACGCGGCGTTCAATACGCAACTGGCTGCGGCACGTACTATGTACGCCTATATGAACGCCACCACCGCCCACAGTTCGTTGGGCGCAGGAGATTGGGTGCTGTACCGCGGCGTGGCCAAGAACTCGAACGGAACACCGCTTTTGGACGGAGACGGCAACAACGTCTACCATCTGTTCTTGGACGAGTCGGGGGATAGCGGCAAGGAGTTTTTGTTCGGAGCCGACTCCTACAACGGTTGCTCCGTCACCGCCTTCTACGTCACGGTAGATACCGTTTTGGAGTACCGCAACGCTGAGGATGCCGAGATTGTTGCAGGAGAACTTGCAGCAGGCAAAACCCCTTCGCTTGCCAAGGGTCAGTACGTACGTATCATCACTCTGCATACAACCGTCACCTACATGGGGGAGACCTACGATCATTTCTCTACCAT